>NC_006177.1:972582-1296776 GCF_000009905.1 Symbiobacterium thermophilum IAM 14863
CGGGCGGCCGTTGCTGCAGAGTAACTCGCACCCGATGGTCTTGCACGTTCGCACTCTGCCCACGTCAGAAACCGGCCGTCACGGAACCGTTGCCAGGGAGACGGCGCAGGTGTGTGCCGTCGGGGGATGCACGTGATGGCGGTTGCCGCGGTCCCGGGGCACCGGCGCCGTGTTCCATTCGAGTGCGAGGTCTGGCGCGGCAGGGGGTTGCGGTATCGCCGCGGCGTTGCCGTAGCGGCGCCCAAACGTCATGAGGTGTCATACGGTGCCCATGATCAAGCTGAACGTCGCCGCAGCCGTTCAAGTCTCACTTGGCCGTCGGTCCCAACGCGAAAAACACCGGCGCCAAGCCGGTTCGTCCTCCAGCGTGCCTCGGATGTACCTCAGCAGGTGTCGTGCACAGTGCGTGCTGGGGCGTTGGCCAGGTTCCAGGTGAGCGTAGGGGCTGGGGCTGGAAAGCGGTCGGGCCCATCGCCTTCTTCCGTGACCGCCGGAGTTGGACTTGCACCGGCTACGTCAAGTCGAAACGCAGCGCAAGTCGACATGGGAGTGCCCCGGACAGCCGAGTTAAGCAACCCGCGGGCCAGCTTCGACTCGAAACGCTCGCCGAATGTGTTGGTCCCGCACATGCGGACGGGAAACAGAATGGGGGGCCGCCTGGCCAGATCGAACTGCGCACAGGCGAGCCCCGGTGATTCTAAATCCCGTATTTGGCCCATCCCCACGGGAGGATCTTGAAGTAATAGCTGGGGACGAACTTGGAAAATCCGGAGATCTTGGTGGCCGGAAACTTGGACCCGTAGAGCACGCGGGCCACCTCCTTCCCAGGTCATAGGCACGATCCATCATTGGAGTGTATGCTTTCGCGGACACCGCGGTCACAGAACAGGCGGGGGGAGTTCGGCCCGGGTCAGGTGTGGCTCGAGTGGGCCACCGCCGGAGGCGAGGCGTCAACCCGGATTAGGTCCGGTACTCGCTTGGAGCACAGACCAGCCCGCGCCTGGGCCGGTAGTGGCGCACCAGGCCGGCTCGTCATCCGGGTCTCATGTCGGCGGGCGCCGGAGAAACGCATCCCAGGCCGTGGCCATCACGCTCCCCCCAGGTGGTGGGCCAACTCCTCCCATGTGGTGGCCGGCGGCGAGCAGGCGAAGTTGCGGCAGACGTAGGCGACCGGGCCAGTTCCGGCGGCCTTCCCGGCCCAGATGGGCGCGTCGTCCCGCGGCGCTTCGATCCGGGTTAGCACCAGGTTCGGCTCGTACCGGCGGCCCAGCGCTTCCAGCCAGGCCTCGGGCGGGTCGCCGACCAGTGTCACCTCCGTGGGGCCGTCCAGGTAGAGATCAAGTGCCTGCAGCAAGGTGGCCGTGGCGCCGGGGACCCGGGCCATCAGGTCTCGGTGGGCGCGGAAAGCGGTGTCGGCTACCTCCCGGAAGCGATCATCCCGGCGATACGGCTGCAGCCGCAGCAGGTTCACGACCGCCACTGCCGCGCCAGAGGGGACCGACTGGTCCGTGGTGTCCCGCGGGCGGTGGATCAGCGGTTCGGCCCCGGACTGCGTGAGGTGGAACGAGCCCGAGCCGTCGTAGAAGCGGCGAAGCGTCTCCTCGGTCAGTCGCATGGCCTCCTGGAGGAAGCGCTCGTCGAAGGTGCACTCGTACAGGTCGATCAGGCCCGCGGCCATGAAGGCGTGGTCCTCCAGGTAGCCGGGAATGCCGGCATGCCCGTCCTTGTACCGGCGCAGCAGCCCGCCCTCGCCATCAGCCAGGCGGTCCAGCACGAACGTGGCGGCGCGTCGGGCCGCCTCCGCATAGTCCGGCCGCCGGAGGATGCGTCCCGCCCTGGCCAGGGCCGAGATCATCAGCCCGTTCCAGCCGGCGAGGATCTTCTCATCGCGAAACGGCGGAACACGCCGGGAGCGGGCCTCCAGCAGCCTTCGCCGTCCCTCCGCCAGCCGCCGTTCCACTTCCTCCACCGGAAGGCCCAGGCTGCTGGCCAGGTCTGCGGCCGGCTCGGCGATGTGCAGCACCGTCTTGCCGGTCCGCTCGAAGTTGCCCGCCTCAGTCACGCCGTAGTGGCGGCAGATAAGCGCACCCAGATCCGGCCCGAGGACGGCCGTCACCTCCCGGGGATCCCAGACGTAGTACCGTCCTTCCTCACCCTCGGAGTCGGCGTCGGTCGTGCTGAAAAAGCCGCCCTCGGGGTGGGTCATCTCCCGGAGGACGTAGTCCAGGGTCTCCTCGACGATCCGCCGGAACAGGGGCTCGCCGGTGGCTTGCCAGGCCGCCAGGTAGACCGCGGGCAGCAGCGCGTTGTCGTAGAGCATCTTCTCGAAGTGCGGCACGGCCCAGCGGGCGTCCACCGAGTAGCGGTGGAAGCCCCCGCCCAGTTGGTCGTAGATGCCGCCCTCGGCCATCTTGCGCAGCGTGAGCGTGACGAGGTGCAGGAAGAGGTCGTCGCCGGTGGCCTTCCAGTGACGCAGCATGAGATCCAAGGCCATCGTGTTGGGGAACTTGGGTGCGCCGCCGAAGCCCCCGTGCTGCCGGTCGATGCGTTCCGCGAGCGCGCGGGCGGCGTCGGCGACGAGCCGGTGATCCGGCATCGGCCCTGCGGGGGGCAGCAGCTCGTCCGTCTGGGCGATGCCCCGGGCCCAGCTTTCGGCGACCTTCTCGACCTCCTGGCGCTTTTCCCGCCACGCCTGGGCAAGGGCGAGGAGCACCTGCCGGAAGCCCGGACGGCCGTACCGTTCGACAGGCGGGAAGTAGGTGCCCACGTAGAACGGCTTTTGCTCCGGGGTCAGCCACACGGAGAGCGGCCAGCCCCCGGACCGGGTGACCAGCTGGCAGATGGTCTGGTAGATGTCATCCAGATCCGGCCGCTCCTCGCGGTCCACCTTGATACAGACGAAGTGCCGGTTCATGATCTCCGCGGTCTCGGGGTCGGCGAAGGACTCCCGCTCCATCACGTGGCACCAGTGACAGCTGCTGTAGCCGATGCTCAGGAAGATCGGCTTATCCTCCCGCTTGGCGCGCTCCAGCGCTTCCGGACCCCAGGGATACCAGTCGACTGGGTTGTAGGCGTGCTGCTGCAGGTAGGGTGACGCCTCGTGGATGAGCCGGTTGGGCTTGGCGGTCAGGGCGATCGACCTCCTTTTTGCGTCAGGCTCCGGGCGAATGGATCGTGATTACTCAGTAGACGAAGGTGGACAGCCGAGGGGTGTGGGCGAACATCGGCCTGGCCGCCCTTATTTTCTGCGGGGGTAACCGTTCATTAACCGCCCTCCGGTCCTGGCTCCCGCCCCGCTGGGGAAAGGGAGGGTTGCGCCACGGAGCGGATGTGGTTAGCCGGCAGGAAGCCTACCGGTGGGTGAGGCGGCTGATCAAGCGCACCTCCGACGCGGCCGCCGCGCTCGATCGGCTGCCCGACCTGCAACAGCCACAACCTGTTGAGCCTGACGCCTGCCCAAGGCGTCGGGCTGACGCATTCACCCCCCGGGTCCCCCGCGACATACCATAATGCACACGCCCATGCGAGGGAGGGACCTGCGATCGGCCGCATCAAGACCACGAGGGAAGACCTGGAACTGATGGCGCGGCTGATGCGGGCTGAGGCCGAGGGCGAAGGCGACCTCGGCATGCTCATGGTCGGAAACGTCATCACCAATCGCGTCTACGCCAACTGCGGTGAGTTTCAGGGGCTGCGCTCGGTGCGGGACATCATCAACCGAGACCTGGCCACCGAGTGCCGAACCGGGTTTGAGGCGGTGTGCAAGCCCTACTTCTGGCAGGGCGCCCGTGAGCGCGACATCCGCCTGGCGGAGCGCAACGCCAGGGGGGAGCAGCAGCATCCGGCCACGTATGCGCTCTGGTTCTTCCGGCCACCGGGTCAGGCGTGCCCGGCTACCTGGTGGGGCAGGCCGCTGGCCGGCCAGTACAAGAACCACTGCTTCTACCTGGCGGATGCCCAGGCGTGCCCACGGGTCTTTTCGTAGGCGAGGTGGATGGTTCTGAGCGAGATGGTGCCGATGGGCGAGATGATGCCATGGGGCGGGATGGCGCCGATGGGCGGACCCGGCCCGATGAGCAAGCCGATGATGCCTTACGGCCGGCCCGGCTGGCCGGTGATGCCCCAGATGACGCCAGGGATGATGCCGGGGATGATGCCGGGGATGATGCCGGGGATGATGCCGGGGATGATGCCGGGGATGATGCCGGGGATAACGCCGGGGATGGTGCCGGGGATGACGCCGGGGACGACGCCGGGGATGATGCCGCCGATGACGTCGCCGCAGATGATGATGCCGCCGGGCGCGCCGCCGGAACTAGTTTACGGCGGCCAGGTCATGATCCCGCAGGAGCAAAGCTACGTGGAGAACATCCTGCGGATGAACCGGGGCAAGACGGCGACGGTCTACGCCACCTACGACAACAACCCGGAATGGGCCGCCCGGGTCTTCCGGGGACAGGTGGAGAACGCGGCGCGGGATCACGTCGTGCTGAGCGATCCCCAGACCGGCATGCGCTACGTGATCCTCATGGTGAACATCGACTACCTCACCTTCGACGAACCCCTGCGCTACCCGGAGGAGATCTACCGACCGCCGGGGACGTTCTGAGACCCCCGGCCGGATCGGGTGACGCGCGGCCTGGACACAGGCCGATCCGCCGGGTTCGCACAAAAGTTAGCGGGCACCCCTGGGGTGGCTAGGGGTGCCCGCTGATCCGTTATGCTCTGTTGAGCATAACGCTCTTGCCATCAAGATACTACGATCGCGGTTGCCCGTCAAGACCTGTGTGGACTTCACTGCTCGGGACGTGGGCAGGACACCGGTGCGTTCTCCCGCTCACTGGAGCTTGCTGTCAGGCGGCATCGGGCGGTCGCCGGCCATGTCGTAGTTCCCGTCGAGCAGGTGGGTCATGCCGCGCACCAGCGTGTCGTCCTCCAGCACGCTGTAGAGGTGGTACGCCAGGTCCTCCCGCTCGACCAGGATGTCCTCCAGCACCTCCACCGTGCCCCAGTCGCCGAGTTCGTGGGCCCGCTTGATCGTTTTGCGCAGCATCTCCTGGATCTTCAGTTCGTGCTCCAGGTCGTTGCGCAGGAAGTCACGCATGGAGTGGCGGCCCTCAACCTCGTGCTTGATGTACGAGAGCTCGTGCTGGGTCACCGGATGAGCCGTGGGAACGCCGCCCAGGCGGGCCACCCGCTCGCCGATGTCGTCGATGTGCTTGGAGGTCTTCTCGATGTGCTCGTCCAGCAGGTGGTGCAGGCTGTGGAACGCCTCTGCGCCCTCGGTGAGCCAGTGGTGCTTGCGGTACTGGTGGAGCGCCACGTTCAGCGCGCACTGGTGGTCATCCAGCTGCAGCGCCATCTCGAGCCGCACCTCGTAAGGGAGCCCGATGCCGGCGCCCACCTTCTTCACCGTGCGCGGCTGTTGCCGGGTGATCATGGAGTGGTTGGTGCCGTGCCCCGGCATGTTCGGGTTGTAGCCGGACTTGTCCATGTTGAACTGGCCCTGGAAGTTGGCCAGGTTGGTCATGGTGGCGGTGAGCTGTCCCGCCGGCGATTGGGGAAGCTGAAGCTTCTCTGGCATCCTCGGCCCTCCTGTCGGTGTGTTGAACCTTCCTCTAGTTTGGGCGGGGGGCGCTTCCGTATCCCGGTGCGGACAGGCAACGACAATGTTTAAGAAGTATGTTCGAACTGGGGGTACCCGTCGTATGGATGCACAGGTGAAGAAGCAGGTCCTGCGGAAGCTCACGTACGGCCTCTACGTCGCCACCGCCAAGCAGGGCGACCAGGCCGCGGCGGCGACCGTCAACTGGCTGTCCCAGGCCTCGTTCCAGCCGCCCCTGGTGATGATGGCCGTGAAGGCCGACAGCGGCCTGCACGCGCTGCTGAGCCAGGGGGCGACGGTCGCGGTGAACATCCTGGGCGCCGACCAGAAGGGGATGGCGGAGACCTTCTTCCGGCCGACCCAGCTGGAGGGGAACACGCTCAACGGCGTGCCGTTCACCCCCGGCGAGACCGGGGCGCCGCTGCTGCAGGGCGTTCCCGCGGCGTTCGAGGCCAAGGTGGTCCATTCGTATGCGGGCGGCGACCACACCGTCTTCGTGATGGAGGTTGTGGCGGTGCACCTGTACGACCCCGAGGCCAAGGTGCTCGAGATGTGGGACACCGGCTGGTTCTACGGCGGCTGATCCGGCGCGAGCCGGGCGCGGCCGCGGCTCGTCCGGCGGCCACGCTGCTGTGGCGCCCGTAAGGCGGCCGAATACGCCTGGGCAGACGGGCCCAGGAAAAAGCAGGAGTCCGGGCGGCTCAGGTCGCCCGGACTCCTGCGCGCACCAGGACCCGGTTGCTCAGGAGAAGCACCCCCTGCAGGGCCATCAGGATGCCGGTTGCCACCAGCATGGCCTCGATGCGGATGAGATCGGCCAGCGGACCGAAGACCAGCATGCCCAGGGGCATCATCGCGCTGGCGAGCATGTTCATCACGCCGAAGACCCGGCCCAGCATGTTCTCGTCCACGTTCTCCTGCAGGAGCACCGTGGCCGGCGTGTTGAACAGCGGCATCGTGATACCGCTCAGCCCCATGATGGCCAGGTAGACCCGGAAGTCCCGGACCACGCCGAGGGCGAAGGTGCACGCTCCGAACAGCAGCGTCGCCAGGGCCATGGTGTGCACACGGTTTCGCAATCCGCCCCACGCGGCGGTGAGGGCCCCGCCCAGGATCATTCCCACCGAGAACCCCACCTCGATGGCCGTCAGATACCAGATGTCGTCGCCGAAGGTGCGCGCCACCTGGAGGGGCGTCAGGAACGAGACGGGGGCGGACAACACGAAGAACAGCGCGCAGAAGGCGAAGAAGGCCTTGATGTACGCCTGGCCGGCGATGTAGCGGAAGCCTTCGGCCAGGTCGGCGAAGTAGCTTGTGGCCTGCGCCTCCCGAGCCTTCGCATGGACAGGGGTGCGCACCAGGGCCAGCAGGATCGCGATGGCGGCGGCGGCTGTCGCCACGTCGATGAGGAAGATCGCCGCGAGGGGCGCCTGGGAGAACAGGGCGCCGCTCAGCATGGGAGACACCAGGGTCACGATGGCCTGGATGCTGCTGTTGGCGCCGTTGACGCGGGTCAGCTGCTCCTGCGGGACGATGTCGGGAATGAGGGCGCTCACGGCCGGGCCCTGCACCCCGCTGCCCGCCGCCCGGACGGCCGCCATCACGTACAGCAGCCACAGGGAGTCATACCCGGCCATGAAGAGCAGGGCGAGCACCAGCGTCGCCGCGGCGATGGCGGCGTCCGACGCGGCGATGAGCCGCCTGCGGCTGAACCGGTCCGCCCACACCCCGGCGAACGGGGAAAGGAAAAAGGTGGGCAGGAAACCGCAGATGATGTAGACGGTCATCGCGGCGCCGGATTGCGTGGTCAGGGTGATGTACCAGAAGATCGCGTACTGTACCAGCGACGTGCCGAGCAGGGAGAGCGTCTGGCTGCCGAGGAACAACACGACGTTCCGTTTCCAGCCTGTATCCACGGACGTAGACATTCCTCCCACGGAAGGTTGCGGGTCGCAACAGCGGGGCTGCCCCTTCGGGGCAGCCCCGTTCCTGCCTTCAACACGGCTCCCGGATCCCAGTTTACCGCCGGGGCGCAGCCCCTTGCAAGCGGGCCGACGGCGGAGCCCGCGCGGCAGCCTTCCCGTGCCGCTTCCCCGGCCGGACCGGGAGCGGTCGGATCGGGAGCGGCCGGATCGGGAGCAGCTGGATCGGGGGCATCCGGATCGGGGCGTCCGGATCGGGGCGGCCGGATTGGGGCGGCCGGATCGGGAGCTGTCGGATCGGGAGCTGTCGGATCGGGAGCTGTCGGATCGGGAGCTATCGGATCGGGAGCTGTCGGATCGGGAGCGGCCGGATCGGGAGCGGCCGGATCGGGTGCGATCGGTCATAGGCGGCCCGTCCGCGCATACCTCTTCCACATGAGGGAGGGAGGCACGTGCAGAGGGCACAGGTGGCGTGGGTGCTGTTCATGTTCGCGGCGGTCCTGCTGCTCCGGACGGGGCCGGCGGTGGTCGCCGCGTTCGCGCCGCAGGACGGATACGGCTCCGTCTTCTGCAACGCGCGCCCGGTTCCCGGGCAGCCTCCCCTGCTGGCGATCGTCATCGACGACCTGACGACCGGGGCGCCGGGGCTGGAGGAGATGCTGCGGCTGCCGTACCCGCTCACCTTCGCGATCCTGCCTGACCGGCCCGACGCCGGGGCGCTGGCCCGGCGCATCGCCGCCCTCGGACACGAGGTCATCCTGCACTTGCCCATGGACGCGGGAGAGGTGGATCCCCAGTGGTACGTGGGCCGGCCCATCTCCTCCCGACAGTCGGACGAGGAGATCCAGCAGCTGGTCTCGGAGTGGCTGGCCGCCGTGCCGGAGGCCCGGGGCATGAACAACCACATGGGCACGGTGGCCACGCAGGACGAGCGCGTGGTCCGGGCGGTGCTGGAGGTGGCCCGCCGGCATGGGAAGTACATCCTCGACAGCATGACCACCGAGAACACGGTTGTGCCGCGGACGGCGGTGGAGATGGGCGTCCCCTGCATGCAGCGTTCGCTGTTCCTCGACCACGAGAACGGCGAGGAGGTGGTGGCCGCCCAGCTCTACAAGCTGGCCGAGTGGGCGGAGACCCACGGCGCCGCCATCGGGATCGGCCATGTGGGCGTCGGCCGGGAGGGCACCGCTGCCGCGCTGGCGGAGGTGCTGCCCGAACTGGAGGCGCGGGGGATCCGGCTGGTCACCCTTTCGCAACTGCTCTCCTATCAGCAGGAAAATTAGCCAATTTAGGTCGAACCATTCTAGGGCCCGCCAGGATCCTAATCTACGGGAAGCCGCTTCCGGCGCTCCCGCACACCGCACAGAGGAGGTTTGAGATGTGAACGTAGGGCAGATCTTCCAGCGCTACTTCAACGACTGGCAGAAGTTTGCGCTGGTGGGCCTCGGCGCCCTGCTGGTGGAGCTCGCCGCCGGTCTCATCGCCACGGTCCTCGGTCTTTTGATGATGGGTCCCGCACTCGTGTCGATCATGCGCATGGAGTACCTGGGGCTCGACATCGGTCCCGGCCAGATCTTCGGCATGCTGGGGGCCATGGGTGGGTTCGCCGTGATCGCGCTCGTCCTCGGCGTCGTGGCCTCGGGCATGGCCAACGGCGGCATCATGGGCGCCATCGTCGCCTACCGCCGGGGCGAGGATGTGGGGCTGGGTACGTTCTGGTCCTATGCCACCCGCTACTTCGGCAAGATGATCCTCATCGGTCTCATTTTCTTCCTGATCATCCTGGTCAGCGCGATCGTCAACCTCATCCCCGTCCTCGGGCAGGTCGTGTTCCTGCTCTGGGCGCCGACGGCCCTGATCACCCTGGGCCTCTACCCGGCCTACCTGGTCATCCACGACGGGTACGGCGTCGGCAGCGCCGTGGGCCAGGGCTTCCAGATCCTGAAGTCGCAGTTCGGCTCGGCCGTGCTGGGCGGCCTCATCATGCTGCTCTTCTGGGTCGCCTTCGGCCTGATCGGCTTCGTTCCGGTGATCGGCTCCCTGGTGGTCGCGATCTTCGGTCAGCCGCTGGTGATCTACTTCTTCGCCGAGCGGTTCGAGTCCGAGGTACGCCCGCGCCTCGTGGCCTGATGGGCAGCCAGGACGACCGAGACGGCCCTCCCGGTGGACGGGAGGGCCGCCCGCGCTCCTGCACACCACGCGAAGGAGGTTCGTGTTCTGACTGTGGGAGAGGTCTTCCAACGCTACTTCCACGACTGGCAGCGGTTTTCGCTGGTGGGCCTGGGGGCGGTGCTGGCGCAGCGTAGCCGGCGGGATCGTTGCCTGGCTGCTGGGTCTCCTGGCGCTGGGCGGTTCGGCCGGTGCGTCGGCCCTGAGCATGTACGCCGTGGGGGGCGGTGACGGGCTCGGCCTGGTTGTCACGGTGATCGCGGCCATGGGCGGGGCGGCGGTGGTGATGCTGGTTGCCTGGCTCGTGGTCGGGGGGCTGGTCCGCGCCGGACTGGTCGGCGCCATCGTGGCCTACCGGCGCGGCGAGGATGTGGGGTTCGCCACGTTCTGGTCTTACGCCACCCGCTATGCCGGCAAGATGGTTCTGCTCGGCCTCATCTACGGCGTCATTCTGCTGGTCAGTGCGGTTGTCGTCATCTTCCCCTTGATCGGTCAGATCGTGTACCTGCTGTGGTTGCCGACGGCGTTTGTGACCCTGGGCATCTACCCGGCGTACCTGATCATCCACGACGGGTATGGCGTCGTCAGTGCCGTGAAGCAGGGCCTGCGGATTCTGGAGCGCCAGACCGGCCAGACCGTGCTGGGCGGCCTCATCATGGCGCTCTTCTACCTCGCCGGCTCGCTGCTCTGCGCCGTGCCGATCGTGAACATCGTCGGCGCCCTCTTCGTCGCCATCCTGGGCCAGCCGCTCGTGTACTACTTCTTCGTGGAGCGGTTTGAGTCCGAGGTGCGGCCCCAGGTGATCTGGTAGCCGATTGACTCGACAACGAAGCGGCCCTCCCCGTTGACGGGAGGGCCGCCTTGGTGTCTGCGGGCGCGCCGCGCCGGCGCTTGAGTCCGCCATCCGCCTACGTCCGCTCGGCCACTGCCGGCTCGACGGACGGCACCTTCCGCTTCCAGCGGCCGGTGGAGTAGTACGCCAGGTGCAGCAGGAAGGAGGCGATCGCGGAGATCAGGATGCCCGTCCAGATGCCGGCCGGTCCCATCCCGAAGGAGCGGGCCAGCAGGTAGGCGGCGGGCACCCGCACCACCCACAGGCCGATGATCGTGAGCACCAGCGTGGCCATGGTGTCGCCGGCGCCGCGCATCACGCCGCCCAGCACGAACACCAGCGCGAAGAAGATGTAGCTCCAGCCGTTGATCCGCAGGTAGAGGCTGCCGGCGGCCAGCACGTCGGGCTCCCGGTTGAACAGGGCGATCAGGATCGTCGGCTTCAGGACCGCCACCAGCGTCACCAGGCCGGTGATGGCCACGCCCAGGCCGGCGCACCAGCGGACCGCGGCCGAGACCCGGTCCAGCTTCCCCGCGCCCAGGTTCTGCGCCACCACCGAGGTAACCGCCAGACCCATCGACATCGACGGGAGGAAGGCCGCCTGGTCCAGCCGCTGGGCCGCGCCGAAGGCAGCCACGACGTCCGGCCCGTAGCTGTTGATCAGGGCCGTCACCGTCACCATGCCGAAGGAGACCACCGCCTGCTGCAGCCCGGCAGGCAGGCCGATCCGGAAGATGCGCCCGGCCAGCCCCCAGTCCACCCGCCAATAGTCCCGGCTGAGCCGGATCAGGTCCGTCTTCTTCAGGATCCAGCGGGCCAGCCAGATGGCGCTGATGCCCTGGGCCACCACCGTCGCGATGGCCACGCCCGGGACACCCATCGGGGGAACAGGACCCAGCCCCAGGATGAAGATGCCGTCCAGGATGATGTTGAGGACCGTCGCGATCGCCAGGGCGATCAGTGGCGTGTTGGCGTCGCCCAGGCCCCGGAGGATGGCCCCGAGGGTGTTGTACAGGAAGAGGAACAGGATGCCTCCCATGAAGATGGCCAGGTAGGCGGCGGCATCGTGGATGATCTCCTCCGGCGTGTCGATCATCCGGAGGAGCGGGTAGCGGAGGAGGACGCCCAGCACCCCCACCACCGCGCCGAGGCCCGCCAGCAGGATCAGCGAGGTGCCGATGGTCCGCTGCACCAGCTCTTCCTTCCCGGCGCCCCGGTACTGGCCCACCAGCGTGGTCGTCGCCATCGTCAGGCCGACGACGAGGGAGATGAGGGCGAAGATCAGGGGCTGGGAGACCGACACGGCCCCGAGGGCGTTCTTGCCGATCACCTGGCCCACCCAGATGGAGTCGACCACGTTGTAGAGCATCTGGAGGAGGTTGCCGGCAAACAGCGGCAGCGAAAACATGATGATGTGGCGGGGAATGGAGCCCTGCGTGAAGTCACGCTGTGAACCGCGACGCATGGTGCGCCTCCTTTGCCAAAGTCTGCCGGTGCGGGCGTCGTGCAGGACCTTCCCCCGCAGCCACCCATAGAGTGGAGGAGACAGAAGTCCAGCCACCGGGGAGGGCCGCAGACGCCAGTGCGTAGGTGCTTAGCGATACTCGTGGTTGTGCTTCTGCTCGCCGGCTGCTCGGCCGCCAGGGAGGGGTCGGAGCAGTCGGGCGCGCCGCCGGGCGAGGTCCGCATCGGTTACATGCCCAACCTCACCCATGCCCAGGCGGTGCTCGGCGTGGCCGAAGGGACGTTTGCGCGCCATCTCGGCGTCCCGGTGCGGCCGCGCCTTTTCACGTCGGGTTCGGCGGCGCTTCAGGCGCTCTTCGCCGGGGAGGTGGACCTGCTCTACATCGGTCCGGCCCCGGCGCTTCAGGGGTACCTGCGTTCGGACGGGGACGCCCTGCGGGTGATCGCCGGCGCGGCGTCGGGCGGTTCGGTCCTCGTCCTCCGGCCGGACGTCGACCGGGACGATCTGCGCGGCACCCGCCTGGCGACGCCGGGGATCGGCAACAGCCAGGACGCGGCCCTGCGGTACCTGCTCATGCAGGAGGGCTGGCGCACCCGGGAGCGGGGCGGCGACGTGACCGTCTCGCCCATGGCTCCCGCGGAGATCCTGACCCTGTTCAGCCGGGGCGAGCTGGACGGCGCGTGGGTCGCAGAGCCATGGGGAAGCCGGCTGATCGCGGAAGCGGGCGGCGTCCTCGCCATCGATGAGCGGGAGCTCTGGCCGGACGGCACGGTTCCCACCACGCTGGTGGCGGTTCGCCCTGGGTTCCTCAGCGAGCAACCGGAGGCCGTGCGGCGCTTCCTGGAGGCGCACGTCTCCCTCACCCGGGAGATCCAGGCCGACCCGGACGGCAGCCGCGAACGGGTCAGGCAGGCCCTGGCGGAGCTGCAGGGGCGCCCGCTGAGCGATCTGGTGATGGCGGATGCCTGGGCGCGCGTCGACTTCACCTTCGACCCCATGGCGGACGCCGTGGCCGAGCTGGCCGACCGCGCCTTCCGGGCGGGGCTCCTCGGCGCCAGCCGGCCGGACCTCACCTCCCTGTACGACCTGACCCTGCTTCAGGAGGTGGCTCCATGAGACAGCCGGCAGTCCAGCCGGCACCGCCTGAGCTGGTCCTGCGCTCGGTGACCAAGCACTTCCCGACCCGACGCGGGCGGATCAAGGTCCTGGACCGGGTGAGCCTGAGCGTCCGGAAAGGCGAGTTTCTCTGCCTGCTCGGACCCTCGGGGTGCGGGAAGTCGACCCTGTTCAACATCATCGCGGGGCTGGAGGAGCCGGATTCGGGCGAGGTGCTGGTGGAAGGCGAGCCCGTCGCCGGACCGGGGCCCGACCGGGTGCTGGTCTTCCAAGACGGCGCCCTGTTCCCCTGGCTGACGGCCCTGGGCAACGTCGAGTTCGGCCTGAGCCTGCAGAACATACCCAGGGCCGAGCGGCACGAGCGGGCAATGGCGGCGCTGGAGATGGTGCGACTTGCCCGCTTCCGAGACGCGTACATCCACGAGCTTTCCGGCGGCATGCGCCAGCGTGTGGCCATCGCCCGCGCTCTGGCCCTGGAACCGAAGGTCCTGCTGATGGATGAGCCCTTCGCCGCACTGGACGCCCAGACCCGCAACCTCATGCACGAGGAGCTGCAGCGCATCTGGGCGCGGACGGGGCAGACCATCATCTTTGTGACGCACAATGTTTCCGAGGCGATCCGTCTGGGCGACCGCATTGCCGTGCTTTCCTTCCGGCCAGGCCGCGTCCGGCGCGAGGTGACGATCCAGCACCCGCGCCCCCGCAAAGCCGACGACCCGCACCTCCTGGAGATCCGCACCTTCCTCGTGCGCGACCTGCGCAGCGACGTGGAGGCGGCGCTGGAGGAGGAGCTGCGGGATGGCTAGGTGGAAGGCCGGTCTGATCTCCGCCGGGCTGCTGCTCGTCGCATGGCAGGCCCTGTGCTGGACCGGCCTCTGGCCCCGGTACGTGTTCCCCTGGCCCGAAGACGTCGCCCTGACCCTGTGGCGGCTGCTCACCAGCCTGGAGCTGGCGGTGGCCCTCACACACACGCTGAAGCGCATCGGGCTCGGCTTCGCCCTGTCCGCCGTCGGTGGCCTGCTGCTCGGCCTCGCCATGGCCCGTTCCCGGACGCTCAGCGACCTGCTGGGGCCCGTGGTGCAGGGGCTGCAGTCGATGCCCTCGATCTGCTGGTACCCGCTGGCCGTGCTCTGGTTCGGTTGGAACGAGGGCGCCCTGCTCTTCGTCACCACCGCGGGCGCCTTGTTCGCCGTCGCCGCCGCGACCGAGTCGGGTGTGCGCAACATCCCGCCGTCCTACGTGCGGGCCGCGACGACCATGGGGGCGCGGGGCTGGCGGCTGTACACGCGGGTGGTCCTGCCTGCCGCCCTGCCCTCGCTGCTCACGGGGCTCAGGCTGGGCTGGTCCTTTGCCTGGCGATCGCTCATGGCGGGTGAGCTGCTCTTCCTCAACCTGGGGTTTGGCCACCTGCTGGCGATGGGGCGCGACCTGGGCGACGCGAGCCAGGTGATGGCGGTGATCGTGGTGATCCTGGCGGTGGGCATGGTGGTGGACCGAGCCTGCTTCAGCCGGGCCGAGGCCGCGGTGCGGGTGCGCTTCGGCTACGACAAGGCGGCGTGAGCATGTGTCGCCGCTGTGGCTCGAAGGCCAAGGCGTGCGGCAAAGGCCGGCTGCCGCCCGGTTCTTGGGCGGCAGCCGGCTCTTCAGCTCTTCTCCCGGCTGTGCTGCCGGAACCAGTCTGCCAGTTGCTGCAGGTCGATCTCCCGCACGGCCAGCGCCCAGGCCGTCCGCTCCATCTCCTGCTCCGATGCGGTGATCTCCCGGCCGTTGAGCATCAGGAAGAGGCATCCGGCCGCGATGGCCACGCGCTTGTTGCCGTCCACGAAGGGATGGTTCCGGGAGATGCCCTCCGCCAAGGCGGCGGCCTTCTCCTCGAGGGTCGGGTAGAGCGCCTGGCCGTCGTAGGTCCGGAACGGGCGGGCGGCGGCCGATTGCACGCCGCCCAGGTCGCGCACCCCGTGAGGTCCCCCGGTTTCGGCGATGATCCGGCGGTGCAGGCCGACCAGGTGATCGGCCGTCAGGCAGATCAGCATGTAGCCAGCCGCTCCAGCACCCGCCGGTAGCGCTCGAAGAACGCGTCCATAGCGGCTTCCACCTCCTTGTCCGTGGCCGGCCGCGCCTCGCGCTCCTCCGGTCCCTCAACCGGGGCCGGCTCGGCGCGCGGTTCCGTTCCCCGTCCCACGGCGATCCCCCCTTCGCCTATGCAGCGCTGTCTCAATGCTATCACCGGCGCATCCCGCCCTTCAAGCGGGCGGGTCAGTCCCGTCCCCCGGCGAACAGGTCGGCGACGCTGCCCTGTGTGAGCGGCCACGGGTCCACCGGCGTGTTGCCCACGGTGGCTGTCCAGTGCAGATGGGGGCCGGTGGAGAAGCCGGTGGAGCCCACGGTGCCGATGGGGTCTCCGGGCTCCACCCAGTCGCCCGGCTGCACCAGCAGCTCCTCGCAGTGGTAGTACGCCGTGAAGAGGTTGAGTCCGTGGTCGATGACGATGGTCCGGCCCGACACGATGAACTCTTCGGCCAGGATCACCCTTCCCCGGGCCGGCGCGTAGATGGGGGTGCCCAGGGGCGCGCCGAAGTCCATCCCGCTGTGCCGGCCCGTCTCGACCCCGTTGACGATGCGGATCTCGCCGAAGTAGGTGGTCACCCACAGCTCGCCGTCCAGCGGCGGCCGGAACGCGCCCTGCCAGAGCGGTTCCGGGAAGCTGGTGGAGCGCAGCCGATACAGCTTCTCCCACTGCTCGGCCTGGCGGGGATCGTAGTAGATCTGCTCCTGCTCCGCGGTCACTTCCAGCCGGTCGACGGTGAAGTCCTTCCTCACCACCTCCAGGGTGCCTTCCCACTCGCCGCCTTCCCAGGTGAGGCGAACGGGGTAGGTGCCCACCGGCGCCGCGGCCGGGATGCCGATGAAGGCGGTGGGATGCCGGTCGAGCAGGAACAGCTTCGGCTGCTCGGAGAGCCCCTCCACGTGCAGCGCCGGCTCGCCGGGCAGCGGCTGGTCGACCTTCAGGACCGCGAAGTCCCCTTGCAGCACCTGCGCGGGCCGAAGCGTGATGACCGGGGCAGAAGCTGGGAGTTGCACCATCTCCGCAGGGACGGGGCGGGGCTCCGTCGAAATCTCCCCCCTGTCCGGGGCGGCGCAGCCCGCCACGACAAGCGCGGCCAGGGCGAGCAGCGCGGCGCGACGGTTCCCGATCATAAGGCCCTCCCTTCGAAGCGGGCGATCAGGTCTCGCAGTTCCGGGGGAATGGGGACCGGGCGCTGCTCCTTGTAGTCGTAGTGCACGCCGACTACCCGGCTGGTGGCCACCAGACGGCCGGTGGTCTTCTCCACGATCTGCCCGTCGATGACCATGCTGGAGTTGCGGATCTCGCTGACCCGCTGGCCGATGAGCAGCCGCTCCCGGAGGTAGGCGGGCGACTTGTACGTGATGGTCAACTCGGCGACGATGAAGGGGAACCGGTCAGTCTTCCCGTCCAGGAGCTGATAGAAATACTCCACGCGCGCGGCCTCGAAATAGGACGCGTAGACGGCGTTGTTGACGTGGCCCATCATGTCGATGTCCCGGAAGATCACCACTTGCTCCATGACGAAAGGGAAACCCTCCAACGGTTGACCCTCCCCACAGCATTCTGTCCTGTCAGTTCCATCCGCCCGTTGACAGATCCTGCTCAGAACCAGTACAACGAAAAGGTCAAGGACCGACGCGACAGGGGGGCGTTCCCGTGACCTGGATCCTGTTGGCTGCAGGCTTGCTGCTCGTCGTCCTCGGCGTCTGGGGCGGTCCGGCCACGCGCCGGCGCCCGGAGAAGGCCGAACGCATTCCCCGGGAGGCCACCGTGCAGGAGGCATGGGATATTTTGACCAGCCCGGTGGAGTACGATGAAGAACTGATCAAGATCCCCGATCACCAGCCCTGGTTCCTGCCGGGGGGCGACAGGCGGTTCCAGCGGGGCCTGGCGGTGGGCCTCGGCGCCGGCCTGATGCTCGCCGTGCTGCTCGCGCCCCTCATCGCCCGCCCGAAGGCGCCGGCGTCCCCGGAACCCGGAGACAACACCGGGGTGGTGCAGGGACCGGGCCAGCAGGACCCCGGCGGGTGGGCGCCGGATCCGTCGTTCCCGCCCAACCCGCCGCCGGCCGCCGATCCCGAACCCGATCCCGAGCCCGAACCCGATCCCGGGAACGCCGGGGAGCCTGAGCCTGCCCCGTCGCAGACCGTGACCGTTACGGTGGCGATGGGCTCCAGCTCGCAGGACATCGCCGCGCTGCTGAAGGAGGCCGGGCTGGTCAAGTCGGAGGAGGACTTCCTGTCCGTCGTCGCCGAGCTGGGCGTGGAGACCCGGCTGAAGGCCGGCACCTTCGATATCCCGACGGACGCATCGCCCATCGAGATCGTCAACCTGCTGACGCAGTGATGATCGTGGCGGCCCGCCGCCGTCACGGTGAAGAGCCTGCGCTCCCCTGCCGGGGGAGGGCAGGCTCTCGGTGTGCCCGGCATGGGCGCTGACTTGGCGGTGAAAGTCCGCTACGGGCGAGGCAGCACCAGCCCGTTAGCCAAAGGCAAGGGTGTCCGTCGTGAGGCGGAATCTGAAGGAAGCCCGAGGCAAAGCCACGACCCGAGGAACACGAACCCCATAGGAGGCTGTGCCGCTCGGGTGAGCTGGCCGAACACAGCAAAACCCGAAGCTGCCAAAGGGCGGTGCGGTAGATGGGGCGGGTGCGGGGTGAAGGTCAGCGTTCTTACCCGGGGAGATCTGCCGGGAACGCCAGCAACGCTGGTAACCTGCGTCGGGAGACGCAGCTGAACCGGCAGAAGTCAGCAAAGGCCATAGTACCGGCAGGGGGACGCCCCAACCGGGAAGGGCCGAACGTCAGGAAAGGGGTGAACCCGTTGCGTTCGAGCAGCCCGCGACAAACGCAGAAGACCCCGAACGGGACCTGCTCGCCGGAGGTAGCGGTGAAGCCGCAAGGGACGGCGAGAGGGCGGAGTGGGCAGCCGGCACAAGACGGAACGTCACCCCGCGGGGAGCACAGCAACCTGATGGAGCAGGTGGTGGCCAGGGAGAACATGCTGGCCGCCCTGAAACGGGTGGAGCGGAACGGAGGCGCTCCCGGCGTGGACGGTGTCCCCACCGAACGGCTGCGGGACCAGATTCGCGTGGAGTGGAGCCGCATCCGTGAGGAACTGCTCCAGGGGACCTACAGACCGCAGCCAGTCCGCCGGGTCGAAATCCCGAAACCGGGCGGCGGCAAGCGGATGCTGGGGATTCCCACCGTGATGGACCGCCTGATCCAACAGGCACTCCTGCAAGTACTGACGCCGATCTTTGACCCGACATTCTCCGAATCCAGCTACGGCTTTCGGCCGGGGCGGCGGGGTCATGATGCGGTCAGGAAGGCACGTCAGTACGTGGAGGAAGGGTACGACTGGGTCGTGGACATGGACCTGGAGAAGTTCTTCGACCGGGTCAACCACGATGTGCTGATGGCCCGCGTGGCGCGGCGGGTAACGGATAAGCGTGTGCTGCGGTTGATCCGGCGGTACTTACAGGCCGGGGTCATGCTGAACGGGGTAGTCGTGGCGACGGAGGAAGGGACGCCGCAGGGCGGCCCGCTGAGTCCGCTGCTGGCGAACATCCTGCTGGATGACCTCGACAAGGAGCTGGAGCGCCGTGGCCACCACTTTGTCCGGTACGCCGATGACTGCAACATCTACGTCCGCAGCAAGCGGGCGGGAGAACGGGTCTACAGGAGCGTGCGCCACTTCCTGCAGGAGCGGTTACGGCTGAAGGTCAACGAGGAGAAGAGCGCAGTGGACCGGCCGTGGAAGCGGCAGTTCCTCGGGTTTAGCTTCTACAAGCACCGGGGAGTGCGCATCCGGCTGGCCCCGAAGAGCCTGAAACGCGTGAAGGACAAGCTCCGCACGCTGACGGACCGCAACCGCAGCCAGAGCATGGAGGACCGAATCCGGTGCCTGAATGCCTACTTGCGGGGCTGGGTTGGGTACTATGCGCTCTCCGATGCCAGGTCAGCCTTTGAAAGACTCGAAGGATGGCTGAAGCGTCGGCTGCGAGCATGCGTATGGAGGCAGTGGAAGCGTGTACGCACGCGCTTTCGGGAGTTACGCGCCCTCGGTTTGCCCGAATGGGTAGTCTACCAACTCGCCAACAGCCGCAAAGGCCCGTGGCGGATGGCAGGTGGCCCACTAAACAGCGCCCTGGGCGACGCCTACTGGCGTGCCCAGGGGCTGATAAGCCTGACCGAATGCTATGAAGCGAATCGTCAATCCTGGCGAACCGCCGGATGCGGACCCGCATGTCCGGTGGTGTGAGAGGACGGGGGCTAGCCGCCCCCTCCTACTCGATTGTTTTCCTCCCCTCCGCCCGCCGCACAGCGGCCGCGCCTGTGGTTCCCGTGGCCCTGCACCCGTGGCCCTGCAGGAGAGGAGCCCGGTCCGCTAGTGATCGCACGAACTTAGAGGAAAGTGAATAAAGTCCGACGAATTATACTGGAGTTACCGAATCGCGTGGGGGAGGGTTCGGTCAGGATGGATTCCAAGCAGTTTGCGGCACTTCTCAACGAGGACCGGCGTTTCCCGCCGCCGGCCGAGTTCGCCGCCCGGGCCAACGTGGCGGATGAGAGCCTCTACGAGCAGGCCGCGCGGGACCGGGAGGGCTTCTGGGCCGCCCAGGCGGAGCGGCTGCACTGGTTCCGGCGGTGGGACAAGGTGCTGGAGTGGAACCCGCCGTTTGCCCAGTGGTTTCTGGGGGGCAAGCTGAACGTCGCTTACAACTGTCTCGACCGCCACCTGCAGACGCACACCCGGACGAAAGCGGCCATCATCTGGGAAGGCGAGCCCGGCGACGAGCGGGTGCTCACCTACCTGGACCTGCACCGGGAGGTCTGCCGCTTCGCCAACGTGCTCCGGCAGATGGGCGTCGGCAAGGGCGACCGGGTGACCATCTACCTGCCCATGATCCCCGAGGCCGCCGTCGCCATGCTGGCGTGCACGCGGATCGGGGCCATTCACTCGGTCGTTTTCGGCGGCTTCTCCGCGGAGTCGCTGCGCGACCGCATCAACGACAGCCGCTCCAAGGTGGTGGTCACCGCGGACGGCGGCTGGCGGCGCGGAAACATCATCCGCATGAAGCAGATCGTCAACGAGGCCGTGGTCGACTGCGCCTCCGTGGAGAAGGTGATCGTGGTCAAGCGCATCGGCCACGAGTCGCTGGTGGAGCACGGCTGGCACCCCGGGCGCGACCACTGGTACCACACGCTGATGCGCAACGCGCCGGTCACCTGCCCGGTGGAGGAGATGGATGCGGAGGATCCCCTGTTCATCCTGTACACCTCCGGGTCCACCGGGAAGCCGAAGGGCGTGCTGCACACCACCGGCGGCTACCTGACCCAGGTCGCGGCGACCACGAAGTACGTGTTCGACCTGAAGGACGAGGACGTCTACTGGTGCTCCGCCGACATCGGCTGGATCACCGGCCACTCGTACGTGATCTACGGCCCGCTGGCCAACGGGGCCACGACGCTGATGTACGAGGGCGCGCCCGACTATCCGGACCGCGGCCGCATCTGGGAGATCATCCAGAAGTACCGGGTGAACATCTTCTACACCGCGCCCACCCTGATCCGTTCCTTCATGCGCTGGGGCGAGGGCTGGCCGTCCAAGTACGACCTCTCTTCGCTGCGGCTGCTGGGTACCGTCGGCGAGCCCATCAACCCGGAGGCCTGGATGTGGTACCACAAGCACATCGGCGGCGAGCGTTGCCCGATCGTCGACACCTGGTGGCAGACGGAGACCGGCGCGATCATGGCGACGCCGCTGCCCGGCGTGGTGCACACGAAGCCTGGGTCCACCACGCGGCCCTTCCCGGGCATCGAGATGGCGGTGGTGAACGAGGAGGGCCAGGAGGTGCCCCCGGGCGCCGGCGGCTACCTGGTGGTCAAGTCGCCCTGGCCGTCCATGCTGCGCACGGTCTGGGGCGATCCCGACCGGTACGTCTCCACCTACTTCGGCCGGTTCGGCCACCAGGTCTACTTCACCGGCGACGGCGCCAAGCGGGATGAGGACGGCTACTACTGGATCATCGGCCGGGTCGACGACGTGATCAACGTCTCCGGCCACCGCATCGGCACCATGGAGGTGGAGTCGGCGCTGGTGGACCATCCGCTGGTGGCCGAGGCCGCCGTCATCGGCCGGTCCCATGCGGTGAAGGGCCAGGCCATCACCGCCTTCGTCACGTTGAAGGAAGGCCGGCGGGGCACGCCCGACCTGGTGGACGAACTGAAGCAGCACGTGGTCACCAAGATCGGCGCCCTGGCCCGGCCGGAGGAGATCTACTTCGCGGCCGACCTGCCCAAGACCCGTTCGGGGAAGATCATGCGCCGGCTGCTCCGGGACATCGCCGAGGGCCGGGCCCTGGGCGACACCACCACTCTGGCCGATCCCAACGTGGTGGCGCAGCTGCGCCAGCAGTACGAGTCGCAGGAAGCCGGATAAGCGGAAGGGGAGGGGCAAACCCCTCCCCTCTTATCGGGCCGGCACGCAGATGATCTGGCCGATGCGCAGGTTGTTCGGGTTCACCGGGTTGACCCGCAGCAGGTTGGCCACGGTGGTCTGCCGCTCCCAGGCGATGCTGCCCAGGGTGTCGCCCGGCTGGATCCGGTAGGGTTCCCAGCCCTGGGGGCATCGCCCTTGCGGCGGCGTGACCCAGGGGGACCAGCCCGGGATGCAGAGGGTCTGGCCGATGCGCAGCGACCAGGAGTTCACGCCCGGGTTGGCCCGGGCGATGGCCTGAGGGGTGGTGCCGAACCGCCAGGCCAGCGTCCAGAAGTTGTCTCCCGGCCGCACCGTGTACGAAAAGGAGCCGGGTGGGCACTGGGGCACTGGGCTCACCTCGCAGAAGTGTGGGTCTCATCCCCAGCCTATGTGAGGGCGCCTCCTGGTGACGAAGCCATCTCCACAGCACCCGGGAGGGCCCGGCCTCCCACAGGGCGCCGGGCTCCTTTCCTGCGCAGCCGCGTGCAACGGGCGGGGCTCGTCCACCGTCCTACGGGTAAGCCAATCCATGCCTATGGAGGGATAACGCTTGAAAACGAGACGCCGCGGGGCCACCTGGGTTGCACCGGCCGTCGCGCTGTTGGCGTGCCTCCTGCTTCTGTCCGGCTGCACCGGACGGGGACCGGGGGGCGGGGCCGGCGCGCCGCAGAACGCGGGCGGTGAGGCGCAGGCCCCCGGCCCCTCGGGCGGCGCGGAAGAGCCCGCAGGGCCCGAGACAGGGCCCGGGTCGTCGGAGGACGCCGACCCGGAGCAGGAGGAACGGCGGACGGCCCGCATCCTGGCTGTGGGCGACCTGCTCATGCACCTGCCCCTGGTGTATGCCTCGGCGCTGCCGGACGGCGAGTGGGACTTCACGCCCCTGTTCGAGCCGGTCCGCCCCTGGATCGAAGCGGCGGACCTGGCCGTCGCCAACCTGGAAACCACCCTCACCGGCCCTGACTACCCCTGGGCCGGGTACCCCAGCTTCAACACCCCGCCGGAGTTCGCCCGCGACCTGAAGGCGGTCGGGTTCGATGTCCTGACCCACGCCAACAACCACTCGCTGGACTACCTGAAGTTCGGCATCGAGAAGACCCACGAGGCCCTGGAGCGGTACGGGATGCCGCACACCGGCACGGCGCGCACGCCGGACGAGCGGGAGGAGATCCTGGTCGTGGAGCCGGTGCCGGGCATCCGCGTGGCGGTGCTGGCCTACACCGCCACGACCAACTGGATCCCCCTGCCGGAGCCCTGGTCGGTGAACCTGGTGGACGACGAGCAGATGCCTGCCGACATCCGCCGGGCGCGGGCGCGTGAGGACGTGGACCTGGTGATCGTCGCGCTGCACTTCGGCGAAGAGTACGCCCGCGAACCCAACGATGAGCAGCGCCACTACGTGGACGTGGCGCTGCAGGCCGGGGCGGACATCGTCCTGGGCAGCCATCCTCACGTGATCCAGCCCATCGAGGTGCGCCAGGTCCGGGACGAGTTCGGGCGCGACCTGCCCCGGGCGGTGGTCTACAGCCTCGGCAACTTCATCTCCAACCAGGAGGGGCTGTACCGGGAGGCCGGCATCATGATGCTCATCGACGTGGCAAAGGAAGGCGGCGTCACCCGGATCGAGCAGGTCTCGTTCGTGCCCACCTGGGTCCACGGGTACCGGGCCGAGGGAAGACAGCGATACCGGGTGGTGGTGGTGGAGCAGTCGCTGCGCGACTGCGAGGCCGGGCTCGACCCGCTCCTCACCCCGGCGGACTGCCAGCGGCTCCGGGAGGTCTGGGCCGATACGACCCGCCAGGCGGCGGGCAGCCCCGACGTCGCCGTCTGGTCCGTCGACCTCCCTCCGCAGCATCCCCGCGCACAGGCGGTGGCCCCGGGATCATCATAGACTGGGGAGAGCGAGGACGCGGAAGGGGGGAGGCCCTTGGCGGAGGCCCGACAGATCCTGACCCCGGCGGACGTCGACGCGGTCATCGAGGCGTCGCGGAAGCGGCCGGTACTGGTGTTCAAACACTCCACCCGGTGCCCCATCTCGGCAGCGGCCCACCGGGAGTGGAGCGCCTTCCTGGCCGGCCCCGAGGCGGAGCGGGCTGATCACTTCTGGGTGCGGGTGATCCAGGAGCGGCCCGTGTCCCTGGCCCTGGCCAGCCGCGTGGGGGTGCCCCACCAGTCGCCCCAGGTGCTGCTGATCCGAGACGGCCGGGCGGTCTGGCACGCGTCGCATTACGCCATCACGGCCGGGCGGCTGAAGGCGGCGCTGGACCAGGCAGCCGCGCAGCGGTAAGGGCGTGCCAAGGCGCACCTCGGGGATCGCCGGACAAACGCAAGGGGCTGTCCCGGAGCAGAGACGTCTGCCCGGGACAGCCCCTTGTGCTTCTGGTGTAAACGCCTCACTTACTTCTCCAGGATGCAGACGACAGCCTTCATGAAGAACTCCGGCGCCACCGCCGCCAGGGGCTTCAAGAAGGAGCGGAGCGGCACCAGCCGCCAGTGGGCGATCCGGAACGGCGACTCTTCCACGATACGCCGGAACCGCTTGATCGTCATGCGGTTGATGTAGGTGATCCGGGTCCGGTTGGTCTCGGGATTGCCGAGCCGCAGCCGGAGCCGCATGTCGGCGTCCGGCAGGTCCTTTACCAACTCCCGGTATGCCTCGATCAGCACTGGCTCGCTGAAGAACGCGTGGACCCAGGGGATGCCGATGACGTCCGAGAGGTGGGCGCCGTAGGGGTGGTAGTACGGAGGGAAGTTGGTGAAGAACCGGCCCCCGGGCTTCAGCACCCGGTACGCCTCCCGCAGCACCGCCTCGGGCTGGGCCACGTGCTCCATGACGTCGTTGGCGATGATCACGTCGAAGTGGTCGTCCGGGAAGGGCAGGGCGGTGGCGTCGGCGGTGAGGAACTCGGCCCGGTCGGAGAGGTTCTTCTCGGCCGCCAGGGCCCGGGCCTCGTGCTCGTAGTGGGGGACGACGTCCACGCCGTAGATCTTTTTCACGCCCAGGGTGGCGTAGTAGAGGGTCTTGCCGCCCGCCCCCGAGCCGATGTCCAGCACGGTCTTGCCCCGCATGATCTCCTCCGGCGACAGGAAGGGCCGGTAGTGCTCCAGGGTGAGATGGCCCCGCTCGAACTGCCAGTCGGCGTACCGCATCGTGCCCTGGTTGGCCAAATTGAACGGGTGCACGGGCGGGGGGAAGAGCTTGTTCAGCGAAAGCAGAATCCTCGTGGCCAGTCGCAAGTCGTCACCACTCCTCATCGGCGCCGCCGGGAGGAAACCTCCACCGGGGACGGCGCCTGCTTCGGCAGCGCCCGGGGCGGCACGGGCCCCGGCGCCCCCCGGGCGTTTCCGGCCGCAGGGGACAGCACCTGCTTCGGCGCAGGCCGAAGGATTCCTGCCTGCACGGGTGCGCGGTCTTGAGGGTTCCCCGTTAGCCGTAGTACACGAGCCCCCGGGGCGACGGCTCGAAGCCCAGGGCGCGCAACGGCTCTGCGGCGGGACTCTTCTGCACCGGCATGTCGCCCCACCGGCGTACCTCGATCCGCCGCCGCAGGCGGGCCGCCCCGGGTGCCTTCAGCAGGCCGGTCAGCGCGGCCAGGGCCTCCGCCAGCCTGTCCTCTTTCAGCGGTACCAGCGGGATCAGTCGGCTGCCGTGGCCCTCCACGCCCAGGACGGGCCGCCCGTCGGCCAGCACCAGGTAGTTGGAGGGCACTCGGGCGAGCCGCTCCCCCTCCGGCCAGGGCAGGACCGTGCCGTACGGGTTGGCGGGGTCGCATGCGTTTACCAGCAGGGGCGGAGCGCCGGTCCGGCCCCTGGCCCCGCGGAGCCGCTCCACCGCGTCGGCCCGGGCAAACTGCACGCCGGTCAGGCCGGCGACGAAGTAGCCCTGGCGGACCTCGCCCCGCCACTCCATGCGCCGCAGCTGCTGCAGCACCTCGCCCCAGGGGGCCGGTCCGTCGTCCGCCGCCACCGCCTCACGGGTGACGACGCCGTAACGGTCCAGCAGCAACCGGGCGTATCCCTCGACCCGGTCGGCGGGCTGCCCGGCCGCAGGGGGATCGCCGGCCAGCAGCGAGCCGGTCGGCCACCAGCGGCCCGTGCCGCCCCGCAGCACGGCCGCCGCCCTTCCGCTGCGCCGGGCGGTCCGGTCGGACCGAAGCACCTCCCGCACCGGTGCATAGGTGTCGTTGGTCACGAGGCCCATCCAGGCCAGTTCCCAGAGCGCCTCCAGCGCCTCCGCAGGGGTCAGCCCGGCCCGCCGGGCAACGGTCCCGAGGAACGCCGCGCCGGCGGCCCGGCAGGCGGCCAGCACCTGCGCCTGGACGGGCGTGAGCCCTTCGGGCGCGGCGGCCAGCCGGCCCGCAAAGGCGTGGACGTCGTCGGGGAGGTAGAAGGCCAGGCGCTTGCCGGGCGAGCCCACCCAGTGCACCTCGCCGGCGGCCAGGAGCTGGTCCAGCCAGAGCGGCTGGTAGCCGGGCACCCGGCGGGGCAGGATCTCCTGCTCCCACAGCTCCGCTGGCAGCGGGATCCCCTGGAGCTGCCGCAGGGCCCGCAGGAGGGCTTGCGGCGGGGATCCGACGGGGAGGGCCGCACCCGGAGGCCTGGTCCCCGGCGGCACTGCACCGGGCGGGCCCTCGTTTGTCCACGCGCCGCCCGGTCCTGCTCCGCCCGGCGCTCCGCTGCCCGGGGTCGGCGGCCGCAGCCCGTGCCATTCCAGCAGGAACCGGGCGTAGGCGGCCCCGTCGACCGGCTCCACCTCGGCCCGCAGCAGGGTCAGCGTCTGCCGGCGGATCTGCCGGAGCACCTCCGGGTCGCAGTACTCCCGGCCGGTGGCGCCCCGCGTGAACTCGCCCGCGGCCAGCTCCCCGGCTGTGGCCAGGGCCTCGGCGGCCGCCGCGACGTCCTCCTCCGCCAGAGCATATCGGCGCGCCACCTCGTCGGGCCGGAACGGGCCGTGCGCCCGGGCGTACCGGCGGACAACCTCGGCCACGTCCGCCTCCGGCCGGCGGTACAGCGAGGCGTCGTCGACATGGACCCAGTGGGCGCCATCGCCGCGGCCTGCGCCGATCAGCCGCACGGCGCGCCGCTCCGCCTCCAGCCGGGCCAGCCACTCCGGGCTCACGCCGGCGGCCGCCAACTCCGCCTCGGTCATGTCCCCGGCCCGACGCAGCAGGTCCTCCACCTCGTCGGGGCCGCGGGGCTGCCAGCCCTCGGCCTGTCCCCGAAGCCGGGCGGCGACCGCCGCGATCGCCCGGGGATCCAGGAGCTCCCGCAGGGCGCCGGACCCCAGGAGCTCGTCCAGCAGCTCCCGGTTCAGCGTGAGCAGCGCCCCGTGCCGCTCGGCCTTGGGGGCGTCGCCCTCGTACATGTACTCAGCCACGAACTGCAGCAGGATCTGGCTGGCCATGGGGGAGGGGGAGTCGGTCTCCACCACCGCCAGTTCGATCTCCCCGCTGGCGAGCCCTTCCAGCACCTGGCGCAGACCCTCCAGGTCCAGCACGTCTCGGAGCACTTCCCGGTAGGTCTCCAGCACCAGAGGGAAGTCGGGGTAGCGGCGGGCCACCTGCAGCAGGTCTGCGGCCTTCAGCCGCTGCAGCCAGAAGGGGCGGCGCCGGCCCGGCCGGGGACGGGGCAGCACCAGGGCCCGCCCGGCGTTCATGCGGAAGTGCGCGCTGAAGAGCGGCGTCGCGCCTACCTCCTGCAGCAGGAGCCCCACGGCCTCTTCGGGGTCGACCCGCACGAGGATCTCCGGATCCAGCGGCCGGTCGGCCCCGGGCAGGCGGATGTGGATCACGTCGTCGCTGGTGGTGACTTCGGCCTCCAGCTGCAGCAGCTGCCGGATGCGGGCCCGGATGACCATCCCCCAGGCGGTGTTGACCCGGCCGCCGAAGGGGGAGAGGAGCGCCAGCCGCTCGTCCCCGAGCTCGTCGGGGAAGCGCTCCAGCACCAGCCGCCGGTCGGTGGGCACCACGCCGGTGTGGGCGACCTGGTCCCGCAGGTACTGCACCAGGTTGCGGGCCGCCCGTTCGTCCAGGCAGCATTCCGCCTGCAGCCACTGCAGGAGGTCGGGATCGTTCAGCCGCGCGGCCACCTCGCCGGTGAAGGCGCCGAGCTTCCGGCCCAGCTCCGGGGGGCGGCCCGGGCCCTCGCCCTTCCAGAAGGGCATCCGGGGCATCCGGCCCGGCGCGGGGGCGGCGACCACCCGGTCGTGCTCGATCGCCCGGATCTGCCAGGTGGCGGAGCCCAGCAGGAAGACGTCGCCCACCCGCGACTCGTAGACGAACTCCTCGTCCAGCTCGCCCAGCTTCACGTCGCTGCCTTCCAGGTAGACCGTGTAGTAACCCCGGTCGGGGATGGTGCCGCCCGAGAGCACCGCGAGGGCGCGGGCGCCCTCCCGCCCCCGGATGACGCCGACCTCCCGGTCCCAGACGATGCGAGGCCGGAGCTCCCGGAACTCCGCGGCGGGGTACCGGCCCGCCAGCATCTCCAGGACCCCGTGGAGCTGCCGCTCCGTGAGGTCCCGGTAGCCCCAGGCGCGGCGGACGAGGGCGAGCAGGTCGTCCACCCGCCACTCGTCCATCGCCGCCATGGCGACGATCTGCTGGGCCAGCACGTCCAGGGCGCCGGTGGGCACCCGGGTCTCCTCCAGGTTGCCCCGGCGCATCTCCCGCACGATGCCGGCCGTCTCCAGCAGGTCGCCCCGGTACTTGGGGAGCAGCCGCCCCTTCGCCACCGCGCCCAGGACATGGCCGGCCCGCCCCACCCGCTGCAGGCCGCGGCTCACCGTGCCGGGGGACTCGATCTGGATCACCAGGTCCACGGCGCCCACGTCGATGCCCAGCTCCAGCGAGGAGGTGGCCACCAGGCACGGCAGCCGCCCCGCCTTCAGCTCCGCCTCCACCTGCTCCCGGGCCTCCCGGCTCAATGACCCGTGGTGCACCCGGGCGACCTCCCGCCCGGCCAGCGCGTTGAGCTGGCCGGCGAGCCGTTCGGCCAGCCCCCGGCTGCTGACGAACACGATGGTGGACCGGTGGGCGGCGACCAGCTCCAGCACCCGCCGGTAGATCGCCGGCCAGATGGAGCTCTCCGGAAGGGCGCGCATGTCGGCCACCGGCACCTCCACCCGCAGGTCCAGCTCCCGGCGCGCCCCGGCGTCCACGATGGTGACGGGGCGGCCGGTCCCGCCCAGGTAGCGGGCGACCTCCTCCAGCGGCCGTAAGGTGGCCGAAAGGCCGATGCGCACCGGCGGGCGGGGCAGGAGCGCCTCCAGCCGCTCCAGCGAAAGCGACAGATGCGCCCCCCGCTTGCTCGTGCAGAGGGCGTGGATCTCGTCGACGATGACGTAGCGCACCGTGCGCAGGATGTCGCGGGAGCGGGAGGTGAGCAGCAGGTAGAGCGACTCGGGGGTGGTGATGAGGATGTCGGGCGGGTTGCGCCGCATCTCCTTCCGCTCCTGCTGGGGCGTGTCGCCGGTGCGGACGGCGTGCGTGAGGTGGGGGAGCGGCAGGCCCAGCTCCCGCGCTTTGGCCTCGATGCCGGCGAGCGGGATTTCGAGGTTGCGGTAGATGTCGTTGTTCAGCGCCTTCAGCGGCGAGATGTAGAGCACCTGGACCCCGGGCTCCCGCCGGACGCCCTGCTGGTACAGGATGTCCAGGCACTTCAGGAAGGCGGCCAGCGTCTTGCCTGAGCCGGTGGGGGCGAGGATGAGCACGTTCTCGCCCCGGGCGATGGCGGGCCAGCCCTGCGCCTGGGGCGGGCTGGGCCGGCCGAACCGCTCCTCGAACCAGGCCCGCACCGCCGGGTGGAAGGTCTCGAGGGGCATACGGCGCACCTCCCATCCGATCTGTCGGTCATTTCGCTGTGAGATGATTTTCCGGCTACGGCCTTAGCACCGTTGACTGCAATCAGAATATAATGTAGATTTACATGTGCACAATCCATCTTGCATCAACGCCTTGTTTGTAATTCTGTTTACGGAGGCTGGCTCACCTGATGAGAACTTATCGAATGAAAATAGCCGGAATGGTCGGGCTCGCCCTGCTTTCTCTCGTAACCATGGTCGCCTGTGCGCAGCCAGACCATTCCGCTTTGGAGGAGTACGAAGCCGCCATACAAGCCAGGGCTCCGCACGAAGTTCCGCGCGATGGCCGCACAATACTCCTCTTCATCCATTCGAAATGCCGGGGGAAGTCGATTGGTACGTTGTGACTCGAACACTCGATAAGACGATATTGAAGCAGTTGTACCAGCATGTACCGCCGGAACGTGGGATCTTTGATGCTGAGGGTGAAATTGGGCGCGTCTTCAGTGTGGAGCGAGTGCCCAGCACGGCTTTCCTGGAGGATGGCATCCGTGTGCTCTACACGGTGTTACTCCGCAGAGCTGGGTTTGCGGTGATTGGTCGCCTTGGCAGTACACGAACACTTACTGCAAGAGTGCCCCATTCGCTTGCCTATTTGAACCACAAAAGGGACATTATTACGATCGATATCGGAGGTCAAGAGTCTGCTGCGATTCCATTTCGGGGATTTGCGAGACAAGGAATGAGTTCCGGGACGAGCTCTACATGAGCTGTGCATGCGATCCCTAGCAAACTTTGTCCGCGATAACCCATGTTCCGACGGGGGATGCGAGGCGCGGTTTGCCTTGGTTCTCGTGTCCCCCATTTCCACTCCAAGAGCCGCTGCAGCCCCTGCAGGAATGAGTTCAAGGACCTGCTCCTTTACCGGTATACCTACAATTTGCAGCATGCTTACCTGCGGTAATCGTTGTGCCGAAGGGGAAACGAGGGGTCGCCGATGTTGGCTCTCGTGTCCCCCTTCCCATGAGGAAGGGATTTCATGTGCCTGAGAAGGGGAGTGCTCTGCAACCCATGATGTCCGTTCGCACTTTCACCCGCCTGTTGCAAGGCTACACCGCCCATTCCCTGCGGAGCCCCGACTTCCTCATGAGTGCGTTCCTCGCCTTTGCTGCCGTCGGACTCGACCTGAACCCGGGCTCCTCGGCCGGGTGGTTGTCGGTCGGGGAGTTCGGCCGGCACGTCTACGGCCTCAGCACCCTGCTGGGGCCGCTCGTCGCGTCGCTGATGCTCTGGCGTTTGGCTCGTCTGGATCAGGCGCTGGATGAGGTCGTCGAACTGCGCACCGACCACGAGTTGGGCCCCCTGGCGGCGCGGGCGCTGGGCGGCGCCCTGGCAGCGGTGCTGGCGATCGGCCTCGGTGTGTGCGGGGTGGGCCTGGTCCATCAGATCGGGCAGCCCTTCACCTGGTCCGGCTGGCCCTATGCGGTGGCCTACCTGGCCCGAAGTGCCGCCACCATGCTGGTCTGGACCGGGCTGGCCACCGCGGGGATCGCGGCGACCCGGAGCCCGTGGGGCGCCTTCGCCCTCCCCCTGCTCACCTGGATTGTGGCGTTCGCCCCCCGGCTCCCCGAAAAGGTCTCGGAAATGGCCCGGTTCCTGGTGCTGACCGACGCGGCCATTGTGAGTCCGATGAATCCCTGGGGGGTCGGCTTCGTGAGCGCCGCAGGCTGGGTGGGTGCTTTCCTCCTGGGCTTCCTGGGGCTCCTCGGCTTGGCCGCATCGGTGCAGCGAGTGCATCGCTGCACGTTTCGCGCCGGCACGGCCGCCTTCACCCTGCTCTGCTGGGGGGGCCTGCCGCTCTACCTGGCCGTTGCCGATCCCGTACCCGCAGAAGTGGCATTCACAGGTGCGATCCAAACGCGCTATCCGGTCACCCACAGGTCCGCGTCCGACCCGGTCCCGGCGAAAGCAGGCATGGAAGCGCTGGCGACCGGGACCGGGGTCCTGTACCGGCCGGCCGGGAAGCCGGTGCCGGACGAACTCCTGCCCGTCTACCGCACCGTCCGGTCGTGGATTGAGCAGGCCCCCTGGGAAACGGGCATCGCAGATGTTTGGGTGCTTCCCGACTTCAACCTCCTTTCGTACCCGGTCGAAACTTTCGTTGACGGGTCCAACCTGATCGTCGACGAGGACCTGCTGCGCCAGTTCCGCGTCGCGGACCGGCTGTCGATTGCTGTGAAGCTCACCGAGCCCCTGCCGGTCAACCGGCCGGCGCGGATCTACCTGGCGCTCTGGCTCCTCTCCGGCGGGCAGGAAAGGGAGATCCGGCCGCTGCTGGCCTTCCTGGAGCACTACATGGCCACCGGGACGACCTCCTCCGCGGGCGCCTGCGAGGGCGCACTGGCGTGGGACATCCCTGACGACGAACTCGGGCGCCTTGCCTGGGGGGATCGGTTCCGGCCCATCGATCTTTCGCCCCGCGATCTTTCTGCCCTGCCCGGTGACGGCGTCGTCTCAGCTCCCGCTTTGGCGGCAGAACAGTACCAGTTTGACGGGCCGACCGTGGCGGCGGCAGAAGAGCGCCAGCACGAAGTGCTGTTCAGCATGCTGCACCGGTGGAACCCGGCGTTTCACCAGCCCCATCAGTTCAGCGCCCTCGACGCCTGCCTGGTCCTGCGCCACTGGGAGGCGGGCGAGGAGCAGGGCCACGAGCGCTACATCGCCGGACGGCTGGCGGAACTGCAGCACCCGAGGGAGGCGGAGTAGATGCTGACCTATGAGCTCCGAGACGTTTCACTCACGCTGGGGCGCAAGCGAATTTTCAGCGGGCTCGACCTGAAGCTGGAAGGCCGCGTGATCGGCCTCCTGGGCCCCAACGGCGCCGGCAAGACCTCGCTGATGCGCCTGCTGGCGACCCTGCTCCGGCCGACCCGGGGGCAGATCCTGCTGCACGGCCGGGACATCGTCCGCGAGCCGGCGTACGCCCGCACCCGGATCGGCTACGTCCCCCAGCACTTCCGGCCCCCGGGCGACCTGACCGGGCGGCAGGTGCTCCAGTACCTCGGGGCCCTGCGGGACGTGGTGGAGGCCGAGAGAATCGACCGGTGCCTGGTGCAGACGGGGCTGAGCCGGGTGGCCGACCAGGCGGCGGGGGCCTATTCCGGCGGCACGCTCCGGCGCCTGGCCCTGGCGCAGGCCCTCCTGAGCGACCCCCAGGTCCTCCTGATGGACGAGCCGACGGCCGGCCTGGACCCCGAGGAGCAGGACCGCTTCCAGACCCTGGTGCGGGGCCTTGCCGAGCGGGGTGCGCAGGTGCTCATCTCCACCCACCTGCTGGCGGAGGTCTCCCAACTGGCCGACACGGCCGTGGTGCTGCACGAGGGGCGTATCCTCTTCGCCGGTCCCGCCCCGGACTTGCTGGCCAGGACCGGGGCGCAGCGGCTGCAGGACGCCTACCTGCGCCTGCTGCGCGACCCGGCGCTCCAGGTGGTGGGGGCGAGGCCATGAGGGTAGAAATGAGCCTGAACTTCCTGCGGGAGGCCCGCGTGCTCTTCCACGGCCGGCGCGGCCTCGCCTGGCTGGTGCCCCTGGCGGTGCTGCTCCTGCGCTTCGCCGGGTTTGATGCGACGAGCCCCGAAAACGCCGCCGCGCTGGAGCTCCTGCTGCCGCTGGTCGGGCCCGCCATCGCCGTCGTGCTCCTCAGCCTGGACCAGCACGGCATGGGCGAGGTGGTGCTGGCCGGCTCCCGTGCGGGCCACTTCGTCTGGGTGTACCGGCTCGCCTGGGTGGTCCTGTGGCTGCTCCTCCTCGTGGCGGTGCCGGCGCCTTCGCCGGACCTGCTCCTGGCGCTGGGACCCGCCGCACTGCTCATGGGCGTGGTCCTGTCGCTGTCGCGGCGGATCAGCCTGCGGGCCGGCCTGAGCGTCGCCCTGGTGTGGTGGGGCATCTCCTACCTCGCCATCCGGTTGGCGGACCCGCTGCTCTACTTCAGCCCGTTCTCCTGGGCGATGCTGCAGCTCGTGCAGACCGGGCTGTTTCCCGAGGAGATCTGGCTGCGCAAGGGTGCGCAGCTCCTCCTGGGCCTGCTCCTGGCCCTGGACTGGGCGCGCCAGAACATGAAAGGTCACCATCATTAAGTAAGCGTCAACGGCCGGCGGTCGCCAGACCGCCGGCTATTTGTCGGCATCCTTCGCCACCGTCGGCCGCACCAGCGAGAGCAGGGCGCCGGTCACCGCCAGGCCCACCGGGACCGCCAGTGTGGTGCGGAAGGCGGCGAGGAAGTCCATGCGCTGGCTCAGGTGGGCGAACAGGGTGCTGGCGATGGTGATGCCCGTGACCATGCCCACGTTGCGGGCCGCGGCCAGCAGGGCGGCCGCCACCCCCTGCCGGTCCCAGGGCGCAGCGCTCATGATGGAGCTGTTGTTGGGCGGGTTGAAGAAGCCGGCGCCCAGGCCGATCAGGGCCAGGCAGAGCGCCACCTGCGTGACCGGGGTCGCGGCGCCGGCCCGGGACACCAGCCAGAGCCCGCAGGCGATGGCGGCCATGCCCGCCGTGGCGGGGATGCGGGTGCCGATCCGGTCGGAGAGCCAGCCGGCCAGCCCGGCCACGGCCACCATGGCGGCGGGCTGCGCCGTCATCACGGCCCCCGCGGCGCTGGGGCTGAGCCCGCGGAACTGCTGCAGGTAGAAGGGCAGCAGGAACGTGAGGACAAACGTGGCGGAGAACTGCAGGAGCGCCGCGGCGACCCCGCCGGTGAAGGCCGGCACCCGGAACATCCACAGCGGCAGCATCGGCTGGGCGGCGCGCCGCTCCTGCCAGAGGAAGAGCAGGAGCAGCAGGGCGCCGCCGGCGAGGAGCAGCCGGGTGCGCAGGTCGCCCCAGCCCCAGGTCTCGGCCTGGCTGAGCGCCAGTAGAACCGAGGCCAGGCCCGCCGCGAACAGCAGCGCCCCGGCGAAGTCGAAGGCCTGGCCGCTCCGCCGCTCGGTGGGGCGCAGCTGCGTGTAGGCCAGGACGGCCCCGACCGCCGCGACCGGCAAGTTGATCAGGAAGACCCAGTGCCATCCCCACCGGCCCGCGATGAACCCGCCCAGGCTGGGGCCGAGGGTGAGGCCGGTGAAGGTCAGGGTCGCCTGCATCCCCAGCGCCCGGCCCCGCTCCCGGCCGGGGAACGTGGTGGTGATGAGGGCGGGGGAGAGCGCCATCATGACGGCCGCGCCGACCCCCTGCACCAGCCGGCCGCCGATGAGGGTCGGCAGGGTGGGGGCGAGGCCGCACAGGAGCGAGCCGAGGCCGAAGACGATGAACCCCGCGCCGAAGACCGGCCGGTATCCCCACATGTCGCCGAGCCGTCCCGCGGAAAGCAGCAGCGACGAGATGGTCACCAGGTAGGCGGTGGAGACCCAGCTGATGTCGCCGAGGGTCGCCTGGTACTGCGCCTGGATCTGGGGGATGATGATGTTGATGATGCTGCCGTCCAGCGCCCCCATGAAGGCGCTGGTGCCGGCCACGATGAGGACAAGCCACCGGTAGCTGTCGTTGACTGCCGCCCGGCCTTCCCCGGTCGGTGCGGCCTTTTGCTCCCTGGACGTAATGGTCAACCTCCACCGCAGCAGATTCCGGGATCATCCTGTTCGCCCTGAACCGGCCGATTTCCCGCCTGCAGTCCGAACCGAGGGAGGCTTGTCAGCACGCGCAGGCGGGATTAAGATGGGGAAAGAGTTCCAAAGCGAGGTGGCTGGCGGTGCGCATCGCCATCATTTCCGACGTTCATGGCAACCTGACGGCGCTGGAGGCGGTGCTGGCCGACATCGACCCGGAGACCGTGGACGCCCTGATCTGCCTGGGCGACCTGGCCTTCAAGGGCCCGCAGCCGGCCGAGTGCATCCGGCGGATCCGGGAGCTGGGCATCCCCTGCCTGCACGGCAACACGGACGTGGCCCTGGTGATGGCGGCCGGACGGAAGCCCCGGCGGCCGCTGCCCGCGGGGTTCTCGCTGCCCGACCCGCTCCCGCCCAGCCTGGCCTGGCCGCTGGCGCAGCTTTCGGATGCTGATGTGGAGTACCTGGCCGGGTTGCCCTTCTCCCACCGGCTCGAGGCCGACGGACAGACCGTGCTGTTCGTCCACGCCTCGCCGCAGGACGCGATGACCGGCATCGCGCCGACGATGGGGCCCGATGAGATCCGGCCGCTGCTGCGGGAGGAGCAGGCCGACTGGATCATCGCGGGCCACGTGCACCAGGCGTACGCTTTCCGCTTCGAGGGGCGCTGGCTCGCCAACCCGGGCGCCGTCGGTTTCTCCCTGGACGGCGACGGCCGGGCCGCGTACGCCGTACTGGACACCGCGCGGTCCCGCTTCGAGCTGCGCCGGGTGGCCTACGACGTGGACGCCGCGGTGGCCGCGGCCCGGCAGCGGAGCTTTTACGCCGACCCGGACCGGTACGGCGAAGCGCTGCGGGCCGGCACGTGGCCCGCGGACCTGTAACGGCCAGGCACGCGTGTGCGGGCCGAGCCACCTGTCGTCATAGCTTGTCGTAGAGGCAGCGGCAGGATTCAGAGCCCGGATGGTTGAACCCTACATCCGCTTGCAGCCCTGCGACGGCGGCCCCCGGGCCGCCGGAGGGCCCGCATGCGCACGGCGGTACATCCGCCTGCCCGCATGCGGGCCTGAAACGTTGACGAAGGTGGCGAGGAAACTGTGGCCCACATGACCGGCGAGGTGCTGGCCCGGGCGGAGGCGGAGCTGGGCAGGCCGGTGGTCCTCACGTGGCGGTACCCGATCCTGCCTGACGAGATGGCGATGGTGGTCGCCTCCACCCGTGGTCAGCAGCGGCTCCACGACGTGACGCTCTTCATCTTCGACCCGGCCGGCCGGCTGGCCCTGATCCGCAAGCACCACTACCCGCCGGGCATCTGGCGCGCCCCGGGCGGAGGGGTGAAGCCCGGCGAGGAGTTCGCGGCCGGCGCCGCCCGGGAGGGGTGGGAGGAGACGGGGCTGGCTGTGCGCGTGACCCGGTACCTCCTGCGCGTACACGTGACGTTCACCTGCGGCGGCCAGGAGCAGCCCTGGACCACGCACGTGGTGCTGGCGGAGGGGGAAGGGGATCCGGCCACCCGCGACCCCCGGGAGATCGGGGGCGTGAAATGGGGGTCCATGGAGGAACTGTGCGGACCCATCGCCGACGCGATGCTGGCGACGGGCCGCGGCCTCTTCGCCTACCGGGTCGCCCTGCACCGGCAGGTCGCGCAACTCCTGCCGTGAACCCGGTCCGTCCTGCTCGGCCTCTCTTGATCCCGCGCCGCCCGGGGCGGCCACGGGGCGCCGGCACGGGGAAGGCTGACGCCCGTCATTCTCAAACGCCTCATCCTGGTGTGTGGAGGACGAACCGAATCGCATATGGAGACGATACTTACTCCCGCGGCGATCTTCGCGGGGACGCTCTTTCTGGTGATCCGCCGGCCCTGGAACCTGAACACCGGCGTCTCCGCGCTCCTGGGCGCGCTGCTCGCCCTCCTGGCCGGTTCCATCACGCTCGTGGACGTGGAGTCCGTCATCGGCATCGTCTGGGATGCCACCCTGGCCCTGGTGGCCATCATGGTGATCTCGACCCTGTTGGAGCAGGCCGGCTTCTTCCGCTGGGCAGCGCTGCACCTGGCCCGGCGCGCGGGCGGCAGCGGCCGCGGCCTGTTCGTGGCCGTGATCCTGCTGGCCACCGCCGTGTCGGCTTTCTTCACCAACGACGCCACCGTGCTCATCGTCACGCCGATCGTGCTGGAGATGGTGGAGGCCCTGGGGTTCGGCCACCAGGCGCTGCTGCCCTTTGCCATGGCCTGCGGCTTCATGGCCGACGCCATGTCGATCCCGCTGGCGGTCTCCAACCTGACCAACATGATCGTGGTCCGGTACTTCGACCTCTCCTTCGCCCGGTTTGCGTTGATGATGCTGCTGCCCAGCCTCGCCTGCCTCGGCGTGACCACCCTGGTGCTGCTGGGGTACTACCGGCGGGAGATCCCCCGCCGGGTGGATGCCTCGGGGCTCGGCGAACCGGCGGCGGCGATCCGCGACCCGTTCCTCTTCCGGGTCGGGGTTGCGGTGGTCTGTGGGATGATCCTGGCCTTCCTGTTTAACCGGACCGCCTTCCACGTGCCGACCTCGGCGATCATGACGATCGGCGCGGTGCTGCTGCTGCTGGCGGCGCTCCGGAACCGGGTGGTGGAACCGTGGCCGGCCATCCGGCGCGCCCCGTGGCACGTGGTGGCGTTCGCCCTGGGCATGTACCTGGTGGTCTTCGCCCTGGGCAAGGCCGGGCTGACCGGCATGGTGGCCGGCCTGCTGCAGGGGCTCACGGCCCGAGGGCTGGGAGTGACCGTCCTGGGGACGGGCCTTCTGGTGGCGCTGCTTTCCGCCGGCGTGAACAACCTGCCCGGCGTCCTCATCGGCACCCTGGCGGTGGCGGCCACGGGCGCGGCGGGCGCGATCGGCGAGGGCATGGTGATGGCCACCGTCATCGGCGCGGACATCGGCCCCAAGCTGACGCCCATCGGCTCCCTGGCCACGTTGATGTGGCTGCACATCCTCGAAGGCCGGGGGCTGTCGGTCTCGTGGGGACGCTATCTGCGCACCGCCCTGGTGATCACGCCGCCGGTGCTCCTTGCCACGTTGGGGGCGCTCTGGGCGGCCCTGCGGCTCATGAACTGACGCCCACTTTCACGCTACGCGCGTCGGGGAGCGGTCCTCCTCCGGAGGATCGCTCCTTTCTGTGTGCCCGGCATGGGCGCTGACTTGGCGGTGAAAGTCCGCTACGGGCGAGGCAGCACCAGCCCGTTAGCCAAAGGCAAGGGTGTCCGTCGTGAGGCGGAATCTGAAGGAAGCCCGAGGCAAAGCCACGACCCGAGGAACACGAACCCCATAGGAGGCTGTGCCGCTCGGGTGAGCTGGCCGAACACAGCAAAACCCGAAGCTGCCAAAGGGCGGTGCGGTAGATGGGGCGGGTGCGGGGTGAAGGTCAGCGTTCTTACCCGGGGAGATCTGCCGGGAACGCCAGCAACGCTGGTAACCTGCGTCGGGAGACGCAGCTGAACCGGCAGAAGTCAGCAAAGGCCATAGTACCGGCAGGGGGACGCCCCAACCGGGAAGGGCCGAACGTCAGGAAAGGGGTGAACCCGTTGCGTTCGAGCAGCCCGCGACAAACGCAGAAGACCCCGAACGGGACCTGCTCGCCGGAGGTAGCGGTGAAGCCGCAAGGGACGGCGAGAGGGCGGAGTGGGCAGCCGGCACAAGACGGAACGTCACCCCGCGGGGAGCACAGCAACCTGATGGAGCAGGTGGTGGCCAGGGAGAACATGCTGGCCGCCCTGAAACGGGTGGAGCGGAACGGAGGCGCTCCCGGCGTGGACGGTGTCCCCACCGAACGGCTGCGGGACCAGATTCGCGTGGAGTGGAGCCGCATCCGTGAGGAACTGCTCCAGGGGACCTACAGACCGCAGCCAGTCCGCCGGGTCGAAATCCCGAAACCGGGCGGCGGCAAGCGGATGCTGGGGATTCCCACCGTGATGGACCGCCTGATCCAACAGGCACTCCTGCAAGTACTGACGCCGATCTTTGACCCGACATTCTCCGAATCCAGCTACGGCTTTCGGCCGGGGCGGCGGGGTCATGATGCGGTCAGGAAGGCACGTCAGTACGTGGAGGAAGGGTACGACTGGGTCGTGGACATGGACCTGGAGAAGTTCTTCGACCGGGTCAACCACGACGTGCTGATGGCCCGCGTGGCGCGGCGGGTAACGGATAAGCGTGTGCTGCGGCTGATCCGGCGGTACTTACAGGCCGGGGTCATGCTGAACGGGGTGGTCGTGGCGACGGAGGAAGGGACGCCGCAGGGCGGTCCGCTGAGTCCGCTGCTGGCGAACATCCTGCTGGATGACCTCGACAAGGAGCTGGAGCGCCGTGGCCACCACTTTGTCCGGTACGCCGATGACTGCAACATCTACGTCCGCAGCAAGCGGGCGGGAGAACGGGTCTACAGGAGCGTGCGCCACTTCCTGCAGGAGCGGTTACGGCTGAAGGTCAACGAGGAGAAGAGCGCAGTGGACCGGCCGTGGAAGCGGCAGTTCCTCGGGTTTAGCTTCTACAAGCACCGGGGAGTGCGCATCCGGCTGGCCCCGAAGAGCCTGAAACGCGTGAAGGACAAGCTCCGCACGCTGACGGACCGCAACCGCAGCCAGAGCATGGAGGACCGAATCCGGCGCCTGAATGCCTACTTGCGGGGCTGGGTTGGGTACTATGCGCTCTCCGATGCCAGGTCAGCCTTTGAAAGACTCGAAGGATGGCTGAAGCGTCGGCTGCGAGCATGCGTATGGAGGCAGTGGAAGCGTGTACGCACGCGCTTTCGGGAGTTACGCGCCCTCGGTTTGCCCGAATGGGTAGTCTACCAACTCGCCAACAGCCGCAAAGGCCCGTGGCGGATGGCAGGTGGCCCACTAAACAGCGCCCTGGGCGACGCCTACTGGCGTGCCCAGGGGCTGATAAGCCTGACCGAATGCTATGAAGCGACTCGTCAATCCTGGCGAACCGCCGGATGCGGACCCGCATGTCCGGTGGTGTGAGAGGACGGGGGCTAGCCGCCCCCTCCTACTCGATCATTTGGTCGCAGGGATGCCGGCCCTAGGGTCTAGTCCGCATGGGGGACATAGTACCGAACACCCACCCGCGCCGCCCTTCTATCCATGCGCAGGATGGGGGAGACGGCGCGTTGACCCCGATCGCTCTGAGGGCCGACAATAAAGGCGTGATCGAGTTTCCGGGCACGCGGAGACGCCGGATACATATGGAAACGAGGTGACGGGATGAGGCTGCAGGGCACCGTCCTGAGCTGGAAAGACGGCGTCGCCAGGGTGCATATCGCCGTGAACCCATGTTCCGCCTGCTCGCACCGCTGCGGGGCGCACTCGTCCGGCGGCGGGCGGTACCTGCTGGTGGAGTCGTCCACTCCCCTGAAGCCCGGGCGGGCCATCGTGGTCGAGGCGCCGCTCCCGTCGCCTGCCCGCGCCGTCGCCCTGGCCTACCTGCTCCCGCTGGCGGGCTTCATGGCAGGGCTGTTCATCGGCAACGCCGCGTTTGACGGAGCCCCGCTGCCCGTCCTCGGCTCCGGCCTGGCCGGCGCCGCGGCGGCCTATGCGGGTGTCGCGTGGACGGAGCGCAGCCGGCGCGCCCGCGTCGCCGGCGCAACTGAGGCGGAACCGGAGGGCGCATGCATGCCCGGAACGGCCGCGCTCGCTCCGGAGGACCTCTGACCCGAGGACGGGCGGGTGGACGCGCACCTGAACGCACCTGAACCGACGATCAGCCGCAGCTTGCACGAACCAAATGAGACCCAGTCACATGAGGGGGCATTGCGCATGAACCTGTTGGCCCGCTTCCGCGGGGGGGTCCATCCCGACGACCGCAAGACGACCGCGGCCAGTGCGACGCAGCCGCTGCCGCGTCCGCAGCGTGTCGTGATCCCCCTGCGACAGCATATCGGGGCGCCCTGTCAGCCCCTGGTAAGGAAAGGCGACCAGGTGGCGCTGGGCCAGCCCATCGGAACCGCGGAAGCCCCGGTCTCGGCGCCGGTGCACGCCAGCGTGAGCGGCACCGTTGCGGCCGTGGAGCCCTGGCGGACGCCCGGTGGACGCATGGAGCAGGCCGTGGTCATCGAGCCGGCACCAGAGGACCAGCCGTGGGAGGGGCTTCCCGACGGGCTGGGCTGGGACCTCGATCCGGAGTCGCTGGACCCGGCCTTCATTCGTGACCGCGTGCGCCAGGCCGGGCTGGTCGGCATGGGCGGCGCGGGCTTCCCGGCGGCCGTCAAGCTGACCCCGAAGCCGGGCACGGAGCCCGATGTGGTGATCCTCAACGGTGCCGAGTGCGAGCCGGCCATTACGTCGGACCACCGGCTGATGTTGGAGCACCCGGAGCAGGTGGTGCTCGGGCTCCGCCTGTTCATGCGGGCCAGCGGGGCGAAGCGGGGGATCATCGCCGTCGAGGCCAACAAGCCCGACGCCGCCGGGAAGCTGTCGCAGCTGGTCGCTGGCGACCCGGCCATCTCGGTCGAGGTCCTGCCGGTGCGCTACCCGCAGGGCGCGGAGAAGATGCTGGTCTGGGCCCTGCTGCGCCGGGCGGTGCCGGTGGGCGGCATCCCGCTGGACGTGGGCGCCGTGGTGCAGAACGTGGCCACCGCCGCGGCCGCGGCGGTCGCCCTGGCCGAGGGCCGGCCGCTCACCCACCGCATCGTCACCGTCACCGGCCGGGTGACCCGGCCGGGCAACTGGCTGGTGCCGCTGGGCACGTCCTTCGTCGACCTGGTGGAGGCCTCGGGCGGCCTGACCGGCCCGCTGGCGCGGGTGATCGCCGGCGGCCCCATGATGGGCATCGCCCAGCCGGACCTGGACGTCCCGGTGATCAAGACCACGGGCTCGGTCATCCTGCTGGGTCCCGAGGACCTGGACGAGACCCCTGCAGGCCCGTGCATCCGCTGCGGTCGCTGTGTGGCGGCCTGCCCGATGGGGCTCCTGCCCGCCCGGCTCTGCAGCGCGGCGCTGGCCGGCGACTGGGGGGCGGCCGAGCGGTACCACGTGCGGGCGTGCATGGAGTGCGGCAGCTGCAGCTACGTCTGCCCGGCACGCCGTCCGCTGGTGCAGTCGATCCGGCTCGCGAAATACGAACTGGGGCGGCGCGCCGCCGCCGGGGGGAGGGGGTAGCCCATGAGCAAGACCGAGAACGGCGAGCTGTTGGTGGCGTCGAGCCCGCACCTGTGGGCCGGCGTGTCCACGGCACGCATCATGCGGGATGTCCTGATCTCCCTGGCGCCGGCGGCGCTCGGGGCCGTCTGCTTCTTCGGCTGGCGCGCGGCCCTTATCATCGCCCTCAGCATGGGCGCCGCCGCGCTGACCGAGTGGGGTTGCATGCGGCTGATGGGCAAGCCTTCCACGCTGGGCGACGGCTCCGCGCTGGTCACGGGGCTCTTGCTGGCCCTGACGCTGCCGCCCGCCTCGCCGGTCTGGCTGCCGGTGGTGGGCGCCGCCTTCGCCATCGCCGTGGTCAAGGTGGCCTTCGGCGGCCTCGGGCACAACTTCGTCAACCCCGCCCTGGCCGCCCGGGCGTTCCTGCTTGCGGCCTTCCCGGCCGCGATGACCACCTGGACGAGCCCCTTTGACGCCGTCACCACGGCCACGCCGCTGGCGGTCCTGCCCAGCCCCTTCGACCCGGAGGTGCTCGCGGGCCCGCTGCCCTCGTACCGGGACCTGTTCCTGGGCACCGTGGGCGGATCCCTGGGGGAGACGTCGGCGCTGCTCCTCCTGATCGGGGCGGCGTACCTGCTGGCCAGGCGGATCATCGACTGGCGGATCCCCGCGGGTTTCCTGGGCACGTTGGCCCTGCTGTCGTGGATCCTGAGCGGGCAGGGCGGCCTCTTCACCGGCGACCCGCTCTACCACGTGCTGGCCGGCGGCGCGATCCTGGGCGCCTTCTTCATGGCCACCGACTACGTCACGGGACCCATCACGCCCAAGGGCCGGTGGGTCTTCGCCGTGGGCTGCGGCCTCATCACCGTGCTGATCCGGCTCTACGGCGGCTACCCGGAGGGCGTGCTGTTCGCGATCCTGCTCATGAACGTCGTGACGCCCTTGATCGACCGGTTCATCGTGCCGGCGCCCTTCGGGGGGGTGAAAGGCCGTGCGTGAGGCCGTGCGGATGATCCTGACGCTGCTGGTGGTCACGGTCCTGGCCGGGGTCGCCCTGGCCGGGGTGAACGGCGTCACCGCGCCCATCGTGGCGGAGATGGAGGCGAGGGCGCTGCAGGAGGGCCTCGCGGAGGTGCTGCCCGGGGCGGCCACCTTTGAGGAGGTCCCGGCCGACGAACTGGCCCGTGCGGGCGGGCCGGTGCAGGCCGCCTGGCGCGGGGTGGACGCCGAGGGAGAGCCGGTGGGCGTCGTCGTGCAGGCGGCCCCGAGCGGCTACGGCGGTGCGATCGTGCTGCTGGTGGGCGTCGAGCCCGGCGGAACGGTGCATCAGTTGAAGGTCCTCAGCGCGACCGGCGAGACCCCGGGCCTGGGCAGCAAGGCCACTGAGCCGGCGTTCCTGCAGCAGTTCCTGGGGCTCAGCCCGTCCATCGAACTCGTGAAGAACCAGCCCCCGGCGGGGAATGAGATCCAGGCCGTGACCGGCGCGACGATCTCGTCCCGCGCGGTGCTCGACGGCGTCAACGCGGCGCTGGACGCCGCCCGCCAGCTTCAGACCGGGAGGTGAGGGTCGTGAAGCCATCCGCTCAGTCCCCAACGTTCGGGTCCGTCCTGGCCGACGGACTCCGGCAGGCCCCGCCGTTCCGGCTGCTGCTGGGTCTCTGCCCCTCGCTGGCCGTGACCACGGCCATGGAGAACGGCTTCTGGATGGGCCTGGCCGTGATCTTCGTCCTGTCCTGCTCGGAGCTGATCATCAGCCTGCTGCGCAGGGTGATCCCCGACCGGGTACGCATTCCGGTCTACATCGTGATCGTGGCCACCTTCGTCACCGTGGTCGACATGGTGATGAAGGCCTATCTGCCGGAGATGCACGCCATTCTGGGCATCTTCATCCCCTTGATCGTCGTGAACTGCATCATCCTCGGCCGGGCGGAGGCCTTCGCCTCCAAGAACGGCCCGCTGCTCTCGGTGGCCGACGCGGTGGGCGTGGGCCTGGGCTTCACCGCATCGCTCATGGCCATCGGCGGCGTGCGGGAGCTCCTGGGCACCGGCAACCTGAAGCTGTTCGGCGTCGCCCTGCTGGGCCCGGGCCTGCCGCTGGAGGTCGTGGTGATGCTGCTACCCGCCGGCGCCTTCTTCGTCATCGGCTTCCTGATGGCCGGCCTGGCATGGCTGCAGCAGCGGCAGGAGGCGCGGGGGCGGCGGGACCGGCCGGCATCCGGATCCGGTTCCACCGCCGGCGCCGGCACAGTGTCCGGAGGAGAGGAGGCGGCGGTCTAGATGGAGATCCTGGCGATCCTGATCGGCGGCATCCTGGTCAACAACTATATCTTCTCCCGCTTCCTGGGCCTCTGCCCGTTCTTCGGCGTCTCCAACAAGCTGGAGACGGTCTACGGAATGGGCGCCGCGGTCGTCTTCGTCATGACGCTGGCCTCGGCCATCACCTGGCCGCTGCAGCATCTCCTTCTGGAGCCGCTGGGGCTGGGCTACCTGCAGACGGTGGCCTTCATCCTGGTGATCGCCGCCCTGGTGCAGACGGTGGAGATGGTCATCCAGCGGGTCAGCCCCACCCTGTACGCCGCCCTGGGCATCTTCCTCCCGCTGCTCACCACCAACTGCGCCGTTCTGGGCGCCGCGCTGCTGAATATCACCCAGGGTTACGGCTTCATGACGTCCGTGCTGAACGGCTTCGCCTGCGGCGTTGGCTGGACCCTGGCGACGCTGCTCTTCGCCGGCGTGCGGGAGCGGATCGAGGGGGCGCACATCCCGCCGGCGATGCGGGGTATGCCCATCGCGTTCGTCGCGGCCGGCCTGATGGCGCTGGCCTTCATGGGCTTCCAGGGCCTCTTTCGCGGGATCCTCTTCTAAGTGAGGTGTTGGCGCGATGATGACAGCAGCGCTTGTGCTCGGGGGAGCGGGTCTGGTGCTCGGCGCGGGCCTGGCCTTCGTCGCCGTGAAGATCGCCGTCCCGCCCGACGAGCGGGTGGTGGCCGTGCGTGAAGTCCTGCCCGGCGCCAACTGCGGCGCCTGCGGCTTCCCGGGCTGCGACGGGCTCGCCGCCGCCCTGGTGCGCGGTGAAGCCAAGCCGGACGCGTGCGCGGCCGGCGGCCCGGCGACGGCCGCCGCGGTGGCCGGGGTGCTGGGCGTGGAGGCCGCGGTGGGCGAGCGGCTGGTCGTCCACGTCCACTGCGTGGGTAGCGATGCGAAAGCCCGGCGAACCTATCTGTACCAGGGCATCGCGGACTGCCGCGCGGCGGCCCTCATGCCCGGCGGCGGGCCGAAGGCCTGTTCCTACGGCTGCGTTGGCCTGGGAACCTGTGTGCGGGCCTGCCCGTTCGACGCTCTGCACATGGACGAGGCGGCGGGGCTGCCCGTGGTGGACCGGCAGAAGTGCACCGGCTGCGGCATCTGCACGCAGGAGTGCCCGAAGGGGATCATGGCCCTGGTGCCGGCCTCGCAGGCCACCGTCGTCTCCTGCCGGAACGTGGACAAGGGTCCGCAGGTGCGCAAGGTCTGCACCGCCGGATGCATCGCCTGCGGCCTCTGCGTGCGCCAGTGCCCGCAGAAGACCATTGCGATGGTGAACAACGTCGCCTACATCGATCCCAGCGGCTGCGACGGGTGCGGGATCTGCGCGGAGAAGTGCCCCACCAAGTGCATCGTCGCGACGCAGCCCGTCCCGGCCGTAGAGGCTGTGTAGGCCGGTCGTGGGGAGGAGTCTGCCTTGTCCCGCAAGCGGTCGCCTGGTGACCCGTCTTCGGGGAACTGGTCCGAGGTGGTCCGGTTCCCGGCGACCGGGGCTGAGGAGAGCTTGGAGCAGGGGGGCGAGCCCCGTGGGGGCCGGCTCCGGGCGGGTGAGTCCCTGGGCCGCCGGTCTGGGGTCGTTCGGGCCCGGAAGGACAGGTCGCGGGATGGCCGCTCCCAGGGCGATGGTTCCCAGGCATATCCGTTCTGGGGCCGCTGGTTTCAGGGCGCTGGCTCCGGACAGGATGAGCTCCGGGGCGGGCGGTTTCAGGGCGCCGGTTCCCCGGTGGACGAGTCCCGGGGAAGCTGGTTGGGAGGCATTCGTTCCCCGGCGGGCCAGCCTCGGGACGGCTGGTCCCAGGGCGCGGGTTCCGGCCGGGATGGGTTCCGGGACGCTCGGTCCCAGGGCGCGGGTTCCGGCCGGGATGAGTTCCGGGGCGGCCGGTTCCAGGGCGTCGGTTCCCGGGTGGACGAGTCCCGGAGCGGCTGGTTTCAGGGCGTTCATTTCCTGGCGGGTCCGTCCCGGGGCGCCCGGCCCGCGCGGCTCCGGGTGTTGAGGCCGTCGGCTACAGGGGTTCGGATGGATCGCTCCTGGGGGGCATCCTCCCGGTCGGGCCGGTCCATCGTGGCCCTGCTCATCGCCGCGGCCTTCTTCGCTGCGCTCTGGCACGGCGGCCGCACCGAGCGGGTCGAGCGCACCGCCATCATGATGGACACGTCTGTGCGCGTGGTGGTCTACGCCGGGGGCTGGGATGCCGAATCCGCCGCCGACGCCGCGATGGATTCGATTGCCCGGCTGGAGTCGCTGTGGCACCCCGGGCGCGCGGACAGCGATGTGTCTCGGATCAACGCCGCAGCCGGGGCGAAGCCAGTGGTTGTCGCGCCCGAGACGGTGGAACTCGTGCAGGCGGCGCTCCAGGTGGCCAGGGAGTCCCGCGGCGCGTTCGACCCGACCATCGGGCCGCTCGCGGCGGCCTGGGGATTCGGCGAGGGGGGCCGCGTGCCGGACGCGGCCGAGCTGGAGGCAGCCCGGGCGCTGGTGAGCTGGCGCGACGTGCACGTGGACCCCGAGGCCGGGACCGTTTTCCTCTCCAGGCCTGGGATGCAGCTGGAGCTGGGCGCGGTGGCCAAGGGGTTCGCCGCCCGTCTGGTGCGGGACCAGCTGGCCCAGGCCGGCGTCCGGGCGGCGCTGGTGCAGCTCGGGGGCAGCATCGCGCTGCTGGGCGACCGGCCCGAGGGCGGGCCGTGGCGCATCGCCGTCCAGCACCCGCGGGATCCGCAGGGCTACATCGCCACGCTCTCGCTGGACGGGGGCTACGCCGACACGGCAGGCGACTACCAGCGGTACTTCGAAGCGGACGGCGTGCGCTACCACCACATCCTTGACCCGTCCACCGGCTACCCGGCCCGGGGGATGGCCAGCGTGACCGTGGTCGCCCCCCGGGGCGAACTGGCCGACGCCTACGCCACCGCCGCCTTCGTGCTGGGCATGGAGGGAGGGTATCGCTTCCTCGTGGAACGCGGCGTGGAGGGGCTCCTGGTGAGCGACGCCGGCGAGGTGCGCATGACCCCCGGCATGGCGGAGTTGGCGGAGCTGACGCAGGATGCTGGATGGTAGACCGGTGTGACGACTGGGCGCTGGATGGACCGGACGCACCCGTGTGAAGGTCATGAGCCTGGTCGTCCCTGTGCGCCTGCCGGGGACACGGGCAGCCCTTCCACGTCGCACCCCATGCCTGCCCGACGGCCGAGGCGCAGTCAATCGCAGCACGTGGGGGTGACCCCGCTGAGTGGACGCAGAACCAGCGAACCGAAGGTAACGAGGAGCTTCAGCACCCGGCAGTTGACCCGGTTAAGCCTGCTCACAGCCGCAGGCCTGGCGCTGGCGCTGCTGGAACGCCAGTTGCCGCCGCCGGCGCCGGTGCCGGGAGTTCGCTGGGGACTGGCCAACGCCGCCACGCTCGCCGCCCTGGCCCTCGACGGCCCCGCGGCGGGCTTGCTGGTCTGGTTCTGCCGGTTCATTCTCGCACAGATCTTCGCCGGAACCCTCTTCGGCCCCGCCTTCTTCGTCGGCGGCGCCGGAGGGTTGCTGGCCTGGGCCGCGATGGCGCTCTTCGCCCGCGGCCGCCGGCTTGGGCCCGCAGGCGTCAGCGCCGCGGGAGCGGTCGCCCACCACGTGGGCCAGCTGGCCGCCGCGGCCGCGGTCACCTCCACCCCGGGCGTCCTGGCGCTGCTGCCGCTTCTGCTGGTGCTCGGTCCTCCCGTCGGTCTGCTGACCGGCGCCCTCGTCGGCCTGCTCCTGCGCCGCCTGGAGGCCGCCGGAGCGTTGGGCGGGGCGGGCGCGGGGGACGTAGCCCGGGCCACGGCCCCCGACGGGTCCGCGCCCCGCGCCGCCGTCTCCGGGGGCCGGTCCGGGCTCATCCGCGCTTCCGACCTGGCGCTGGCCGGCGGGGTCGCCGTCCTGGCCGGAGCGCTGGTGCTGGGCAGGGGCTGGTGGGCTGGATCCCGCGGCCCGGCCGCCCAGGCTGTGGTGACGGTGGCGGGAGCCCCCTGGCGCACCCTGGATCTGCGCCAGGACGGGCTGTATCCTGTGGAGCCCGCAGGCGGGCATCTGGTCGTGGAGGTGGCCGACGGGGCGGTGCGGGTGCGGGAGGCGGACTGCCCGGACCAGGTGTGTGTGCTGACCGGCTGGATCTCCAGCCCGGGCGACATGATCGTCTGCGTTCCCTACCGTGTCGTCATCCAGATCACCGGCGACTCGGGCGTCGGACCGGACGCCATCCTGCGGTGAGGCCGGGGCGTGGCCCCGGCTTTGACGCGGGTGCCGGCTGCGCCGCTGCCCCTGGCGTGTCGGGCGGGGTATGATGTGACCTTGAGCTTGCCGAAGAGGGAGAGTCGTAAGGATGGTGCGGATTCCGTTCCGTGAGGTGATCGGGGCCCAGGTGGTGGAGGCCGGGCATGGGCGGAGCACCCTGCGCATGCAAGCCAGTGAGCACACGCAGAACAACATGGGGATGGTGCACGGCGGGGCGCTCTGCACGCTGGCCGACGCGGCCATCGGCACGGCGCTGCGCAGCGCGCTGAAGCCCGGTGATGCGATCGCCACGATCGAGATGAAGATGAACCGATCGCACCGGGCCGCGGCAGTCTGTTGGCCCGGGCCCGCGCCCTGCACGTCGGCGGAACCACGGCGGTGGGGGGGTGGAGATCGAGGATCTCCAGGGCAGGTTGGTGGCGAAGGGGCTTGCGACCTTCTACCTGAAGCGCGCGGCGGTGGAGCCGCGGCCCGGGGCACGTACGGCGATGATCCCGGAGGTGGACGGCCCCGAACCGGAAGACTAGACCGCCGCCTCTTGTCTGACCGCGGCCCGGTAGCGCTGCGAGTGGCGGAGGAGCGCCTGATACACATACCGCTCTTCGTCCGGGAGGTCCCGGAGCGGGACGCCCGCCTCACGCAGGAGCTCCGCCAGGCGTCGGAAGCTCAGGTCGGGCGGATGGACTTCGATCAGCCTGATCCCCGCCGCCTCGCTCAGCTGCCGCTTCAGCCGGTCCCGCTGCTGCTGCCGCTGCAGTTCGGCGGCGTCCGGGAACCGCTGGGTGACGCGGCTGTGCTGGGGTCCCTGGTACTCCAGGGCCACGCTGTACTTGGGAAGGAACAGGTCGAACTGCATGCGCGCGCCGGTCTCGGGGTTGTCCAGGCAACTGGCAGCCCCGTTTTCCAGTAAGACCGTGCCGGTGAGCATCTCGACCATGCGCGCCAACAGGAACTGCCCGAAAGAGTAGGCTCTCCACTGCTGGACCAGCGACTTGCTCTTCTCGAACTTCGCCAGCGCGGCGAGGCGCCGGCTCTCCGCCGGGTTGCTGGCTGTCAGGTCGAAGGCCTTCCGCCGCCCGACCCGGCACGTCGTTCCCGTAAGATGTCCCTTCTCCTGCAACACCCGCAAGTACTTGGTCAGGCTGTTGTGGCAGTACCCGGTCAGTTGGATGAGCTTCTGGTAGCTGAAGCGCCGGCCCAACCGCCGGATGACGCCCCACACCCACCTGGCCGCGTGCGGCAGGCTTCGGTCAAGCAGGAGGTCGTCCGTCAGCACGATGTACCTGCACGACCTGGGCCAGAGGGGCTGCACCTCCACGGTGCGGCCGGACCGGGTGTACTGCAGCCAGAGCTTGCGGGACAGCGCCTCCAGATGCCGGAGCAGGCTGTGCTGGCTCAGTCCCGTCGCCCGCCGAAGCTCGGCGAAAGTGTACTTCGTGCACGTCGTGCGGGTCATCCAGAGGAAGCACCACAGGTAGCGGGCGCCCTCCGTCAGACCGCGGTCTCTCCAGAGGAGATCCGGCACACGGACGTCCAGCGGCCTTTTCTGGTGCAGGCGCGCGTTCGCCAACGCCTCCATGACCACCCCTCCGGCCTACTCCATTCGGCACCGAACATACAATCTCCTCCTGTTCTGGATATGTTTGCCTCACCACGGCGGGTCGTCGGCGCGCGGTGCGCCCGAGGAAACGCACAAGTCTTTGGAGCCAGGACGGGATGGGGTGGGGTCTGGTGCCTCCTCAGGCTATCATCGATGTGCACGAGGCCATGGTTCTGCGATGAGTAGATATGTCAGCAGGCACGACTGCCAGGAAGAAGGCAGATGACCGCGTGAATAACGGGGTCATCTGCCATGTGGGACGTCTTCCTCGGGTGCTCGGCTCACAAGAGTTGCCAGATTGGCTCTCGGTTTCCCTCGGCCGGCGTGGACCAAGGGCTCACTTGTCGCACGGCTGGCCTGAACCCGTGCTCGCAAGCTGCCGTGTCCGGATTGCCTGAAGCTGGGTTCGCAAGCTGCCGTGTCCGGATTGCCTGAAGCTGGGTTCGCAAGCTGCCGTGTCCGGATTGCCTGAAGCTGGGTTCGCAAGCTGCCGTGTCCGGATTTCCTGAAGCTGGGTTCGCAAGCTGCCGTGTCCGGATTGCCTGAAGCTGGGTTCGCAAACTGCCGTGTCCGGATTGCCTGAAGCTGGGTTCTCAAGTTGCCGGGTCCGGGTTGCCTGAAGCTGTGTTCTCAAGTTGCCCTGTCCGGGGCGGTGGGCAAGCTCGGGCGGAGGGAGAGGCGGAGGTGCTTGCATCGACTCGGGGGAGACAGCGGCGAGCTGGGTCGACGACAGATGGCAGCCGCGGTCCCAAGCGGATGTGTGGGGGGCAGTTCGTTTGAGGCAGCTCTGCGAAACGCGTAAGTCTTGGGAGTTGATCTGGCGGAGGGGGAGTGTGGCGGGGCCCATGGGGTGCGTGCGGGTGACTCTAATTGCGTTTCCGGGGATGCATGAAGCAGGGGGGCTGCAGGAGGCCGGGATGCCGCTGCATGCGCCCCTCCTGTGTCTGCTCACACGATCTGCGAGTCTCGCTCCTTGCCCGCAGCATCACATAAATATTTGCAGCACCAGATCATCTCGCTTGACCCGAAGGGGCTCCACAGGCCTTCCTTCCCACGATCTGCGACTTTCCCCAGTGCCCGGGTCCGGGCTCCGAAACGCCACCCCCCGGCCGGAGGTGTCCGGCCGGGGGTGTTCTGCCCTACAGATACTCCGCAAACCACTCTGCGATCATCCGCAGCCTGTGGACCCGGTGCCAAGGCTTGCCCGTGCGGCTCATGCCGTGGGACTCGCCAGGGTACCGCACAAACTTCACCGTCTTGCGCTGGTACTTCAGCGCCGCGTACAGCTGCTCGGCCTGGTCGATGGGGCAGCGCATGTCGTTCTCCTGATGCTCGATGAGCAGCGGGGTGTTGATGCGCGAGGCGTGGACCAGCGGCGACTGCTTAAGGAACGGCCCCAGGTTGTCCACTTCCCACCAGTTCTCGACGCCGAACTGGCGCAGCCGGTCGTAGCCCAGGTCGGACGTGCCCATCGCCGACCAGCGGTTGACGACGGAGCGCATCGTGACCGCCGCCCGGAAGCGGTCCGTGTGGCTCACGATCCAGTTGACCATGAATCCGCCGTAGGACCCGCCGGCGACGCCCAGGCGATCGCCGTCCACGTAGGGGAACCGCTCCACCGCGCCCTCGATGGCGGCCATGACGTCGGCGTAATCCCGGTTGCCCCAGTCGGCCCGGATCACACGGCAGAAGTCGTGTCCATACCCCTGCGATCCCCGGGGGTTGGAGTAGACCACCGCGTACCCCTGCGCGGCCAGCCAGTGGAACTCGAAGAAGAACCCGGCGCCGTACATGGCCATGGGTCCGCCGTGAATCTCCAGCACCGCGGGGTACTTCTTGCCCTCCTCCCGTCCCACGGGCGGTAGGATCCAGGCGTCGACGAGGGGCTCGCCCTCCCCGGCGGACACCTGGAACCGCTCGGGAACCGTCAGTTCCAGCTCGGCGAAGAGTTCGGCGTTGTGGTCTGTCAGCCGTACCTCCCGCACGCCGCCGCCGCGCAGCACCGTGCCCGCCGACGACACCGGCGGGACAGGCTGTGGCTCGTCCAGCTGCGCCAGGTACACGTCACCGGGGGAGAGCGGCGTCGCGTAGGCCAGGGCGGCCCTGCAGCAGTCCGGCGTCAGGGAGAACGCGTAGACGACCCGGTCGCCGCCGGTCACGGGCCATACCTCCCCCGTCACCGCGTCGACCCGGACCAGCTGCACCTGACCGCCGTCGGAGACGGTGGCGTAGATCCAGCGTGCGTCCGGCGACCAGTGGAGCCGGCCGCCCGAGGGCGGAACCAGATCTCCGGTCGTTTCGTTGCCGAAGGGGCGGTCCAGGTCGGTTGCGAGCTGACGGATCTCCCCGCTCGACCGATCCAGCACGTAAAGGCCGGTGAGGCCGTAGCCTGATTCGGCGGGATCGCTGGCCAGGAAGGCGATCATGCGTCCGTCGGGAGAGGCGGAGGGGGAACTGCAGGCGAGCGTGCCGTCACCCGGCGTGAGACGGACGGGCATGCAGTTGCCCTGAGTCTCCTCCGCAGCCTCGCATCGATCGGGGCCCGGGCCCTCAGGCGGCGTGTACGCCGAGGACCGCTGTCCCTGCCCGTCGTCACTCAGGGACAGATACCACAGGTCCACGTGGCCCGGATACCAATCCCGGTCCTCCCGCCGGTTGGCGGCGAAGACCAGCCCGCGACCGTCGGGGGTCCAGCTGACGTCCAGGTGGTTGAAGTCGCCGAAGGTCAGCTGCCGCGGCTCTCCTCCGTCTACGTCGACCACGCAGATGTGCTTGCGCTCGTCGGTGTAGAATCCCACGCCGTCCATCTTGTAGTGCAGCCGCGTGATCACGCGAACGTCCTTGGTGTACTTCCGGTATAGGTCCTGGTCGTCCTCGTCGCCACCCTCCGGTTGAATGCCAGCCTCGGTCAGGTTTGCCGTGAAGGCGATGGTGCGGCCGTCCGGGCTCCACACCGGGTTCTGGACCCCGCCCTTGATCCGGGTGATCTGCCTGGCCTCGCCCCCCTCCATGGACAGAAGCCACAGCTGGTTCGATCCGCTGCGATTGGAGACGAACACCAGGTGCCGGCCGTCGGGAGACCATCGCGGCTGCGTGTCCCTGGGTCCGGCGGTGAAGCGCACCGGCGGGGAGCCCTCCCGGGCCAGCCAGATGCTGGAGGTGTACTCATTCTTCTTCTTGTCGATCTCCTGCAGCACATAGGCCACGCGGGTGCCGTCCGGGGATATCTGGCAGTCGCCTGCCAGCTTGATGGCAAGCAGATCCTCGGCCTGGAGCCTGCGGCGGGTGGTCACGCACACTCCCCCTCGCAATAATTCGTTTCGTTAACAGTTTGGCGGGCAGGAGCGGGATTCCTCCCCGGGGCTCGGCTCATACGGTATGCTGCTGCGGCGCTGGCGAAGCGGGGGCTGGCGCGCTGGCGGGAGGCTGCCTGCAGCGCAGGCGAGACGTAGCCTGGAGTGCTCGCGGTGCGCAACTCGGCGCTCGCGAAGCGCGGCCTGCAGTCCCTGCGAGGCGAGGCCTGTGGCGCTGGTGAGACGTAGCCTGTGGCTCTAACGCTGCGCATCTGCGGCGCTGGCGAAGCGGGGCCGGAGGCACAGGTGAGACGTAGCGCGCTGCGCTGGCGGTGCGCAACTCGGCGCTCGCGAAGCGTGGCCTGCAGTCCCTGCGAGGCGCTGCCTGTGGCGCTGGCGAAGCGGGGCCGGAGGCGCAGGCGAGACGTAGCCTGTAGCACCGGCGGGTCGCAGCGGCGGCGCTCGGGAGGCGTAGCCTGCGGCACCGGCGAGGCGCGGCCTGCGGCGCCCTGCACACGGGGAAGGGCGAATGCAGCGCGGGTGCCCACACGGCCGCGAAGGGCCGGTGAACGACGGCGAGGGCGAGTGAGGCCGAACGGCGGAGGAAGAAGAACCCGCATCAAGGAAACGGGCGCGGATGAAACGGGACAGCCCGCTGCCCCCGTCTGTCTTGGTGAAAAGCGGCTGAGGCAGGTACGGGGCAACTGCGTGGCGTAAACCTTCGTCAAACAGAGGATTCGATCCACTCGAAGGGAGACGCCTCGATGTCGCAGTCCGATAGGGCAGCCCTGCCGTCCGACCGAACGGCCGCGATCGATCACCTGATGCGGGAGTACGGCACGAAGGTACTCCATCTCGCCTATTCCTACCTGAAAGACCGGCACCTCGCCGAGGACGTGGCCCAGGAGGTCTTCATCAAGGCCTACCGCAACTGGGAGAACTTCCGCGGCGAGAGCTCGGCCTATACCTGGCTGTACCGCATCACGGTGAACCTGTGCCGGGACAAGGCCCGCAGCGCATGGTGGCGGCGGCTGCTGCCGACGGACGATCCCCGGGCGGCCGGCACGCCCGTCGAGCCCGACACCGCCGGGGACGATCCCGAGGAGGCGGTCGTCCTCAGCGACCAGCGTGAGCGGCTCCTGGACTACGTGATGCAGCTCTCTGACGCCTACCGGGAAGTGATTATCCTGTACTATTACCACGACCTCACCACGGTGGAGATCGCCGAGGTGACGGGCCAGAATGAGAATACCGTCAAGACCCGGCTCTTCCGAGCGCGGGCCATGCTGAAACAGATGCTGCAGAAAGGGGGTGTGGCCCGATGAGCGACGCGGACAAGGAACTGCGGCAGTTGATCAAGGACGAGTTCGATCGGTCGCTCGCGGGCTGGACCTTTACCCCGGCCATGCGCCAGGCGGTCCTGGACCGCATCGCCGGGGAGGGGGAGCCTGAGGCCACGCCTGTTCCCACCCTGTCCAGACGCTTCCGGCCCGCCTACTGGGTCGCCGCGGCGGCCGCGGCGTTCGTGCTGGCCATCAACCTCTGGCCGCGCGTCTCCACCGACGGGCGCCTGACCGGTACCGCGTCGGATGCGCGCTCCGGAGGAGCGCCGGAGAGCGCGCCAGGCGCCGAAGCCGCTGCGTACGGCCTGCAGGCGACGGGCGAGTTGCAGGCGCTGGGGGCCGCGCCCGGGCAGTCCGGGACCGCGGATTCGGCCGAGGCCGACGCCGCCTCCACCTTGAAGGCCGGCGGGGTTCGCGCTCTGTCCGCCATCTCCCCCGTGAGGCTGACCCTCAGCGTGGCCGAAGTCCCTGACGTGTTCGTCGTCGAACGGGCGGGGGAGAAAGTATCCCTGCACGTGAGCGAGACCACCGGCCGCGCCCTGACGGACGGGGCCGAGGAGGCCCAGGCCGGGGCGACGGCGGCGGCCGTTCCCGACGCGCTGGACCTGAACCCGCTGCCCGACGGAAACGTGGTCGTCGTCCAGCGATGGGCTGTGAAGATCGTGGACCAGCACGGCAACCCGGTCGCCGAGTCGCCGGTCGAGCCGGAGGCGGCTGCGGTGGCCGAGGGGCCGGCCGGCGAAACGGTGGTGGTCTCCTCCGACGCCCTTACCTTGTTCACGGTGACGGGAAAGCCCGCCGAGCTGATCGGCCTGGACCAGTATCCGTCCCTGGTGGCCGTCAGCGGAACACGCATGGCCGTCGCGAATGACGGGGGCGTGGAGGTCTACGAGGGGGGAGCCCGTGCGCTGACCCTTCCCAGGCTGCAGCCCCGCGCGATGGCTCTTGCCCCCGACGGGGCCCTGGCCGTGCTGACCGGCTCGCCTCCGGACGCCCGCCTGCTGATCTATGCCGCCGACGGCTCGCTGTTGCTGGACCGCCCGGTCGCACCGGACGGCGAGGGGTTCGGCTTCATCGGGGACGGGCTGCAGGTGGCGGTGGGCAGCGTCGTGTACGACCGGACGGGGGACGAGCGCTGGCATTTCCCGTTCGCCCCTGCCCGGGTGACAGCCCTGGCGGACGGCGTGAGCGTGCTGGCGTGGAACTCCCGGCAGGCGGCCCGGGTGCTGGCCGACGGCGGCACACAGGTCTGGATGGCTGAGGTGACGGACGCCGACTTGGTGCGGGCGTCCGGGTCGGCCCGGGGTGACCTGGTGGTACTGGTGGCCGCCGCGGACGACGGCGCCGCGGTCTGGGTCATCGACCAGGGAGGCAACCAGCGACACGCCGAACGGCTTTCCCGGGTACCCGTGGACGTGACCGCATCCGGCGACCGGATCCTGCTTCTCAACGCCGAGGGGCTGGAGGTGCGTCCCCTGAACCGCTGACCGGAGCAGCCGGACGCCCGAAGACCGGCTGGAGCCCGGGGATACCGGGACCGTCCCGCCTGTGGCGGTCGGGATGACCCGGGGCTTGCAGGGAACCCGCTCCTGGGGGAGAATAGAGTCGCAACGTACGAATCTCCGGCGAGTAGGGGGGGTTCCGGTGAACTTCTGGCTGTGGATCATCGGCTGGATCGCCGCCTCGGCGGTCGTGGTCTTCGCCCTGTCGATCAACGGCAAGACGGAGTCGGGGGAGGCCCTCGAGGGAGGCCACGGACACGGCCATCACTAGGAACGCAGACACGAGCCCGCCGTGACAGCGTTTGCCACGGCGGGCTTGCGTAACATCCCGGCCGGGTGGGAGGACAACCGTTGATGGAAGTCATCAAGATTACGCCGCGGGGGTATTGCCACGGGGTCGTCGGCGCCATCCAGCTGGTCCGCCGTGTGGCCCGGGACCCGAACGTGCCCCGGCCCATCTACGTGCTCGGGCAGATCGTGCACAATCGTCACGTGGTCGAGGAGATGGAGGCCCTGGGCGTGATCACGCTGGACGGCGAGGACCGCCTCAGCCTCCTGGAGAAGATCGACGCCGGGACGGTCATCTTCACCGCCCATGGCGTGTCGCCGGCGGTGAAGATCCGGGCGCGGGAGAAGGGACTGTACGTCGTGGATGCCACATGCCCGGATGTGACCAGGACCCATGAACTCATCGCCGAACTGGTCAGCCGGGGCTATGAGGTCATCTACATCGGCAAGAAGGGGCACCCTGAGCCCGAGGGGGCAGTGGGGGTGGCCCCGGGCCACGTGCACCTGGTGGAACGGGCGGAGGACTTGGAGGCGCTGTCCTTCGCGCCCGGCCAGAAGCTGGCGGTGACCAACCAGACGACGCTGTCCCAGTGGGACACCCAGGCCCTGATGGAGCAGGTCAAGGCGCGCTGGCCCCAGACCGAGATCTACAACGAGATCTGCCTGGCCACCCAGCAGCGGCAGGAGGCGGTGGCACGGATGGCGCCGGAGGCCGATCTGGTGATCGTCGTCGGCGACCGCCGCTCCAACAACTCCAACCGCCTGGTACAGGTGGCCCAGGAGCTGGCGGCCCGGGAGGCCCACCTGGTGGACAGCGTGGAGGAGATCGATCCGGCCTGGCTGAAGGGGAAGCGGAAGGTCGCCGTCACCTCGGGCGCCTCCACCCCGACGCACATCACCCGGGCCGTGATTGAGTTCCTGGAGAAGTACAACGTCGAGGTGGAGGAGCGCTGAGGCGTCATGCGTACCGAAGGTGAGCTCCGCGCGCTGGTCAGCCTGCTCGCCGACGAGCAGGAGGGCGTCGCCCGGGCCGCCTGGGATGAACTCCTGGGCGCCGGCCAGGCCGCCGTGCCCTTCCTCGAGGCGGCGTTCGACGATCCGGACCCGCGCCTCAGGGGACGGGTGCGCGCCCTGCTGGAGGAGCTGCGCCTCGAGGCGCTGGAGTTGCAGTGGCGGCGGCTCGCGCAGAAGGACGACGACGCCCTCGACCTGGAGGAGGGCTGCATCCTCCTGGCCGCCCTGGGGGGCACGGTCGGGCGGGAGCGCGCGGTCGCCTCGTTCCTGGACGCCGTGGCCGGCAGCGTACGCGCCCACATGCCCGCCGTGGGCGGCCTGCGGGCGATGGGCGAGGTGCTGTTCGAAAACCTTCGGTTCCGGGCCGGAGAGATGGGCAACCCGGAGCATCACTTCCTGCCCAGCGTTCTCGAGCGCCGGCGCGGGATCCCGATCGCGCTGGCCGCCGTGTACATCCTCGTCGGCCGGCGGGTGGGGCTGCCGGTGTACGGCGTGGCCATGCCGGATCACTTCCTGGCCATGTATGCGGAGGCCGACCGCCCGGCCTATGTCGACTGCTTCAACCAGGGGCAGGTCTACCGCTACGAGACCCTGAGCCGGATCCTGAGCCGCCGGGGAGTGGTCGCTCCCGAGCGCGTGCTCTCGCCGTGCAGCACGCGGGTGATCCTGTACCGCATGTTGGGCAACCTGGAGCGGCTGTACACCGGCGTCGGCCAGTCCCGGATGGTCGGGAGGGTCCAGCGCTGGCGGGAGATCCTGGTGGTGAAGGGCAGACCCTGAGCGCACGATCGCACAGGCGCCCCTGCAGGCGGCCGCAGAAGGCCGGTTCCGCAGGGGCGCCTCGCGCACCGACGGGGAACCGATCCGCGCCGGGGAATGGGGGCCTGCCCGTCGGGTATCTGCGCCGGCGGCGCCGGCGTCATACCATTGCTGGCTGCCCGCCGTTTCCGAAGCCGTGTCAAGGGGGGAGGATTCGGCGGGGGTTTCCGGGAAATATTAGGAAAAGAGGGGCGTGAGCCCGTGCTGAAAAACGTGTTCCGCAAGTTGATCGGGCTTCTGGTCGTCGCGCTGTTCGCCGTTGCCGTGGTCCAGTACTTCCGGCAGACGTCGGGGAACCCTTACGTGTGGTCTGCCCTGGGGTCCGGCCTGTGGATCCTGCTCCCGCTGGCCGCGGTGCTCAGCGCCGTCTGGTGGGCCGACCGGCGCATGCGGGCCCGCGGAGAGTAGAGGAGGGGATCGATGAGTTACCGCATCGCACCGACGCAGGTCGCCGAGCTGCCCAACGGGCTGAAGGTGTATGTCCGGGAGGTGCGGCATGCGCCCGTCGTAACCTCGATGGTCTGGTACGGGGTCGGCAGCCGGGACGAGGGCCCGGGGCAGACCGGCCTGTCGCACTTCCTGGAGCACATGATGTTCAAGGGCACACCCCGCTTCCCGTACGGCGTGCTGGAAGAGGCGGTGAAGCGGCGCGGGGGAATGTGGAACGCGTTCACCTCGTACGACTACACAGCCTACTACGAGGTGCTGCCGGCGCAGCATCTGGAGTTCAGCTTCGAGGTGGAGGCCGACCGCATGGCCTCCATGACCTTTGACCCCGATCTCACCGTGCGTGAGCGGGGGATCATCGTGAGCGAGCGGGAGGGGGGCGAGAACCACCCGTCGTTCTGGCTGAACGAGGCCTTTATGGCGACGGCCTTCCGGGTGCTTCCGTACCGGCACCCCATCATCGGCAGCAAGGCCGACATCCGCGCCACCACGGCCGACGCCCTGGCCGCGCACTACCGCCGCTACTACCGGCCCAACAACGCCGCGCTGGTGGTGGTGGGCGACGTGGAGGCCGAGCGGGTGCTCCGCCTGGCGGAACGCCACTTCGGCCCCCTGCCGGCCGGCGGGCCGGTGCCCCCGTTCACCGCGGCGGAGCCCGAGCAGGAAGCCGAGCGGCGGGTAACCGTTCGGCGGCCGGGGCCGCACCCGATGCTGCTGGCAGGTTACCGGATCCCGGAGGCTGCGCACCCGGACCAGCCCGCGCTCATGCTGCTGGCCGCACTGCTTTCCGGCAGCGCCTCCCCGGGCGCGGCGATGGGCCGGTCCAGCCGGCTGCACCGCCGGCTGATCGACACGGGCCTGGCCGTGTCCGCCGGGGCGCACGTCCGGGCGTTTCAGTACGCGGGCCTGTTCATGCTCACCGCCACGCCCGCTCCCACCGTGTCCCTCTCGTCCCTGGAGGAGGCGCTGTTCGACGAGGTGGAACGGCTGCGGGCCGGCGAGGTCAGTGATGAGGAGTTCGCACGGGCGCGGAAGCAGGTGCGCGCCAGCCTGCTGTACACGATGGAGTCCACCCTGAACCAGGCCGTCTTCCTGGGCAGCACGGCCCTGACCCAGGGCGTGGAACGGTTCGACCGCGCCCTGGAGGAGCTGGAGGCGGTCACCCCGGCGGATGTGCTGCGGGCCGCCAGGCAGTACCTGGACGTGCGGCGCCGCACGGTCGGTCACTTCGTGCCGGGCGATGAGGCAACCCCGGGCGATGAGCCGCTCCCCGGCGGCGAAGCCAGGGCGGCCGCAGCGGCGTCAGCGCCCCGTGCCGCCTCCTCGGCCGATGCGCCGTCTTCGGTTGCCGTGGCCCCCGGTGCCAACGGGGCGTCGCCGGTCGGAACGCCCGACTACCAGCAGCCGACCGACCGGAGGATCCCCCGTCCCGAGGCGGGCCCTGCACGGCCGCTGCTGGCCGCGGAGCGGATCGTACGGCGGGAGCTGCCGGGGGGCGCGGTCCTGCTGCTGCTTCCGACGCCGACGGTGCCCAGCGTCTTCGTCCGGGTGCAGATGGAGGCCGGCGCCGTGCACGAGCCTCCGGAGAAGGCGGGCCTGGCCCAGCTGGTCGCCGGCGTGCTCACCCGGGGCACCGCCGCGTACAGCGCCCAGGAACTGGCTATCATCACCGATGCGCAGGGAATGTCGCTGCGGGTGGACGCGGGACGCGAGACCGCCGTTGCCGCGCTGAAGTGCCTGCCGGAGGACCTCGCCCGGGGCGTGCAGCTGCTCGCCGAGGTGGTCCGCCGACCGAGCTTCCCCGACGACGAGGTGGAGCGGCTGCGCACGCAGATGCTGGTCAACTGGCGCCGGTCGGAGGACGATACCCGGTCCGTGGCCGCCCGCCGCCTGATGGAGCGGATCTACCCCGAGGGGCATCCCTACCGGCAGCCCATCGGCGGCACGGAGGCGACGCTCACCGGCCTTCAGGCGGACGACCTCCGCCGCTTCCACCAGGCGCACTACGGCCCGCGCGGCGCGGTGATCACGGTGGTGGGCGACGTGGATCCCGAGTCGGCCGCCGCCGCGCTGGAGGAGGCCTTCGCCGGGTGGGAGGGCGGAACGGGAAGGGCGGCGATCCCGCCGGTGCCGGTCCCGCCGGGGGGCAGGACCCACGTGCCGCTGGCCGGGAAGACGCAGACCGACATCGCTCTGGGCTGGCCGCTGGTGGATCGGGGGCACCCCGACTACCTGGCCCTGGAGGTGCTGGCCACGCTGTTCGGGGGCAACGGCACGCCCGCCAGCAGTCGGCTGTTCCGGGACGTGCGGGAGCGGCACGGCCTCTCCTACTACCAGTACGCCGTGTTCGGCGGGACCAGCGGGCCGGGGCCCTGGACCGCCCACCTGGGCGTGAACCCCTCCCGGCTGGAGTTCGCGGTGGAGACGGTCCGCGCGGAGCTGCGGCGGCTGGTGGCGGAGCCGGTGCCGGTTCCGGAGCTGCAGGCGCTGCAGGATTTCCTGACCGGGTACCCCGCGGTGCAGCATGAGTCGCCGGAGCGGATTGCTGCCCGGTTGGCGGAGATCGAGCGGTTCGGCCTCGGCCTGGACTGGCTGCAGCGCCACCCCCGGGAGCTGGCGGCGCTGACGCCCGAGGTGCTGCAGGAGGTGGCCGCACGCCACCTGGTGCCCGAGCGGCTCACGATCGTCACCGCCGGCCCGGCAGAATCTCCGGCGAATGTTTCGGCGTCGAAAGAATGACAAGAGCGGGGACGGCAGGCCCCGATCAAAGGAGAGACACCCATGAGCTCGTTGATTCCGATCGTCATCGAGCAGACGAGCAGGGGCGAGCGCTCCTACGACATTTACTCGCGCCTGCTCAAGGACCGGATCATCTTCCTGGGCACGAGCATCGATGATCAGGTGGCCAACGCGGTCACGGCGCAGCTGCTGTTCCTGGAGAGCGACGACCCCGACAAGGAGATCAACATGTACATCAACTCGTCGGGCGGCATCACCAGTGCCGGCCTGGCGATCTACGACACGATGCAGCACATCAAGCCGAAGGTCAACACCTACGCCATCGGCATGGCCGCCTCGATGGCCGCCGTGCTGCTGGCGGGCGGGACGGGCACGCGGTATGCCCTGCCCCACGCCCGGATCCTCATCCACCAGCCGTGGGTGAAGGGCGGCATCGGCGGCCAGGTGACCGACATCGAGATCACCGCGAAGGAGCTGCTGCACACCAAGGAGAAGCTCGCGGAGATCATCGCCAAGCACACCGGCCAGCCGCTGGAGAAGGTGAAGGAGGACTCGGAGCGCGACCGCTGGATGTCGGCGGAGGAGGCCAAGGCCTACGGCCTCGTCGATGTCGTCGTCCAGCCGCGGGAGCGGAAGAAGGCGTAGCCGACGGGCGCGCAGAAGGGGGCCGCCGGGGCGGCCCCCTTCTGCGCGCCTGCACGTTTCCTCCTGCCGCCGGCACAGGCTCTCCGCTGCGCCGTGCCGGCCTCTTGCGCGCTGCGGCCCGGTCGGCCCGGGCGGGCCGGCCCGCCTTCGTTCCGTCAGGGCTCGAGGAAGTGCCGGTAGAGAATCGCAACCGCCCGGCCGACGGCCAGCACGCCCTCGTTGTCCTCGACCCGCCGCTCGTCCTTGCAGTCCTTGGTCATCACGCTGAACACGAAGCCCCGGCCGCCCTTCCAGACCGCGCCGACCTCGTGCCGGCAGCCGGTGATGCTTCCGAACTTGGCCGCGATGACCGGCCCCTCCGGCGGCCTGTCGTACTGCGAACCGCCGGGCAGGTAGCGCGCGGCGTAGGGGCTCTGCACCTGCTTCATGACCCGGAGCATCTCGTCGCAGGCCTCCGGGGTCAGCACCTGGCGGCGGACGATCATGTCCATCAGCCGCCCGAGCTGGGAGGGCACTGCGGCGTTGACCGGCTGGCCGGCGGGGGCGCCGAAGAACTTCCAGCGGAGGCGCAGCCCCGTGAGCCCCAGCTCGTCCATGGACCGGTTGACCGACTCGATGCCCACGGCGTCGATGCACATGTTGGACGCGGTGTTGTCGCTGATGATCATCATGAGCGTGGCGAGATCCCTGAGCGGGAGCCGGATTCCCGGACTCAGATCGCGCAGCACGCCGCAGCCGGGCACCTTGTCCTCGGTCCGCAGCTCACGCGGCTCGCTCAGGTCCAGCCTCCCCTCGCCGGCCTGGCGCATCACCTCATAGAAGATCGCCAGCTTGATGGTCGACGCGCTCGGGAAGGTATCGTCGGACGCCCCCACCTGGATGACCTCGTCCGTCTGCAGGGACCGGGCCCACACGCCCATCGTGCCGGAGAAGCCCGCGACCAGGGCGTTCAGGGTGCTGACCGGATCCGTCATGCTCTCGCCCACCTCCCACAGCCTTTCGCCGTGGGTGTTTCGGCGCCCCCGGTCCCATCTCCTCCGGGGCCGGCGCCCTCATGCACCGCGGCCTCCGTGGGTCGCCCACCGCCTGCGGGCCGGGCGCCCCCAAGCCTCAGGGGTTCAGCGGTTCGACGTGTATGGCGGCGGGCTCCACCAGGCAGTGCTCCTCGCAGAGTCCGCACCCCGTGCAGAGCGCTGGATCCACGACCGGCCGGAGGGCGCCCTCCAGCACGATTGCCCGGCCCCGCAGGGGGCAGGCGTTGAAGCAGCTGCGGCAGATGTCGCCCATGTGGGCCAGGCACCGCGTGGCGTCGATGACCGCGGTGCCCATCCGCACCGGCTCCCCGGGTTCCAGGTGCAGCGCCTGGGTGGGGCAGACCGCCGCGCAGGCGGGCGCCTGCCCGCCGCAGAGGTCGCAGGCCGTCTCCCGGGCGGCGATGTAGGGCGTACCCGTGCTGAGCCCGTGCTCCCACCGGGCGATCCGGATGGCCGAGCGCGGGCAGGCCTGGGCGCACTGGCCGCAGCGGAGGCAGAGCCCCAGGAAGAAGGGCTCGGGCAGGGCGCCGGGGGGCCGGAGCAGCCGCCGCCCCAGCCAGCCACCGGCCGCCGGCCGCCAGCACCTGTGCGGCCGCAAACGGGTCGGTGAGGGGCAGCCCCAGGAACCGGGAGCTGACGTAAGTCCCGCGGAACCAGGGGAAGCCCGCGAGCGGCAGCAGGAGGAGCGCCCAGAAAAGGAGCTGGGTGGCGAGGCGCAGCCTGCGCCACCCGATCTTCTTCATCATCGCCCGCACCGCCTACGCCTTCTCAACCCGCACGGCGCAGACCTTGTACTCCATCTGCTTGGAGGTCTCGTCGACCGCGTCGTTGGTCAGGAAGTTGGCGAGCCGCTCGGTGCGGTCGTCGTGCATGAGCAGGAACACCAGCCCCTTCTGGGGCACGGCCCGGCCGCCGACGCGCGCCGTGGCGACCACCTGCCCGCGGCGGCTGGTCAGCTTCACCAGGTCGCCGTTCTGGATGCCGAGCCGGGCGGCGTCCTCCTCATGGATCTCGCAGTAGAACTCGCCCGCGCCCTTCATGATCTCGGGCACCCGCTTCGTCATGGTGATGGTGTGCCAGTGTTCGAGGATCCGCCCGGTGGAGAGGTAAAACGGGTACTCGGCGTCGGGCACCTCGGCCGGATCCCTGTGGGGCCGGGCGTAGATGACCGCCTTGCCGTCGGGCTTGCCGTAGAAGTAGATCCCCGCGCCCTCCGGCACGAAGGGGTCGTCGCCTTCCACATACCGCAGGGTGGTCCCGGCGGGCTGCTTGTCGTTCACCGGCCAGCGGAGGCCGCGCTCCTGCTTGTACCGCTCGTACGGCGCGTAGTCGTAGCCGGTGCCGCCGCCGCCCATCTTCCGGAACTCTTCCCAGATCACCTCGTTGGAGGTGTAGTGGCTGAAGTACTCGCCGTAGCCCAGTCGCTTGGCGATCTCCAGCAGGATCCAGACGTCGGGCCTGGCCTCACCCTTGGGCTCGACGGCCTTGGCCAGGTGCTGGGTCCGGCGCTCGGTGTTGCCGTAGATGCCCTCCTTCTCACACCAGAGGGCGGAGGGCAGCACCACGTCCGCCAGCTCGGTGGTGCGGTTGTGGAAGGCGTCCATGACCACGAGGAAGGTCTTCTCCAGGGAGGCCCGCACCGAGTTCAGGTTGGGCAGCGAGTGGCCGGGGTTGGTGCAGGAGATCAGCAGGGCCTTGATGCGCCCGTCGCCGGCGGCCCGGAACATCTCCATGGTGTGGTAACCGACCTTGTCCGACATCCGGGTATAGTCGACGCCCCACACCGCGGCCACTTCCTTGCGGTGCTGCTCGTTGGTCACCTGGCGGCCGCAGGGCAGCAGGTGGGACAGGCCGCCGCCCTCGCGCACCGAGCCGCAGGCCGAGGGCTGTCCGGTGAGGGAGAAGGGGCTGTTGCCGGGCTGGCAGATCTTGCCCGTCAGCAGGTGCAGGTTGTAGATGGCGTTGTTCAGCCACGTGCCCACCGTGCGCTGGTTGATGCCCATGCACCACAGCGTCATGGTCTTGCGGCCCCGGGCGCCGATCTCCCGGGCAGCCGCCCGGATGTCGTCAGGCGAGAGGCCGGTGATGGGGGCGACCTTCTCCGGGGTGTAGTCCTGCAGGAATGCGACATACTGTTCGAAGGTGATGGCGCCGTTACCATCCTGGAACGTGGTGTGACGCTCGATGAAGTCCGGGTCGTGGAGGCCTTCCTCGATGATCACCTGGGCGAAGGCGTTCAGCAGGGCGAGGTCGGTGCCGGGCCGGAAGGGCAGGAAGATGTCGGCGATGTCGGCCACCCGGTGCCTGCGCGGATCGGCCAGGATGACCTTGACGTCCTTCCCCGTCTGCTTGCGGGTGGTGATGCGGGAGTAGATGATGGGATGGGCCTCCGCGGTGTTGGAGCCGATGATGAAGAAGGTGTCGGCATGCTCGATGTCGTCCAGGTTGCCCATGGGCTCGTCCTTGCCGAACGTGGAGAGGAAGCCGGCCACGGCGGAGGCCATGCACGTGCGCGGGTTGCCCTCGACGTTGTTGGTGCCGATGCAGCCCTTGAAGAGCTTGTTGGCGATGTAGGTCTCCTCGGCGAGGTTCTGGCCGGATCCGTAGAAGCCGACCGAATCGGGGCCGTGCTGGTCGATGGCCTCGCGGAACCTGGCGGCCACCAGGTCGAGCGCCTCGTCCCAGGAGGCTTCGGTGAGCTGGCCGTTCTTCCGGATGAGTGGCTTCAGGATCCGCCCTTCCTCGGTGTTCATGATCCGGTCCAGATAATAGCCCTTGACGCACAGAAGTCCCTTGTTGACCGGGTTCTCCGTGTCGCCCTTCACCGCGACCACCCGGTTGTCCTTCGCAGCCACCATCACGCCGCAACCGACGCCGCAGTAGCGGCAGACAGTCTTGTACCACGTGGCGCCTTCCGTCTCGGGGTTCTGCTTGGGCGCGACGGGCTGCGGCGAGCATCCGGCCGCGACCATGGCGGTGGCGAGGGCCGACGCCTTCACGAACGAACGGCGGGTGAACTTCATGTCCGATCCTCCTCAACGGATTGAATGTACGCCGGCAGGACCGAGTAGACGCCGGGAATGGCCCTCAGGTGGTCAAGTGTCCTGACCGACGCTTCCGTGCCGGGGGATTCCAGGACGCCGACCAGGTAGCCCGGGCGGCCTCCCGGGGTGATGTCGGACAACCCCGGCACGCCGGCCAGCCGCGCCGCGACCGCCTCCACCCGGGCGGGGTCGCACTGGAACACCAGTCCGCTGATCACCATTTCCGGTCCTCCCTGACGCCGTGTGGATCGTCGAAGTGGCAGTTCAGGCAGCCGCGGTTCTCCGGCACGCGGACGTGGTCGGTCTGCACGTGGCAGGCGATGCAGTTGTCCAGCAGGATCTGCTCGCTCTCCGGGGACAGTTGGATGTCCTCGTAGCCCGTGATGGTCGCCCACACGTGCTTGAACCCCGCCTCGTACTTGGCCGGGATCGAGGCGAGCCCCTGGGGCAGGTGGCACTGGGTGCAGGCGACCGCCGCGTGGTCGGACTGGGCGTGGGTTGTGCGGAACTCTTGCATGGAGTGGCACGTGGCGCAGGTCGCCGGCTCCGCGCCGGTGGCGGTGATGACCGACGGCCCGCCGATGAGCAGGACAAGGGCCGCGGCCGCGACGGCGACGAGGATCCACCCGCGCTTGGTCACACAAATCCCTCCCGTGGATTCATCTGCCCTTCAGGGTAGTAGTAAAGGATTTCGGAGGGATTACACGGAGATTGGGATACCCTTGGGCGGGGACAAGGAAAGTATCAGAAAAGGGGGGGTGTAAAGGTCTACATCCCCCGGCAGAGTGGGCCTTTGTATCTACGAAGTCGTGTTGGCATCTCCTCGGCGCGTCGGGGAAGGGATCCGGCGGAGAAACAGCGAATGTAGACTTTTGAGCTATCGACAGGGGCTCGACCGGCGCCTGATCCGTCCCCGGACTTAGGGCGCCGCTCATATATTGTGACACGTCAAGGAGAGTGGGGCCGGTCAGGCGCGCGGCGCGCCCGTGACCACCTGGCCCCGGAGGTCGTGGAGGTCTAGATGCGGTTGCTCTCGTACCTGCACAGCCGGACCAGCCTGTTCACCAAGGTCCTGGTGGCCAACGCGGCCATCGCCGTCATCGGCGCCACATGCGCGGTGCTCATCGCGACCCACTTCTGGAACAGCCAGGAGCACGCGCCCATATGGGAGTTCGGCCTCATCGCCGTCGGCCTCGTGGTGTCGCTGGGCGTCAACTACGCCCTGCTGCGGGTCGCCTTCCGGCCGCTGTTCACCCTGCATGCGACGCTGGACAGGGTCAGGCGGGGCGACTTCTCCGCCCGGGTGCCGATGGTGCCCGGCGATCCGGACATCGCCCGGGTGAGCGAGATGGCCAACCTGATGCTCGACCGGCTGGCGGAGCACCGCCAGGCCGTGGCGGCCCAGATCCTCCGGGCGCAGGAGGAGGAGCGGAAGCGCATCGCCCGGGAGCTGCACGACGAGACGGCCCAGTCGCTCACGTCGATCGTCGTCAACCTGGAGGCGATCGAGCGGCAGGCCGTGGGCAGCGGCGTCGACGAAGCCCTGTGCGAGCGGCTCCACCTGACCAAGGAGGTCGCACAGCGGACGCTGGACGAGACGCGGCGGCTCATGATGGACCTGCGCCCGTCGGTGCTGGATGACCTGGGCCTGGTTCCCGCCCTCCGCTGGTTCATCAACCACCGGGTGCTGCCGGCCGGCCTGGAGGCCGACTTCCAGGTGAGCGGGCTCACCGAACGGCTGCCCGAGGAGCTGGAGACCGCGCTGTTCCGCATCATGCAGGAAGCGATCACCAATGTGGTGAAACATGCGAAGGCGAAGACCGTGCTGGTGCGGCTCCACCGGGAGCACGGCGAGATCACGGGACTTGTGGTCGACGACGGACAGGGATTCCACGTGGTGCATACGGTGGGACAACCGGTGCGGGACCGGGGGCTCGGACTCTTCGGCATGCAGGAGCGGGCCGCCCTGGTGGGCGGCAAGGTGGTCGTGGAGTCTGCACCGGGCCGGGGGACTACGGTGCGGGTGACGGTTCCGGATCGCAGAGGGGGGGACGTGCGATGAGTCCGATTCGTGTGCTGCTGGTAGACGATCACGCCATCCTGCGGGAAGGCATCCGATACCTGCTCTCCGCCAGCGGGGAGGTGGAGGTGATCGGCGAGGCCCAGGACGGCGTCGAGGCGCTGGAGATGGTGGAGAAGCTCCGGCCCGACGCGGTGCTGATGGACATCGCCATGCCGCGCATGAACGGCATCGAGGCGACCAAGGAGCTGAAGAAGCGTCACCCCGACCTGCCGGTGCTGATCCTGTCGATGTACGACAGCGAGGAGTACGTTCTGCCCATCCTGCGGGCCGGCGCCGCCGGGTACGTGCTGAAGCGGGCCGCCGCGCAGGAGCTGGTCTCGGCCCTGAAGGCGGTGACGTCGGGCCAGGTCATCCTACACCCGGACGTGGCCCGGACCGTGATGGACAACCTGCAGGCGCAGGAGAGTCCACAGGGGCCGCCCGTAGCGCCGAGGGGCGCCTCCGAGGCCCAGGCGCAGCTGGCCCAGCTGACCGAGCGGGAGCGGGAGGTCCTCACGCTCATCGCCCACGGCCTGACCAACCAGCAGATCGCCGAGAGGCTGTTCATCTCCATCAAGACCGTGCAGGCGCACCGGGCGAACCTCATGGAAAAGCTCGACCTGCATGACGCGGTCGAGCTCACCAAGTTCGCCATCAAGAGCGGCCTGCTGCCGCTTGACGAGATCTGACCCGTCCAGGGTCAGAAAGGCGCAAGTGGCAGCAGGCCACTTGCGCCTGAAGGAGCCTTCCTGCGCGTCGGGCCGGGCGCCTCAGCGGGTCAGGCTCGGCGCGGCGCCGTGGACGGCGAGCGTGCGCCGGGGCCGGACGTCGTAGACCAGCCCCTCGTACAGCACCGTCAGGTTGCCCAGGGACACGGCGCGCAGGCCCGGCAGGTACTCCAGGTCGTCCACGTCAAACCCCGGTTCCACGTGAATGGAGATGGTGCGGCCGTTCAACAGCTTGAGCTGCAGCTCGTTGAACACGTCTCCGCCTCCTCCCATGCAGTGCAGGGTGTGCGAGGACACGGTTCTGCGCCATCGGTTCCCAAAGCCGCGGCCGGCCAGGGTGACATGAACGTCCGCGCATAGTATGCCCGTTTTGCCCGTGCCGCCCGCGTGTAGCGCACTTACAGTATGGGTAAGACTAGGCTATAATAGTCATTGAAGTAGCCAAAATGGCTTGTACGTAACTTTCCGACTAGGGCGAGGGATCGGTTGTCCGGCATCCCCTGTCATGATAAAGTCTAGATGGAGAGGAGGGCACCCGAACGATGAAAGTCTTGATCGTAGATGATCACCTCATGCTTCGGAAGGGTGTACTGAGTGTCCTTTCGAATACCGATCTTGAGGTCATCGGCGAGGCATCGAACGGTCAGGAAGCACTGGAGCTGGTTCCCAAGCTGAAGCCAGACCTGGTGCTCATGGACATCAACATGCCGGTGCTCGACGGCGTCGAGGCGACCCGGAAGCTGAAGCAGATGTACCCGGACCTCAAGGTCGTTATCCTCACGGTCTCGGAGATCGACAAGGATCTCTTCGAGGCGATCAAGGCCGGCGCGGACGGCTACCTGCTGAAGAACCTGGGGCCTGAGGAACTGGTCTCCTCTCTGCGTGCGGCGATCTCCGGCGAGGCGCCCATCTCGTCGGTCATGGCGGCCAAGATGCTGAAGGAGTTCCGCCAGCCGCGCGCCAACACCACGGGCAAGCAGCCCGGTCAGCAGCTCTCCCCCCGGGAGATCGAAGTGCTGCGCCTGGCTTCGACCGGCCTGACCTACAAGGAGATTGCCGCCAAGCTGTACGTGGCCGAGTCCACGGTGAAGAACCACATGCGGCACATCCTCGAGAAGCTGCACCTGCGCAACCGGTCCGAGGCGGTGGGGTACGCCATCCGGACCGGGCTGGCCGGCGAGCCGCCCAGCAATCGGTAGCGAACGCAATGGGACCACCTGTGCACACAGGTGGTCTTTTTCTCGCTGTTGCGACTTGGCTCAGTCCGGAAATTAGTCTACATTAGAATCAGTCGAACGAACGATTTTGGTCTACCCCGCGGTGCGGCTAAGATTCAGACAGAAGAATCGTGCGGTACCGCTGGGGGGCGGCACCCCGACCGTTTCCCAACTGGAGGAGGCGATGGGTCGTGAAGAAGATTCTGCTCGCGACCGACGGCAGCGAGAGCTCCCTGAAGGCCGCCCGGATTGCGGGAGAGCTGGCCTCTCTGCAGAACGCTCAGGTGATCGTCCTTTACGTGGCGCACGTTCCGCGGGCCTACTACGCCACCGACGAGTTTGGCAACAAGGTCACCCCTGAGGTGCCCATGGACGTGCTGATCCGGCGCACCGGCGAGCCCATCCTGCGCAAGACCGTGTCCGCCATCGGCCTGCCCGAGTCGCAGGTGGTGACGGAGGTGCAGGTGGGCGAGCCGGCCGAGGAGATCGTCGATTACGCCCGGTTGGAGGAGGTGGACCTGATCGTGATGGGCAGCCGGGGCCTCAGCCCGATCCGGGAGCTGCTGCTGGGCAGTGTGTCGGACAAGGTCCTGCGCACCGCCCCGTGCCCGGTGCTCATCGCCCGGTAACCGCCATCCAACTGTCACCCCGGCCGCCGGACATCGGCGGCCGGGGTGCGGCTGTATTCCCCGGGGCGCGGGCGGAGATCAGGCCCAGAAGGACCGCACCTGAAGGGCCGCCTCCGCGCCCTGCCGACGCCCGTTCTCCAGGGCGTCGAAGATGCGGGCGGGGTCCATGAGGTTGTCGCCGAACACCTGCAGGGTCGCGGGGTCGGGCAGCACCGTCAGCACCCGGGAACCGTCCGCCTCCAGCGCAGCCCGCTCCTTCTGCAGCATCTCGTGCCCCCGCGGGTACTTCGGCCCGCCCATGGGCGCGACGATCAGCACACGGCGGAAGCCCGCCGCCTGGTCGGCGTGCGTCCCCGACCACGCCCCTCCGTCCACGTAGCGGCGGCCGTTGATCAGCACCGTGGGCAGGAGGCCCGGTACGGCGCAGCTGGAGGCCAGGGCCCGGGCCAGCGGTATCCCCGAGGCGTTCGTCCACATCACCGGCTCGCCCGTCTCCGCGTCGACGGCCGAGATCCTGAGGGGCTTCTCCGGCCAGGGGACGTCGCCCAGGGGGGCCTGGAACAGGCCGACCCATTCGTCCTCGGTCAGCCCGGCGCCCGTGGCCACCTTGGCGACCGCGGCAGGCGGGAGGCCCATGCCGGCCGCGACGAGGTGTGTGAGCTGCGCGGGGTCGACCCCGTAGCGGATGAGGGTGCCGACCACGGAACCGGCGGAGGTGCCCACCACCAGGTCCGCGGAGCCCAGGTCCACGCCGGCCTCTTTCCAGGCTGCGGTCAGCCCCACCATCCAGGCGATGCCCAGGACGCCGCCTCCGCCCATCACCAGCGCTCTGTCCGTCATGCCTTCGGCCAACTCCCTTCCACAGCAGCAGTATGGCAAAGATGCACAGTGGAGATACTGGATCTGGCGCCGCCGGGGTTGCCGGCATCGGGCCTGTCTTGATAAAGTCGTAACTTTCACGACGAACCCGCTGCCATGTCCCTGGCGTCACAAGTACGGAACCCCTTAGATTGATTCTAACTGTCAAGGAGGTCTCTGCGACATGCGTCTGGTTGGTAAGCCTGCTCCTGACTTCACGATGCTGTCCACCAAGGACCTGGACAAGCTCGATCAGAAGGTCAGCCTCTCCGACTACAAGGGCAAGTGGCTGATCCTGTTCTTCTACCCGGCGGACTTCACGTTCGTGTGCCCCACTGAGATCACGGCGTTCAACGACCGGGTGCAGGAGTTCCAGGATGCCAACTGCGAGATCCTCGGCGTGTCCGTCGACTCCGTGTACTCGCACCGGGCCTGGATCAAGACCCCGAAGGAGGAGGGCGGCCTCGGCCCCGTCAACTACCCGCTCGCCTCGGACATCACCAAGGAGGTCTCCCGGGCCTACGGCGTGCTGATCGAGGAGGAGGGCGTGGCGCTGCGCGGCCTCTTCATCATCGACCCCGACGGCATCGTCCGCTACCAGGTCGTGCACGACAACAACATCGGCCGGAACGTGGACGAGGTGCTCCGGGTCCTGGAGGCCCTGCAGGCCGGCGGCCTGTGCGCGGCCAACTGGAAGCCCGGCGACGCCCTGCTGAAGGTGTAGCGAGGGAGGCCTGCTTCATGCCGATGCGCCTTGGCAGCCCGATGCCCCCCCTCGAAGGGGCAACCGGGTCCTACAACGCGGAAGGGTTCGATCCCGCACAGCTGTCCGGGCATCCGGTGCTGATTCACTTCTGGGCGGTGTCCTGCCACATCTGCCACGAGGTCATGGACCAGGTGCTGCAGTACCGGGACATGTACCAGCCCAAGGGGCTCAAGGTGGTCGCCATCCACATGCCCAAGGAGGAGGGCGACCTGGACACGGCCAAGGTGGAACGGGACATCGCGCAGTACGGGATCACGCAGCCGGTCCTCCTGGATCACCGGCACGCCCTGGCGCAGGCGTTCCAGAACCAGTTCGTGCCTGCCTTCTTTCTCTTCGACGCGCAGGGAAACCTCTTCTTCCGGGCTGCGGGAGACAAGGGACTCCAGAACCTCGGCCCCAAGCTGGAGCAGCTCCTGGGCTGATCCTTTCGGACTATGGCGGCCGCCCTTTCACAGGGCGGCCGCTACTGCTGGTCGCCTAGGGCTCACGCCTCAGGGCCGCGGCCCCGGAATCGCTGGCGGCACCGATGGGAACGGCGGGTCGCGGCGGTTATACTGACGCCAGCAGGGGGCCGCGCGCGGCGAGGGGAGGGGATGACGAGTGAGCTGGAAGTCGGTGCGCGACCTTCTGCCGCTCGTGGTGCTCCACGTGGCCGCCGCCGCGGTGCACGCGGCGAGCGCCGTGGGACTGAGCGGCGTCCGGCCGGGTGCGGCCTTCGAGGTTGCCCTCGCGTTCGTGGCGCTGGTCGTCCCCATGGCGGCGGTGCTGGCCCTGGCAGCGGGGATGCGCCGGGTCGGCGCGGCGCTCCTGGTTCTGTCGTACCTGGGCGTCGCCGGCCTGACCCTGGTCGGGCACCTGGGCCTGAACTTGCTGGTGAACGCGTTGGACTCAGCCCCTTCCGCCTTCCGCACGGCGTTCTTCGCGAGCGGCCTGGTCATGCCGGTGATCCAGGTCTGCGGCGTGGTGGAGGCGCTGCGCACCTGGGGGTTGATCGCCGAGCCCCGGCGGAACCGGCTGTCGGTCAAGTGAGCGCCACAGGCCCCCACCGCCGGGTGGGGGCCTCGTCGTGTGCTGTGACCCGCGTCACGGGGCCGATCGGGTGCACTGCGGTATGGTTGAAGCGAAAGGTACGTCCTGACAGGAGGTCAACGGAGATGCACGCGGCCAACATCCTGCTCCGCTCCTCCGCCCGGTGGCTGGCGGTGGTGCTGCCCCTGGGCGTCCTGATCCGTTCCGCCTTCGTGTGGCTCTATACCCCAGGCCCCTTCTACTGGGGAGACCTGATCCACGCCCACAGCCATACCGCGTACTTCGGCTGGGCGGGGCTCGGGCTGATGGGGCTCATCCTGCACCTCCTGCCCCGGTTCACCGGCCGGCCCGTGGCCGAATCCCGACCGCTGACCTGGCTGCTGCGGCTCGCCCCGTGGGCGGTGGGCGGCGCCCTGGTCACCTTCGCCTGGTGGGGGTACGCCGGGCCGTCGATCGGTTTCGCCGCCCTCAACGAGGTGCTGTGGGTCCTCTTCGCCGTGGTGTTCTGGCGGGAGGTGCGGGGCCGGCCCCTTCGCGACTGGCCCGCGCCCCTGGTGCTGATGGGCGCGGCGGTCCTCCTGCTGCTGCTCTCCATTTCGGGGACGACGCTGGTGATCATCTCCGAGGCGGTGCTCGACGGCGCCTTTCCCCTGCTCTACCAGGCCGGGGTCTACCTGTTCCTCGAGCTCTACGCCGACGGCTGGGTGGAGATCGGCCTCATGGGCGTTGTGCTGGCCCTGGCCGAGCGGGAGGCGGCCGGGGGCCAGGCGGACGAGGGGCCCGCGGCGCGGCGCGTGGCCACGGCGGCGCTGCTGCTTGTGGGCCCGGCCGCCCTGCGGATGCTGATCCCGCGGGGACTGGAAGGGCCGCTGGTCTGGCTCAGCATCGCGGCCGGGGCGCTGTTCGGCCTTGCGCAGCTGTACTTCCTGGCGATCGCGCGTCGGCTTCGGCTGCCGGCGGCCGCCGGGCCGTGGTGGCGCCTGGCCGCGCTCAGCCTCGCCCTGAAAGCCGCCCTGGAGTTCATGCCGGTCCTGCCGGCCTGGTCCGCGCTGGCCCTGGACCGCAACCCCGTGATCGCCTACCTGCACCTGAAGCTGCTGCTTCTGGCCTCCAGCGGCCTGCTGGGCGCCCTGGCCGCGGTGCGCGGGGCCGCCGAGCCGTGGTCGTTCCGGCTCTACGCGGCCGGCTCGGTGGTCATGGTCGCTGCGCTGGCCGCGCACGGCCTGCTGGCCCGGGCGATTCCGGCGGTCAACTGGCCCCTGTACGCCGTGGCGTTCGCCGCGGCGTTCCCCGCCGCGGCGGGCGGCATCTGGGGAGCGCAGCCCTGGCGCTGACAGGCCCCGGGGTCGGCGGGCAGGGTGGCTCAGTGCACGGGCTCGGCGGAGAACGGTTCCGCAGCGGGCGGGCCGGGCGGCTCCGCCCAACCGGGGAGCCGCCTGTCGGGCGCCACTTCGGGGAAGAGCCTGTGCTGCCGGTCCGGCGCCACGAGCCCCAGCTGCACCCCGGTGGCCCGGGCCAGCACGGGATCGAGGGTGCAGAGGTCGGACCGGCCGATCTCGGAGAGCGCGGTGCGCCCCAGCGTGACGGCCACCATCTCCATCTCGCGGACGCAGGCGTTCAGGAACCGCTGGAGGCTGCGGGCGGCTCGATCCACGTCCAGTTCCCCGGTCCGTTTCCCCGTATAGACGACCAGACTGGTGGGCGGCTCAAAGGGCAGCGCCTCGGCGGCCTGCTCGCCAATCAGGGTCATCAGGGCGGCCGTGCCGGTGTAGACCGCGTCGGCGCCCAGGGCCATTGCCTTCAGCATCTGCCCGGGAGTGATGAGGCCGCCGGCGGCGATCAGGCTGACGTCGCCGGCGGCCTTCTGCCGTACCAGGAAGTCGCGCGCCCGGGCGACCGCGTAGAGCGTCGGCAGCCCCACGTCGTCCTGCAGGGTCGGGGCGCCCCCGTGGGTGCCGCCCTCAGCCCCGTCCACGGTGACGAAGTCGACGCCCGCCTCCAGCGCCACGGCCAGCTCCCGTTCCAGGTGGTGCGTGGCGGCCAGCTTCACCCCCACGGGAACGCCCGTCTCCGCCCGCAGCCGGCGGACGAGCCGGATGAAGTCCGCCTGGGAGTTCACGCCCGGCAGGCGGGAGTGGATGACCGCATCCTGACCCGGTTCCAGGCCGAAGGCGGCGCGGAAGTCCGGGCCGATGTTCCGGGCAGAGGTCCGCTGCGGCGTGGATCCCTGGGCCCCCTGTCCCGGCTGGATCTCGATCGCGTCCACCCGCCGGTACTGCTCGGGCCGGTTGAGCCAGCCGCCCCGGTTGTACTGGCCGATCAGGAGGCGCGCGGCGGCCCGCTCCTCCTCCAGCAGGGGGGCCTCGCCGGTGTTGGTGGCCGTGCCCACCGCCGTGGCGGCCCGGGCCAGCGCGATCTTCGCCCGCTTGGAGAGCGCGCCGCCGAAGGACATGCCGGCGATCAGGACGGGGATGGCCACGGTGAGGGGTCGCCGGGCCCGGGGTCCGATGGTCACGGCCGTGTCGATGGGGACGTTCTCGGGGGTGGGGAAGCGGCAGAGGTGGACGGGGTTGAACAGGAGCTTATCCCAGGGGGAGAGGCGGAGGGGGCTGCCCAGGGGGCGCGGCGCCGGCGCGCCCTGGGCAGCCCGCATCGTGATCTCCAGGGCGTTCAGCCCGCCGACCTTGCGCAGGGCCCCCACCATCTCCCCGATGGACTCCGGGTACTCGTCCCGCACGACCCGGGCGAGCGCCCGGTCCACCGTCTCGTCGATCGCGGCCCGGAGCCACTTCTCAATGAGCCGGAGCACGATCCTCCCCCCCTTCCGGCCGCCGCTCCAGCGCACTCTGGATGTCTGCCATCCGCCGGGCCAGCTCGCCGCAGACGTGTTTCACCATGGACAGCTGGCGGGCGGCGCTCTGCTCCTCCGTGGCCAGGTCCAGGAGCGCGCGGTCGTCGAACCGGTTCAGGGCGTCATAATGCTCCCGCTCGATCATGGCCAGGGTGCCGGCCACGGTCTCGATGCGGCCCAGCTCCGAGATGATGTACTGGCAGGTCGCACTCAGCTCTTCAGGGTTCATGGCGATGACCTCCGGATGGGTATGCTGCACCATCAGTTTGCCCATCCGGAGGCGGGGATCATCTCGCCGCGGACGCCGCCCGGGGGGCCCGTCGGGTGCGGCCGTGCAACGCCGGAACCGTGTGTGTTCGGTTACATGCCCTTCTTCCGCCGCTCCGTCACGGTCTCGCCCGCAATGCCCCAGTTGTCGGTGTCGACCTCCTCGATAATCACGAAGGTGGTCTGCGGGTTCTTGCCCAGCACCTCCTGGAGCAGGCGGGTGGCGCCGGCGATCAGCTGCTTTTTCTGCTCGGGCGTGGCGCCCTCCCGCGTGATCTTGATGTTCACATACGGCACGTGTTCGACCTCCCTTGCCTTCGCGTGTTGCATCCGCCAGGACGAGCGGGCCAGGGGCGCTGCGGGGCGACCCGTGGACCGAGCCTGCGGCCTGGCTCTGCGATGATTGTAGGGAACGGCACGAATCAGCAAAATGGCCAGAAGATATGATTTCAGGCTGTCGCCCCGGTGTGGAGCGAAAGTGCCACGTGGACGGCCAGGTGCACCAGGTGGAGATCACCCGCATCGCCCGCGAGGTGACCGGCCGGGCCCTCACGGCCAACGTCGTGGCCCTGGGCGTGCTGAACCGGCTCTGCCGGCTGGTCAGCGACGAGGCCTTGGTGGAGGCGGTGCTGGAGACGGTGCCCCGCGGCACCGAGGCGATCAACCGGAAGGCGCTGGAGGCCGGGATGGCGATCTGATCCGGACGCTCATTGATAACCATTCTCAACCAGAAAATAGCCCGTGGCTCCCTTGACGGGCCTGTGCCCGGCGGGTATCCTTAAAGTGTGTTTTGATTACCCGTATCGGGTACAAGGGGCAAGGTAACCATTAGGGCTGCACCCCACAGCGATGTCGGCGTGCGCCTCAAAGGAGGAGAAGATCCGTGGCGGTAAAGATTATTGATACTTGCATCTCGTGCGGCGCCTGCGAACCGGAGTGCCCCAACGAGGCCATCAGCCCGGGCGACACCATCTACGTGATCGATCCTGACAAGTGCACCGAGTGCTACGGCTTCTACAGCGAGTCCCAGTGCATCGCCGTCTGCCCGGTCGAGTGCATCATCCCCGATGAGGATCACGTCGACGACGTCGAGAGCCTGACGGCCAAGTTCAACCGGCTGCATCCGGGCCAGGAGATGAAGAACACCGACAGCTGGACCAAGCCCGGCGCGTAAGGTGTAAACCAGAGGACGGTCTCCCGGACCGTCCTCTCTTGATGTGTTATTTCATCAGAATAGTCAGTACATATCCGCAACCGCTGCTGCCCCGGGGGCGTCTCAGGAAAGGAGAACGCAGACAGAGGTGGGCAGAGCGTGCAGCGGGCAGTGACTGCGGGCATTCTGTGGGGGGTCGTGGGCCTGGCGGCGGCGGTCGGCGCCGCCTGGCTGGTGGCACGGCCGGCGGAGCCGGCCATCCTCGCGTCGCCTGCGGGTTCAGGCGGGGCGCCGGACGGACGGCGTGCGCAGCAGGGCGCCGGGCGGGAGGTGTATGCCCAGCCTGCGCTGGCCAACCGGGCCGAGCAGGTCGGGGAGCTTTTTCCGGCCGGCTCGGCGCCCCTGGTCGGGCAGGCTGAGCCGGTCGGGCAGGCTGAGCCGGTCGGGCAGGCTGAGCCGGTCGGGCAGGCTGAGCCGGTCGATCCGGTCGAGCCGGTCGGGCAGGCGGCGGTCGATCGGGCCGGGCTGCCCCCGGCGGCCCATCCGCTGGCCGACTACCAGCCGATGCACGTGGAGCCGGTGGAGCCGATCATCCCCGCCCCGCCGGAGGACGTGCCGGAGCTTTGGCGGCCGCTGCACGAAACGGTGTATGCGGTCGCCGTGGAGTACCCGGGCCGCATCAGCGTCGTGGCGGTGGACCTCACCACCGGCAGCCGGTACGAGTTCCGGGCGCGGGATCCGTACCTGCCGGCCTCCACCTTCAAGCTCCCCGTCGCCCTCTGCGTGTTGGAGGCCATTGACGCCGGGGAAATGGCCTGGAACACCCTGGTCACCTACACCGAGGAGGACTACGAGCCGGTGGGGGCCGGCGGCTTCGCCCAGGCCGCCTTCGGGAGCCGGTGGACGGTGCGGAACCTGGTCGACCGCTCCCTGATCTCGTCCAACAACGTGGCCGTCAAGATGCTGGCCCGCACGCTCACCTGGGACGGGCTCCTGGCCTGCACCACCGCGATGGGCGGCCCGGTCACCCGCACAGAGGAGGGCTCCACGCCGGTCTCCGCCGCGGACGAGGCGGCGTGGTGGCTGCGGCTGTGGGAGCTGAGCAGGGAGCGGCCCGAGCTGGCAGAGCAGCTCCTCCGGCCGCTGCGCCAGGCGACCTACCGCGGGCGCATCCAGGCCGGCACGCCCCGTCCGGAGCTGGTTACCCACAAGTTCGGCACCTATGCCGGCTACGACCACGACGGGGGGATCGTCTGGGCCGAGCGGCCCTACGCGCTGGTCGTGCTCACCTACGGCGGGGGCGAGTACCTGGCCGACCGGGCCATTGAGCGCATCGCGGCCGCCGCCTGGGCGTCCGTCATGGGAGACGCGGCCGGCCGGTGAACGGGTGCCGCCGCGCGGCGATCCGGTGGGCGGGACGCAGGGATTTCGGGCGACCCGGCAAATCCATTGGACTGGAGGAGCGGGGCCACCATCCGGCGGCCAGGGCGGTGGCCGCATGCAGAGGGGGGAATCCGATGCTGGCTTTTGACCTGTACCGCCATTGGGAGACCGATCTGCGCCCCTTCACCGTGAACGCCTTGCGCCGCATGACGCCGGAACAGCTGGCCTGGAAGCCGCCGGGATGGCACTCCAGCGCCTTCGAGCTGGCCGAGCACATGGCGCTCTGCGAGTGGGTCTGGATCTACCGGAACGCCCTGAAGGTGGTGCCCTGGGAGGCGCGGTGGGAATCGGGCCGTTTCCCCGACCTCGACAGCCTGCTCCAATACTGGGACGAGATCCACCGGGTCACCGTCCAGTGGCTGAAGGACACCCCGATCAGCCAGCTGGGCCGGAAGCTGCCCATGCCGTACCCGGACATGCCGTGGGCGACGATGGACTGGGTGATCTACCACGTGATGGAGCACGAGATCCACCACCGGGGCCAGATCTTCATGCTCATGCGCATGCAGGGGATCGACCCGCCCGAGATCTAGCGGGGCCTCGACACGGAGGCCCCGCTCTCCGCGATGTGCCGCCGCCGCGTGTCGACGGCGCCGCGGCGGGTGTATCCTAGGGATGAGCCGCGGCCGCCCGGCGCCACCGCGCGGCGGCTGCCGGACGGGTCGGGAAGGAGGGGATCGCATGCGGCGATCGCGCGCCAGGATGCTCGGCCGGTACGCCTTCTTCCTGGAGCGGTTCCGGAGCCGGTACGATCTGGCGGAGGCCTACTACCGGCGGGCTCTGGCCAGGGACCCGGAGGATGCGCAGACCCGCCGGCACTACGCCATCTTCCTGGAGACCGTCCGCGGCCGGTACGACGAGGCCGATGCGCAGTATCGCGCCGCCCTGCGCCTCGCGCCCAACGATCCGGCCCTGCTTGGAGACTACGCCGACTTCCTGGAACACGCCGTGCAGGACCTGGACGGGGCCGAGCGCTACTACCGGCGCGCGCTGGAGGCGGACCCGCTGCACCCGGGAAACCTGACCAACTACGCGACCTTCCTGACGGAGGTGCGGGGGGAGCACGGGCGGGCGGAGGCGCTCTACCAGCGGGCCCTGGAGGTGGCGCCGCTGCACCGCAACGCCCTGTTCAAGTACGCGCTCTTCCTGACGGACGTCAAGGGCGCGTACGACGACGCCGCCGAGCTCTACCGGGTGGCGCTGGAGGCCTATCCGGGAAACGGCGCGATCATGGCCAACCTGGCCGGCGTGCTGCTGCTGGGCGGGCAGGCCGGCGAGGGGCGGCGGATGCTGTCCGCGTGCCTCCGGCACCCGGCCCTGCAGCGGCCCACCGCGGACGCCGCCGAGGTCCGGTTCTATCAGGTGGTTTACGGCGACCCGGAGGAGCGCCCGGCCGCGCTGCGCGCCCTGCGCCGCCTGCTGGAGGCGGGCGTCCGCTCGCCGGGATTCCAGCTGGGGCCGCACGTCGCGGCCGCCCGTGGGCAGGGCCACCCCTGGGCGCACTGGCTGGGGTCGCTGGCCGCCGTGCTGACCGGCGAGGCGGAACCCGCGGTCCTGAACCCGTGGGAGGATTGGGCGGAGGCCCGGCCCGATCCCGTTCACTGATCCGGAGCGCGGAGCACCCCCGGGCTCGGAACGCCCGGGGGTGCCGGTTCGCGTGCGCGGGGGTCAGGCCCGCACCTTCACGCCGGCCAACTCCTCCAGCGGCCGGATCAGCGCGGCCTGGTCCGAGCCGCCGTAGCCCAGCGCCCGGGCCTCGGCCAGGAGCTGCTGCGTGACGGCCCCGAGCACCATCCGCACGTTCTCGTCCTTCCCCAGTTCCACCGCGAGGGCGACGTCCTTGTGCAGGTGGTCGATGGAGAAGGCGGCGTCGAACTTGCCCGGGAAGACGAACTGGGGGATGTTGCGGGCGATCTGCGCCGAGTGGCCGGTCGCGTTGGAGATGATCTCGTAGAGCGCCTTGGGGTCGACACCGGCCTTGGTGCCCAGCACGAAGGCCTCGGCCATGGCCGCCGTGTGGATGCCCACCAGGAGGTTGTTGCAGAGCTTGGCCACGGAGCCCGCGCCCACCGGTCCCAGGTGGTGGATTGCCTTGCCCTCGACCTGAAGGTAGGGGAGCACCGCCTCGAAGGCCGCCCGGTCGCCGCCGCACATGATGGTGAGCGTCCCGGCCTCCGCGCCCCAGGGGCCGCCCGAGACCGGGGCGTCGATGAACTGGACGCCCTTCTCCGCGCACATCGCGGCGATGCGCTTGGCGTCCCGCACGCCGATGGTCGAGTGGTCGACGAAGATGTCGCCGGGCTGCGCGCCCTCCAGCGCCTGACGCAGGATGCTCTCGACCACGTCGGGCGTGGTGAGGCAGGTGAAGAGCACGCGGGCGTCCCGCGCCACCTCCGCGGGGCCCGCCGCCCGCCGGCCGCCTTCGGCCACGAGTTCATCGACGACCGCCTGGCTGCGGTTGTAGAGGGTGACGGTGTGTCCGGCCCTGATCAGGTTGCGCGCCATGTGCCGGCCCATGCGTCCGAGTCCGATGAATCCGAGGTTGGCCATCACGGCATCCTCCTCTGCCAGGATTGCAAGTCCATCCTACCATATCCGGGGCGATGCCGGGCGGCGGATCCGGCACGTTCCAGACATGCAGGGCGACGCAGGGCGCAGAATGTGGTACAGTGCAGGTGAACGGGGGGATATCTGTGGGCGTTGACCTGCGCCTGATCGCCGAGGCCCGCCGGCTCCTGGCCGACGAGACGCCGCTGCCCTTCGACTGCGGCACGCTCTGCGGCCACCGCTGCTGCACCGACTTCGGCCCCGACGAAGGCATCTACCTGATCCCCGGCGAGCTGCCGCTGTTCGACGGCACCGAGGACTTCACCCGATGGCAGTTCCACTCCACCCGCGAGTACGAGTTCGCCCCGTCGTGGGAGGAGCGGTTCGACGCGGTCCCGTTCCTGCAGTGCACGCGGCTGTGCGACCGGACCAAGCGCCCGTTCGAATGCCGCACCTATCCGCTGCTGCCGTACCTGCGCCCCGACGGGGAGTTGGAGATGCGCTACTCCTTCCTCGCCCGGGGGCTCTGCCCCCTTCCGGAGCGCTACCGGCTGGACGAGCTGGACCCGGCCTTCGTGGAGGCCGCCCGCCGGGCCTGGGCGTTGCTGATGGAGGACGAGGCCATGCGGGAGCATGTGGAGTGGCTGACGGCGCAGTTCGACGCGCTGGAGCTGCCGGGGCTGGACGAGGAGGGCCCCTGCGGCGCCCGGGGCGGGGGTGAGCCGTCGTGACCCGGGCCCTGCCGGACTACCTGGCCCCGGGGCTGCGCGTGGTCTTCGTCGGTTTCAACCCCGGGGAGACGTCGGCCCGGGAGGGGCACTACTATGCCTATCCGGGTAACCGGTTTTACTGGCTCCTCTGGCAGGCCGGGCTCACGGAGCGGCGCTACGCCCCGCACGAGGATGCCCGGCTCCTGGAGATCGGCTATGGGCTGACGGATCTGGTGGGCCGCTCCACCCGCTCCAGCGGCGACCTTTCGGCTGCGGAGCTGCGGTCCGGACGGGAGGAGCTGCTGGCCAAGCTGGCCCGGTACCGGCCGCGAGTGGCCTGTTACAACGGCAAGGGCATCTACGCGGCGCTGACCGGCCGCCGGCGGGTGGCGTACGGCCTGCAGCCGGAGTCGGTGATCCCCGGGGTGCTGGATTTTGTGGCGGCCTCTCCCAGCGGGCGGAGCCGGGAGCCCCTGGCGGAGAAGCTGCGGCTCTACCGGGAACTGCGCGCGCTGATCGCGGAGGGGGATGAGGGTGAGCGACTGGGGTGAGTACGTGCACGGCATTGCCGCACAGATGGCCCTCTACCGGGAATCCGCCCGGCGGCTGTGCGAGCTGGCCGGGCTGCGGCCGGGGATGGCCGTCGTCGACCTGGGGGCCGGCACGGGGCTTGCCGGCCTGGCGGCGCTGGAGCTGGTACCCGAAGGGCTGGAACTTGTGGTGGTCGAGCCGAACCCCTCGCTGCTGGCCGCCGCGCGCGCCCGGATCGGCGACCGGGCCGGGGCGTATCATACCGTCGACCCCGTCGCCGCCGCCGACCTGGTCCCCGGCAAGGTGGACCGGGTGATCTGCAACCTGGCCCTTCTCTCCTTCCGCGACCCCGAGGGCGTGCTCCGGGCGTGGCGGAACCGGATCAAGCCCACCGGGCGGTTCTGCTTTTCCCTGTCCGGCACCTACTTCAACGTCCTGCGGGACCAGGTGACGCCCCAGTACGTGTTCATCCAGGAGCTGCACCGGCAGGGGCTGCTGCCCCGGGGGCTCCCGAGCGTCGAACGGCTGCCCAACCAGCGGTCCGTGGAAGGGACGCTGAAAGGGGCCGGCTACAAGCCGGCCCGCTACGAGGTGCAGGAGATCCCGACCGCGCGTCCCGAGACGGAGCCGGGCGGCGAACTGTACAACCTGATGCGGATCCACCCCGCCCTGCCCGGCAAGGACCACCGGGATGCGGTGGAGCGGACGCTGGCGGCCCTGCCGGCCGCCGCTCCGGCCATCGCCTCCCGGGGCGCCCGGTGGCAGGTGGTGCACTTCGTCGCCCAGCCGGCCCTGACGCCGGAAGAGCTTCTGCTGGAGCGCTTCGGGGGAGGGCCTCCGGGTTAGCGGCCGGATCGGTCAGGAGGGCGGCTGCGCCGCGATTGCGTACCGCTCCCTCAGGAGCCGGTCCAGCTCGGCCGCGGAGCGGGCCATGCCTTCGTCCCAGCCCGCCGCCGGGCCCCCGCGGCGGACCGCCAGCGCCGCGTCGACCACCGGGTGCCATCGGGGCTCCAGGTGTCGGCGCGCCCATTCGGCGCCCTGCGCCTTGGTGGTCGGTTTTCCCGTCTCCAGGGCGCACAGGGAGCGGAGCAGGTCCAGCAGCTCGTCCGCCTGCTCCTCGGGCCGCTGCGCGGGCTTCGGCGCCTCCGCCAGCATCGCCCGGACGGCCGCCCTCACCTGGTCGGGGCTGACCGGCGGGAGCACTTCGGCCGGCGGGGGCCCGTAGAAGGCGATACCGTTCTCCCGCATGTTGCAGATGTTGTCGGCGGAGAGCATCACCTGGTCCACCTCCGGCACGAAGGCTCCCCGCTTGCACCGGGGCACCGGGACCGTCGTGCCCTCGGGGATGATGCACTCCCGCGGCGCGTAGTCCCCCTCCAGCCGGCCTGCGGAGGGGTGGGCCGTCAGGAACTCCCGGTGGAAGACCGCCAGGGCGTCCAGGTCCGCCGGGGAGAGGCGCCCGTCGGTGACCACCAGGAAGTCCAGGTCGCTGCTCCCGGCGCAGTAATCCCCGAGCGAGACCGACCCGCCCAGGTAGACGCCCACCAGCTTCTCGCCGAGCACCCGTCTGAGGCCTGAGGCGAAGCTCTGCATGAGTTCGGCGACATCAGGGGGCAGGGACATGTCCATGTACGTCCTCCTTGAATGTCGTAGTTGCCAGGCGGGGCTCATCCGAATTGGACGGAGAGGGTCCGGCCACCCGTTTCGACCGGCGGCCGGGGAGGCCCGCTGGCCTCGTCGCCGTGCGGCGGGTTATAATCGGTCCCGGTGCCGGGTTTCGTACAGGAGGAGATCATATGAACCTGAAAGAGCTGGACCTGCGCCACCTCATCCATAACGAGGTCCGCTTCCGGGAACTGGCCCGGAAGGGCACGACGGTCATCACCCGCGCCGAGGGGTCGACCATCTGGGACATCGACGGCCGGGCCTACCTGGACGCGCAGGCGGGCATGGTGCTGGTCAACGTCGGCTACGGCCGGCGCGAGCTGGGCGCCGTGGCCGCGGCCCAGATGGAGCGGCTGATGTACTACCACACCTACTTCCAGTACTCTAACGAGCCGGCGGTGCGGCTGGCCGCGAAGCTGGCATCCCTGGCGCCGGAGGGGCTGGGGAAGGTGTTCTTCACCCTGGGCGGGGCCGAATCGGTGGAGACCGCTGTGAAGATCGCCCGGCTGTACCAGCGGGCGCGGGGGCGGGCAGACGGCCACAAGATCATCTGCCTGGACCTGGGCTACCACGGCAACAGCCTCGGCGCCCTCTCCGCGACGGCCTTCGAGGCGCACCGGGCCTACTACGGGCCGCTGGTTCCGGGGTTCGTCCACATCCCCTCGCCGGACACCTTCGAGGGGCCTTTCCGGGCCGACGACCCGGAGGCGGGGCGCAAGTACGCCGCCCTGCTGGAGGAGCGGATCCTCGCCGAGGGGCCGGAGACGGTCGCGGCCTTCCTGGCCGAACCGATCCTGGGGGTGGGCGGCATCATCGTGCCGCCGGACGACTACCTGAAGCACGTCCGGCGGATCTGCGACAAGTACGGTGTGCTTCTCATCCTGGACGAGGTGATGACCGGCTTCGGCCGTGCGGGCACCATGTGGGCCTGCGGGCAGTTCGGCGTCGTGCCGGACCTGATGTGCACCGCGAAGGGGCTCACCAGCGGTTACCTGCCGCTGGGGGCGGTCCTGGTGGGCGACCACGTCATTGAGGCGATCGCCGAGGCCGACTTCCCCTTCGAGCACGGGTTCACCTATGCCGGCCATCCGGTCTCCTGCGCCGTGGCGATGGAGAACATCGCCATCCTCGAGCGGGAGGGGCTGGCCGAGCGGGCCGCCCGCATGGGCGAACGGCTGAAGGAGGCGCTCCTCGCCCGGGACAACCCCTACATCGCCGAGGTGCGCGGCCGGGGCCTCATGGTGGCCGCGGAGCTGGTGCGCGACCGGGAGACCCGGGAGCGGTTCCCGGAGGGGAACCGGGCCTTCCGGTTTGACGTCGAGGCCGGGTGCCTCCGGGAGGGCGTCATCACCGGTATCGCCCCGTACCGGGACACGCTGATGATCACTCCGCCGCTGGTGATCACGGAGGCGGAGATCGACCGGCTGGTGGACGTCTACGACCGCGTGATCCGGCAGGAGGGCGACCGGCGCAGGAAGCAGGGGTAGGGCGACCGAGTCGTGCGCGAGTCGTGCGTCCGCTGCGATGACAAGACCAACCGACCCTCTGTCTGGAAGGGTCGGTTGGTCTGCTTGAGCGACCTTTCCTTACCGATCACCCCTGGCCCGGCAGCGGGCAGCCGGTCTCGTCGCACTGTCCGACCGGCACGATCGCCCGCCGACGGGCGATGAAGTCGTAGAGGGGCTGCCCCAGCCCGGTGACCCCGGCCAGGGCCAGCAACGGCCAGAGCGGCCAGAGGAGGGGGAGGCGCGCGGCGATCGCGGCGACCGCCCAGATGCCCTCCGCCCAGCGTCCCGTGCGGGGGGTGTGGACGTGCAGCCGGGCTGCGAGCCGCTCCGGCGCCACACCGGCTCGCTCGGCCACGCCCGGGTCCCGGATGGAGACGAACTCCAGCCGCCCCAGCCAGTCCAGCCGGGCCAGCCGCTGCCGGGCCGCTGTGCAGAGCGGGCACCATCCGTCGTAGAACACCGTGATCGGCTGCACCCGACATCACCCCTTCGACTGATATCCCTTCTGCCATTGTACAACGCGCCGGCCGGGGCGGGCCAGTCGCGTGGGGCCGCGCTGTCGTCCAAGTGAGACGGATTGGCACTTCGTCCACAGGCGACGTGAAAATCTGTCGCAATTGGTGTCCTGGGACCGACTCCTTCACCTATCAACGGTTCGGCGTGGGTCAGAGGCGCAGCCCAAGTGAGACAGATTTTCACTTGGTCCGTATGCGAAGTGGAAACTTGTCGCAGTTCCCGTTCCCGAAACCGACTCCTTTACCTATCAACTGTTTGGCGTGGGGCAGAGGCGCAGCCCAAGTGAGACAGATTTTCACTTGGTCCGTATGCGAAGTGGAAATTTGTCGCAGTTCCCGTTCCCGAAACCGACTCCTTTACCTATCAACTGTTTGGCGTGGGGCAGGGGCGCAACCCAAGTGAGACAGATTTGCACTTCGTCCGCAGGCGAAGTGAAAATCCGTCGCAGTTCCCGTTCCCGAAACCGACTCCTTCACCTATCAACTGTTTGGCGTGGGGCAGAGGCGCAGCCCAAGTGAGACAGATTTGCACTTCGTCCGTAGGTGAAGTGAAAATCCGTCGCAGTTCCCATTCCCGAAACCGACTCCTTCACCTATCAACTGTTTGGCGTGGGGCAGGGGCGCAACCCAAGTGAGACAGATTTGCACTTCGTCCGCAGGCGAAGTGCAAATTCGTCGCAGCTCGTGCCCTGGGACCGACTCCTTACTCCTCAACGACCCAGGCTGGGGCTGGGGTGCCAGACCACAACGATCTGCCGCGGGGTGAAAGGAATCTGCACCAGCGGAACTCGCCCGCTGCGCCGAATCGTCCAACCTTTCAGAAGGGGTGATCGCGATGCGGCGGTGGTTGGCGGGTTGCCTGGTTGGCTTCATGACCGTCATGGCCGGATGCGCGCCGAGGGAGGGCGGCGCGCCCCGGCCGACGGGTCAGGAACCGCCGGCCGTTGCGGGTCAGGAACCGCAGGCGGCTCAGGGCCCGGCCAGGGCGGAGGTTCCGGGCGGTCCGGGGGCGCCGGTGCGGGAGGAGATCCCCGGCGGCTTCCGGCTGGGCCCGTTCGACGAGTCAGGGAGCGCGTGGTGGTTGAGCCCGGACGCGGTCTGGGTTTACGCCAAGGTCGGGGGCGCGGCGCGCTACGGGGCGGTGTCGCTCGCGGGAGGCGGCCTGGAGCCCGGTCCGGGCCACGATCCGGAAGATCTGCCGTACTGGGACCGCTGGCACCTGCTGCTGAGTCCTGACGCCGGGCGCGCCGTGGTGTACTCCTTCCACGGTTTCGACCGCACCTTCGTCGACCGGGAGACCGGGGCCGTATCGGAGCCGCAGGCGCCGAACTTCGGCGGCAGTCATATGTTCGATTCCTGGTCCCCGGACGGCAGCCGCTTCCTGGTCCAGTCCGTCCGCACCGACCCGGTGCCGGGGTTCTATTTCCTGGACCGGGACGGCAACCCGGCAGGTACCTTCGCCGAGCCCGGCTACTACAGCCACCGGGGCGTCTGGTCGCCGGACGGGAAGCGCCTGGCGTTCCTTTCGGTGCCGGCGGACCTCTTCTACCCGCGCATCCCGGAGGAGTGGGAGGAGCCGCCCTACGGGGAGCGGGTGGGAGTGCTGGACCCGGAGACCGGCCGGGTGACCTACTTCGCCATAGACGGGCTCACGTTCTACGCGCACCCGGTGTGGTCGCCGGACGGTGAGCGGCTGGCGGTCGTCTGCGGCGAGCGGACCACCGTCCGGCTGGACGGTCCGTGGGAGGGGTATGAGACGACCCGGCTCCGCGGGCCCCGGCCCTGCCTGATCGACCCGGAGGCGGGCACGATTGCGCCCATGGGCGACCCCGCGGAGGGGGACGTGACCATCGTGATTCTGGGCCTCGCGGATGAGGCGGCGCTGGTGGCCTGGGCGCGGCCGTCGGACGGCGCGGGCTACGGCTGGGTCCCCCTGGGCGGCGGTGCTCTGGTGGATCTGGGCGGGACGTGGTCGGTGGAGGGCGCACAGTTGGTGGCCGGTGGACGGGCCGCCCTGACGGGGCAGTTGCTGCCCAACAAGCTGGTTCTGTTCAACCAGCGGGGCGAGGTGGAGCGCATCCTGGCTGAGGGTGCCATCCAGGGGCTGACCGCGAGCCCCGACGGCCGGCACGTGGCCTTCTTCGACGGCGGGTACCTGACGGTGCTGCGGGTGCCGGAGGAATAGAAATCGGCCCGCCCCCGCGGAGGGGGCGGGCCGGTGCGGTCCGGGATCCGGGATCTGCAGGCGGGTCACGCCAGGTCGATGGGGATCTGCCGGCCGCCCTGGCCCTGGGTCCGCGGCAGCCGGATCTCCAGCACCCCGTGGTGGTAGCGGGCGGTGATCTTGTCGGCGTCGACGCTGGGCGGCAGCGTGAAGGACCGCTGGTAGGTGGCCACGCCCTGCGCACCGCCTTCCTCACCGCCCATCGGGATGGCGCGGTGAACGGCGCGGATGGTGAGCATGTTGCCGTCGACGGTTACGGACAGGTCCTCGGGGCTGATGCCCGGCACCTCAATCCGGATCACGGCGTCCTGGTCGCCCTGCTGTACGTCCATCTGGTCCAGCGAGGGAAGAGAGGGTACGGCAGGCCAGAAGCTACCCAGGACGTGCTGCCACTGGGAAAGCATCCGGTCGAACAGGTCGAACGGGTTCCACTGACGCATCGGGTAGTACATCATGGCCATACCCCTTTCTCTTGTGTAGTTGGGGCCCGGGGTGGGAGTCCTTCCCTCCGGTGCCAGCACCATTCTAGCACCAAAGATCAAAGAAAGTCAAGGTCAATCCGCGCGGAAGACGAATGGCCGGTCTTGCCCTTGGCAAAGGCACCGAGCCCGAAGGGCATACACTGCACCAGGAGGTGAGCCGGGCATGGCGAGGGCCAGGGAAAGGGCGAACGCACATCAGCCCATGGTGACCCACGGCGACGTGATCGTGGTGAGATCGTGGGACGGAGTCAGCAGGCCGGCCGGCGGCGGGGCGGTTTCGGACGAAGGCGCCCGGGCCTTGGAGACCCTGCGCGTGGGCCCTTCGGATCGGGGCGGTGCGCCCGACAGGGAAGCCACCGGTTCGGAGACCGTCCCGGCCGCTTCTGCCGACGGCGCGGGCGAAGGGGGAGCCCCTGCCGGGGAGGCGGTGAGCGGCGGGGACCCACAATCCATACCCGACGCCGACCCGCCGGTGCCGCAGTACGAGTTCGGCACCTGGCGGCTGGTCCGATACGGCTGACGACATCGGGCTGAGGTACCGTGAGGGGAGTGCCGGTGCGGCAAGGCAGAAGGCGGGAACGGCAGCGTACGCCGTTCCCGCCTTTTGCACAGTCCGGTTAGATCCTGAACCGCCCCACCTGCTCCCGCATCTCTTCCGCGGTCTCCGCCAGCCGCTGCGCAGCCTCCGCGACCCGCTCGGCGGATTCGTTCATCGCCTCCACCGAGGAGGCCACCTCCTGGGCGACGGCGGCATTCTCCTGGGATACCTGGGCGATGCGGTCCACCGCGGCGGTCACCTGCGCCGCCCCCGCAATCAGCTCCCCGGTCGCCTCGTTGTTGGCCCGGACCGTCTCGGATACGACCTGGAAGGTGGCCATCACCTCGCCGGCCATCGCCTTGCTCTTCTCCACGTCCACGGCCACGTCGTCCATGTCCGCCGCGGCCTTGTGCACGGCGTCCAGGATCACCGCCAGGGAGTTGCCGGCCTCGCCTGCCAGCTTGGTTCCGGCGGCAAGCCGCTGTGTCCCCGCTTCCATGGCGGCGACGGCCTCCGCCGTGCCCTCCTGGATGTTCCGGATGAGCGTCGTGATCTCCTCGGCCGAAGTGGACGACCGCTCCGCCAGCTTCCGCACCTCGTCGGCCACCACCGCGAACCCTCGGCCGTGATCCCCGGCCCGGGCCGCCTCGATGGCCGCGTTCAGGGCCAGCAGGTTGGTCTGGTCGGCGATCTCCATGATGGTCTCACTGATCGTGCCGATCTGGCCCAGGAGCCGCTCCAGCTCCCGCATGCGCCCTGCTGCGTGGGCCACCACCTCGTCGGTGGCCACCATTTCGTCCAGCGTCCGCTCGATGACGTCCGCGCCGGACCGCGCCTGCTCCATCGCCTGAGCCGCCCGCTCTGCGGTACTCCATACCCGCTGGGCCATCTGGTCCAGGCTTTCGGTCATGTGTTTCAGCAGTTCCGTGGCCTGTCGGATGTCCTCCGCCGACCGGGCGGCACCTTCGGCGATGGAGCCGATGATCTCCTGCAGCCGCCCGACCGTGATGTTGACCTCGGAGGTCTCGTGGGCCTGCTGCGACGCCCCCGACGCCACGTGGCCGATGGCCTCGGCGGTCGATGCGGCCGCCTCCGCCGACGACCGGGCGAACCCGGTCAGCTCGACCGAGGCCGCTCTCACCGCCTCGGCGCTGCGGCTGACCCGCTGCAGCACGTCGTGCAGGTTCCGGGCCATCTCGTTGAACGCCCGGATGGTGTTGCCGACCTCATCCTGCGAGGTGACGGTCACCTCCTGAGCGGACAGGTTGCCGGCCGCGATCGCCGCCGCGGCTTCCGACAGGTTCCGGATCGGCCGGAGCAGCCGGCGGGACATGACCAGGGCCACCGCCAGGCCGAGGACCACGGCGGCGAACGAGGCGGCGATCACGCCCACGTCCAGGACGCCCGCCAGGTTCCGGCTGCCGGTGAGATCGGCCGAAGTCCCCGACGTCAGCGACTCCACCAGGCTGTCCACGGCCGCGGTCATCTCCCGGAGGGTCGGGACGGCCTCCGTCTGCATGAGGAGGATGGCCTGGGACTGGCGCTGGCTGCGCAGGTGGTTCCGAATCCTGTCCACGGCGTCGGTGTAGGCGCCGTGCTTCTCCTGGATGTCCAGCAACTGCTGACGGACCGTTTCGTCCTCGGCGATCTCCAGCAGCTGTTGCAACGTCTCCGGCACCCGTGTACCGGCGGCCTGGTAGTCGGCGATGTCACGGGAGTCGGCGTACAGCACGTAGTTGGCGATGCCGGTGGCCTCACGCAGCAGGTCGGCCTGGAGCTTCTGGGCCCCGATGGCCAGCGCGTAGCTCCGGTCGATGCCTTCGAGTTCCCGCAGCAGCGTCTGGGTCGCGAGCCGGCTGACGAAGCCCACGGCGATCAGGAGCGCGATGAGAACCAGGGGAGAGGCGAGCAGTTTCCACGCGATTCCGGATCGGACCTGCCTGCGCATTGGGGCTACCTCCAGATACCGAGATGCCAAGATGATGCTTTTCTCCCATTATGCCACGAGACGTTAATAGTTTGAGTACGTAATGTTGGTCGTGCTTTCCTTTAGCCTTGCGAGGACAGATCTCCTGCCGGCCACCCGGTCCTCACCGCGCCAGCCGTACGGGAAGCTCCCCGCCCAGGACGGCGCCCTCCGGGGTCACGTGCGTGACGAAGGCCCGGATCTCCACCCCGGCCCGAGCCACTTTGCGCAGGGTTTCACCGAAGAACGGATCGATCTCGTCCCACGGGCCGAAGGCCTGGGCGTCGTCCCGCTGCGTGATGAAGCAGACGGCCGCCCTGTACCCTTCCCGCACGGCCCCGGCCAGTTCGTCCAGGTGGCGGGCGCCGCGGGCCGTCGGCGCGTCCGGGAACCGCGCCACGCGGGCGCCGTCCGCGTCCGGCAGCACGGAGGTGACGGACTTCACCTCCACCAGGCACGGGGGCAGGTCCGGCGCGGTCAGCAGGAAATCGATGCGGCTGCCGCCGTACCGGTACTCGGGACGTACCTCGGTGTACCCGGCGAAGGGAGCGCAGCTCCCCGCGACCACCGCCTGGTGGAAGAGCTTCCCGGGCAAGGATGTATCCACCGAGACCCAGGTGGACCCGGTACGGACCATGAGCAGCCTGCCGGCGGTCTTCCGGCCCCCGAACGGCCGGGTTGGCTGCGCAGACGCGTCGCCTTGCAGCGTCACGATCACCGGCGCACCGGGCACCAGAAGCTCCTTCATACGGCCCGATGAGGCCACGTGCACCGGCACCTCCCGGCCGTCCTCCAGGCGGACCCGGGCGACGAAGCGGTTGGGGCGTTCGAGAAAGGTGGCCCGCAGACGAAGTTCAGCCAACGGTTCTGCTCCTTTCACCACGTGCGGAGTCCAACCCCTGTGGACCGCCTTTCCTTGACCGTTCGGGGTGGCTCGCCTATGCTAAAGATTACAGGCTTTTCGTGTCTGCAAGTAATCAGAGGTCTGCCGCTCTCAGAGACAGATTCGCAACCACAGAAGCAGTCGGGGGTTGGCGCGATGGGCAACAAAAGCGATCTGATCGGCATCCTGCGGAGGCAGGAAGACTGGGTCCCGGCTTCGACTCTGGCCAGAATGCTCCAGGTATCGACCCGCACCATTCGCAACTACGTCGTGGCGATCAACGGGGGGCGTGACGAACCACTCATCCTGTCGAGCTACAAGGGATACCGGTACAACCGGTCAGCCGCTGTCATCCCAGAGCCCCACAGGAGCCGTGACGACCTGAAGCCCGAAGATCGCGTCAGCCTGATCGCCAGGCGCCTGGTCTCCTCGCGGGGGAGCGTGAACTTCTACGACCTGGCTGAAGAGCTGTGCGTCAGCGATGCTACGCTGGAGCGCGACCTGACCAAGGTGCGCGAAGCCCTCCGGCCGTTCGCCCTGAAGGTCTTCCGGGAGTCGGACCAGATCCTGATCGCGGGGATGGAGAGGCAGAAGCGGAAGTACATCAGCCACCTGCTTTCCAGCGATCAGCAGAGCGTCCTGTCGGTGGCGTTGGACGAGTTTTTCGAGGGCACCGTCGACCGGTACACGGAGTTTGAGCGGTACGCCCGCGGACTGCTGAAGCGGTTTGGCATCTACGCCGACGACTACGGGTTCCGGAACATCGTCATCCATCTGGTCGTGACGCTGGAGCGCGTCGCCAACGGAGAGAGCATTACCGAAAATGTTCCGCTGAGTACCCTCCGCGACCGCAAGGAGTACGAGGTCGCCCTCTGCATCGGGGAGTACGTCCGGGAGAACTACGGCGTCGTGCTCACCGACGCCGAACTGTACTATGTCGCCCTTACCATTTCCACCAACAGCAATCTGCTGAAGTACAAGCTAATTACACCCACCAATATTCGCGAGTACATCGAGGAGAAGTACATCCTGCTCGCCAAGATGGCCCTGCGGCGCTTGGAGGACACCTTCTACCTGGAGCCGTTCGACGATGATTTTGTCATCCAGTTTACCATACACATCCGCAACCTGATCCAAAGGGCATTGACCGGCTCTCACGTCAAGAATCCCCTCGTCGGGAAGTTCAAGACGACATACCCCTTGATCTATGACATGGCTGTGCTCGTCGCCAATCAGCTCCGGGAGATCGAGGGGATCCACGTCCCCGACGACGAGATTGTCTTCATCGCGTTCCACATCGGGGCCTATCTGGAGCAGAACAAGGCCGACCGCGGGCGGATCAACACCCTGTTTGTCTACGCCGACTACCACAACATGCACGAACCGGTGCTGACCAAGATCCAACAGGCTCTTGACCAGGACCTGAACATCGTCGCGGCCGTGCCGGTGCGGGAGTTTGCCTTCGCACCCTACGATTGCCAGTTGATCATCTCCACCGTGCCCGAGACCGTGGTCGAAGGGTTGCCCGTGGTATACGTCAACGTCTTTCCCACCGAAGCCGACCTGAAGGTCATCCGCAGGAAGATTGAGGAGATCCGGCTGGACATGCGGGCGGCCTCCGTCCGGGACCATATCCAGCGCTTTGCCGTGCCGGCCCTGTTCAGGCGGAACGTCTATGCTGAGGACGAGTTCGCAATGATCCGCATACTGACGCAGGAGTGCGCCCACCTGGGATTGTGTCCGCCTTCCTTCGAGCAAGAGGTGTTGGATCGTGAGGCGATGTCGTCCACCGCTTTTCCGAACCAGGTTGCGATCCCGCACTCCCTGCAGCACAGCGCAACCCGTTCCTTCTTGTCGATCGTTGTCAACGAGCGGCCGATGCGGTGGGGGAACTTCGACGTACGGATCATCATCTTGATCGGCGTGTGCAAGGACGATCGCAACACGTTTCAGGAGTTCTTCAGTGACCTCGTCTCGGTTCTCTGCAACGAGATCGCAACCCGTCAGCTGATTCAGTGCGACAGCTACGAGGCCTTCCTCCAGACCCTGACGCGGTTTCTGTTGGATCAGCAGTTTATCTCGTGACCCCACGACAAGCGAGATGCCTACCCAGATCTGGGTAGGCTCTTTTGCTTGGGAACGTACACGCTTTTCCGCAGGCTAGGAAGTTCGTTGATTTGAAGGTTCAAACACAGCGCCAGAACACTGAGCCTGGGACCACGGCCCGGACTCCGTCATGACGGACCACCGACGGCGGGCTGAGAAAGGGGAGTTGCACGCGGTGTTCATCCTGTTGGCCTGCGGGATGGGTGCATCCAGTGGCTTTCTTGCACAGAGCATGCGAAAGGCGGCGAAAAGCCGGGGAATCGAGGCGACCATCAAGGCCGTCAGCGACACGCAGATTGATGATTATCTGAATGACATTGATGTCCTCCTCATCGGTCCTCACTTGAAGCATCGTTTCCGTGACATCGAGAGCAAGGCGGCCCCGTACCAGGTGAAGGTCGTCCTGGTTGATGAGCGCAGCTACGCGATGTTGGACGGAGAATCCGTTCTGAACCAGATCCTGGGCAGCAGCACCTAGAGGAGGGAGTCGACCCCCATGAGCTTCATGCAGCGGTTCATGGACTGGATGCAGAATTCGGTCGGACCGGCTACCGAGAAAGTGGCGAACAACGCTTGGATCTCTGGCTTGCAGAAGGCCATTCTCAAGGCCCTTCCCATGGTTCTGGTGGGATCGCTCATCACGATCTACAACGTCGTCCGCAACTTCGCGCCCAGCCTGCCGGACCTGAGGCCCATCAGCACCTACACCTTCGGGCTCATCTCCCTGTTCATGGTGTTCTGCGTGCCGTACTACATCCTCGAGCTCAAGAACGTCCATAAGACGAAGTTTGTCGCCGGCTTCACCGGTATCGCCCTGTTCTTTATCATGCTGAACCCTACGGTCACGGACCAGGGCTACGTGTTCAACTTCTCGGGCTTCGGCGCCGGCGGCATGTTCGTCGCCATCGTGGCGGGGCTCTTCACCGCCGCCGTCATGCTGCTGTTCCGGCGACTCACGTTCTTCAAGGAAGACAGCGTGATGCCGGACTTCGTCAAAGAGTGGTTCGACTCGATGCTCCCCATCTTCGTCGTGGTGTTCGTTGGCTGGCTGGTCGTCATCCGCTGGGGCTTTGACATCTACAGCGCGATCGTCGCCCTGTTCACGCCGCTGATGAGCATCGCCCAGTCGCTGCCGGGCATGATCCTCCTGTACCTGATTCCCACCGTCTTCTACTCCATGGGCATCAGCGGCTGGGTCTTCCAGCCCATCCTGAACCCCGTGCAGCTCTTCGCCATCAACGCGAACGCCGAGGCGGCGGCAGCCGGCGCTGTGGCGCAGTACCCGTTCACGGCGGAAACCACGTACGCGTTTTTGAGCCTCGGCGGCCGTGGCGCCACGCTCTCGCTGGTGCTGCTCCTCCTGTTTGCGCACTCCAAGCGCCTGAAGGCCCTGGGCCGGGCGTCCTCGGTACCGGCAGTGCTCAACATCAACGAGCCGGTCGTGTTCGGCACCGTCGCCTGGAACCCGATCCTCATGATCCCCATGTGGCTCAACGGCCTGATTCTCCCGTTGATCACCTACTTCGCCCTGAAGACCGGGCTGGTCCCCATCCCCACCGAGGTCTTCACCATGTGGTACGTCCCGATCGGCATCTCCAGCTGGCTCGTGACCAAGAGCGTTTCGGGCCTCATCCTGACCGCCGTCAACTTCTTGGTCTCCCTGGCCATCTGGTTCCCCTTCTTCAAGCTGTACGACAGCCAGGAAGCGGCGAAGGAAGCTCAGGCAGCGGCCGATTAGCGTTTCGTCCGGGAAAGGGGGCGGCACGTGCTGCCGCCCCGTTCCTTAATCACCGTCTGGGGGGATTCCGTTCTATATGGAGAACCTGGAACAGCTCAACCTCATTGCGATGCGCATCATCCTCGACGCCGGCGACGCCCGGGACTTCGTCACCAAGGCCTTCGAGGCCATGGGGCAGCGGGACTTCGAGTCTGCGGACGAGCACCTGCGTGCGGCTTTCGAGAAGCTGAAGTCGGCTCACCGTCAGCAGACGGAGGTCATCCAGCACGAAGTGGCTGCCGGGTCGTTGCCGCCGTCACTGCTGTTTAACCATGCTCAGGACACGTTGATGGTGGTCGGTTCGGAACTGAACCTCGCGCGCAGTCTGCTGGCCATCTTCATCAACATCGACCGGCGGCTGGCGCAGCTGGAGGCAGGCCGATGAGCGGCGTCCCCTTTCTCTTTCCCGACCAGTTCCTGTTCGGCGGGGCCATCGCGGCGAACCAGGCCGAGGGCGCTTTTGACAAGGATGGCAAGGGCCTGTCCATCGCCGACGTCCACCCCTACGTTCCGGTCAAGTCCCGGGATGACCGCAAAGAAGATGCCACGGTGAAGGACAGCCGGGATGCGCTGCGGATCGTGCCCGGCCTCCACTACCCCAAGCAGCGGGGGATCGACTTCTACTATACGTTTCGCCAGGACCTCGCCCTGATGAAGGAATGCGGGCTCCAGTGCTTCCGGACGTCGTTCAACTGGGCGCGCATCTTCCCCCGGGGCGACGAGCGTACGCCCAACGAGGCCGGTCTGGCCTATTACGACCAGCTGATCGACGCCATCATCGAGAACGGCATGGAGCCCGTCATGACGATCTCGCACTACGAGATGCCGCTCGCGCTCTGCCTGGAGTACGGCGGCTGGTACAACCGCAAGCTGGTCGACTTCTACGCACGGTTCTGCGAGGTGCTCTTTGAGCGCTACCACAGCAAAGTCAAGTACTGGATCACCTTCAACCAGATCAACCTGACCACGTTCAACTCCCTGGGCATCCTCGGAGAAGACCACGCCCACATGCTGGAGGCGACCTACCAGGCGGTTCACCACCAGTTCCTGGCCCAGGCGCACGCCAAGCGGATCAGCCGGCGCTATCCCGGCCTGATGGTCGGCACGATGCTCAGCGACAAGATCGCGCACCCGGCGACCTGCAAGCCGGAGGATGTGCTCTTCAGCTACCGCAAGAACCAGATGCAGTACTTCTTCGGGGACGTGGCGATGCGTGGGTCTTACCCGGGTTATGCGCTCCGGTTCTTCCGGGATCACGGCATCCGGATCGCCATGGAACCGGGAGACCTGGACCTCCTTGCGCAGCACAGGATGGACTTCCTCAGCTTCAGCTACTACTACACGAAGATCAACGACGCCGCAAGGGACTCCTGGGACCCGAGCGACAAATCCGTGAACCCGTACCTCCCCCAGAGCGAGTGGGGGTGGGAGATCGATCCCCTGGGGCTGCGCACCGCGCTCAACCAGTATTACGACCGCTACCAGTGCCCGCTCTTCATCGTCGAGAACGGGCTCGGGGCCCGGGATGCGGTGGAAGCAGACGGGCGCGTTCACGATTCGTACCGCATCGCGTACATCGCAGAGCATCTCCGGCAGGTGGCCGAAGCCATCCGGGACGGCGTGGACGTGATGGGGTACTGCCTCTGGTCCCCGATCGACATCGTCAGCTGCTCCTCTGCCGAGATGGAAAAGCGGTATGGCTTGATCTACGTGGACCTGGACAACCTGGGCAGGGGAACGGGGCAGCGCATCAGGAAGGACAGCTTCTTCTGGTACCGGGACGTGATCGCCTCGCGCGGGCGGACGTTATACGAGGGCTAGCACGGAGGCTCATTCTGTGCAGAGGCTCCTCCGGGAGGACGTCCGCAGACCATCATCAGGAGGCAGCGGGATGCAACAGTTTACCCACACAATTCGCGACGAGCTTGGTCTCCATGCCCGTCCGGCCGCCCTGCTGGTTCGTCTCAGCACGCAGTACAAGTCCAGGATTACGCTCACAAAGGGCGAAAAGGTGGCGGACGCGAAGGGGATCTTTGCCGTCATGACGCTGGGCGTCAAGTGCGGGGACACCCTGACGGTGACCGTGGAGGGCGAGGACGAGCTTGAGGCGGCGGAGGCCCTCCGGGAGTTCTTCCAGCGGCAGCTGTGAGCTCCTCGCCGGCCCCCCATGCGGCGCCCGGTGCTCCCACCGCTTTTCCCTCCCCATGAGGGGGGAGGTGTAGCCACCCCCTATGTCTAAGAATGCGAGGGAGTTCTCGACAAAGGAGGACGCGCCCTTGTCAGCATCGAAGCGCCGCCTGATTCCCGAAGACCTGTACAGATTCGTGACCGTGAGCGACCCGCAGATCTCGCCCGACGGCGAGGTCGTCGCCTTCGTGCGTACGCACATCGACCCGGAGTCGAAGGAGCCGCGCTCCCGCATCTGGATGGCGCCGGCGGCAGGGGGCGAACCCGTGCCCTTCACCCAGGGGCCGAAGAACGACACGTCGCCCCGCTGGTCCCCCGACGGCCGCACCCTGGCCTTCGTGTCCGACCGGGGAGGCGATCGCCAGATCTGGCTGATCGACCGGCACGGCGGCGAGGCCCGGCAGCTTACCCAGATGCGCCACGGGGCGGGCGATCCGGTCTGGTCGCCCGACGGCCGGTACATCGCCTTCACCTCCGCCGTGGGGCCGGAGGACCGGCGGGAGCTGCTGACCCGGGCCAAGACCGACGCCGACAAGAAGGCCGAGGAGAAGAAGGCGAAGGACGAGGCCCGCACCTTCACCATCATGCGCTGGCGCAGCGACGCAGCCGGCATCCGGCCCGAGCGCTGGCAGCAGATCTGGGTGGTGCCGGTGCCTCGCCACGGGGAGCCCATGCCCAAGCCGGTCCAGGTGACCTGGGGCAACTACGACCACGGCGGCGCCACCTGGTCGCCGGACGGCCGGTACATCGCCTTCGGCGCCAACCGGACCGAGGACGAGTCCCTCCGCCTCCGCGACATCTTCATCACCCCGGTGCCGGGCGAGGATTCCCCCGCGGCCCGGGCCTCCGTGGCCCCGCCCGAACCCGGGGCGGCCGAGCCCGGCGAGGAGGAGGCGAAGGCGCTGGCGGAGCAGCTGCGGAAGGCCGCCGAGGAGGCGGAGGCCGCCTTCCGGCCGCGGAACGTCACCGGCGGCATCGGCGCCTTCCGCGCCGCCCGGTTCTCGCCGGACGGGAAGACCCTGGCGGCGATCGGCCACCAGAATGAGTACCAGAACGCCACCCTGCCCAGGATCTACCTCTACCCGGTGGAGGGCGGGGAGCCCCGGATCCTGGACCACCGGGACCTGGAGATCGGCAACAGCGTGGGCGCCGACGTCCGTCCGGCCGGCCCGGGCGTGGAGGTCACCTGGTCGCCGGACGGCGGCCGGATCTGCGTGCCGGTGGTGCACCGCGGGGCCTGCGCGGTCTACACCTTCCCGGTCAGCGGCGACCCGCCGCAGCTCCTGGTGGGCGGCGAGCGGGAGATCTACGGCGGCACCTTCGACCGCAGCGGCCGCCGGCTGGCCTTCGCAGCCGGGTCGATCTCCGAGATCGGCGACATTTACGTCCACGACCTCACCACGGGGGAGGAGCGGCGGCTCACGGCGGTGAACGCGGCGCTCTTCGCGGAGATCGAGTGGCCGGAGGTCGAGGAGCTCAACTTCAAGGCCCGGGACGGCTGGGACCTGCACGGCTGGGTGATGAAGCCGGTGGGCTTTGAGGAGGGGAAGAAGTACCCGCTGGTGCTGGAGATTCACGGCGGCCCGCACACCTGCTACGGCCACGCCTTCTACCAGGAGATGCAGCTGCTCGCCGCGGCCGGCTACGGCGTGCTCTTCATCAACCCCCGGGGCTCCACCGGCTACGGGCAGGCGTTCGTGGATGCGGTTCGGGGCGACTACGGCAACCGGGACTACCATGACCTGATGGACGCGGTGGACCACGCGCTCACCTTCGGCTGGGTGGACGAGAAGCGGCTGGCGGTCACCGGCGGCTCCTACGGCGGCTTCATGACCAACTGGATCGTGACCCAGACGGACCGGTTCGCCGCGGCCATCACCCACCGCTCGATCTCCAACTGGGTCTCCTTCAGCGGTACCCCCGACTTCGGGCCGTTCTTCAACCAGATCCAGCACAAGGTGGAGGACCCCTGGTCCCCCGAGGGCGTGCAGGCGCTCTGGCGGATTTCGCCGCTGGCCTACGTGAAGAACGTGAAGACGCCCATCTGCATCATGCACTCGGAGTTCGACTACCGCTGCCCCATCGAGCAGGCTGAGCAGTTCTACATGGCGATCAAGTTTTACGGGCAGGCGCCCACCGAGCTGGTGCGCCACCCCCGGTCCAACCACGACCTGACCCGGCAGGGGCCGCCCGTCCTGCGGGTCGACCGGTTCCATAAGATCCTGCGCTGGTTCGGGAAGTACTGTCCGCCCAACGAGGGGTAGTTCCCTCCGGCGTGGACGAATGCCCGGGCAAGGATGATGAAGTGAAGGCGGGGCCGACTGCGGCCCCGCCTGCGCTGCTGTATGGAACCGTCCGGACGCGGGCCCTGCGCATAGCGGCCGTGTGCGCCGGTGACACTGTTCCCGGACGGCCCGGGCTCCGCCTGACAGGCGGGGCACAGGCCCGCCCCGAACCGCGCGGGGCGCGCCGCGCCGGGAGCCCGAACCGACCGCCTCACGAGAACGCACGCAGGAGGCAAGAACGTGGTCAGAATCGGGATCATCATCGGCAGCACCCGGCCCGGTCGCAACGGGGAGGCCGTGGCCCGCTGGGTTTACGAGCACGCTCGGAAGCGGACCGACGCCGAGTTTGAACTGGTGGACCTGAAGGACTTCAACCTGCCCGTGTACGACGAGCCGGTGCCGCCGTCGTACGGGAAGAACTACCAGCACGAGCACACCCGGCGCTGGTCGGCGAAGATCGACTCCTTTGACGGCTTCATCTTCGTGACGCCGGAGTACAACCACGCCACCTCCGGCGCCCTGAAGAACGCCATCGACTACCTCTACCTGGAGTGGAACAACAAGGCCGCAGGCCTGGTGGGTTACGGCAGCCTGGGCGGCGCGCGGGCGATCGAGAACCTGCGCGCCATCCTGTCCGAGGTGCAGATCGCCCACGTGCGGCAGCAGGTGTCGTTCTCCCTCTTTACCGACTTCGAGGACTTCAAGGTGTTCAAGCCCAACGAAGAGGTGCACCTTCCGGCCCTGAACGTCATGCTGGACCAGCTGATCGCCTGGAGCGCCGCCCTGAAGCGGGTGCGCCAGGAGGCCGCCGCGGCCGGATCGTAGCCGTCCGGGGGGGACCGTCGTGCAGCACTGGCGGGCGCTGGGGCTCATCCTCGGCCTGGTCCTCATCAACGCGTTCTTCGCGGCCGGCGAGATCGCCGTGGTCTCTGCCCGACCGGTGCGGATCCGGCAACTGGCCGAGCAGGGGAACCCGTCCGCCTGGGCCCTGCTTCAGCTGATGAAGGACCAGAGCCGCTTCCTTGCGACCATCCAGGTGGGCATCACCCTGGCGGGCTTCCTGGCCAGCGCCTCCGCCGCGGTGGGCCTTTCGGCCGGCCTGGGAGCGGCGCTGCAGCGGCTGGGCGTCTCACCGGCCGTGGCCGGCAGCGCCGCCGTGGTCGCCGTGACGCTGCTCCTCTCCTACCTGACGCTCGTGCTGGGGGAGCTGGTGCCGAAGCGCATCGCGCTGCAGTCGCCCGAGCGGGTCGCCTTGCTGGTGGCCCGCCCGGTGCTGTTGATCGCCCGCCTGACCCGGCCGTTCGTCGCGCTCCTCACCGCGTCCACCAACCTGGTCGTGCGCCTGCTGGGCGGCCAGGCGCAGCCGGCCGAGCCGGGCATCTCGGAGGAGGAGCTGCGGCTGTACGTCGCCGAGAACACGGGGCTGCAGGAGGCGGAGAAGCGGATGATCGCCGGCGTCTTCTCCTTCGGCGACCGCAGCGTCCGCCAGGTGATGGTCCCCCGCACCGAGATGGCCTGCCTGCACCAGGACGCGCCGCTGCCGGAGGCGCTGGCGGAGGTGCGCCGCCACGGGTTCTGGCGCTATCCGGTCTACCGGGAGGACTACGACGACATCGTCGGGATGGTCACCGTGAAGGACCTGCTGCGCCACGCCGACCCACAGGCCGGTCTCCGCACGGTCGCGGACGTCATGCGCCCCGCCTGGTTCGTCCCGGAGTCCAAGCAGGCCCTGAGCCTCCTGAAGGAGATGCAGGCGGCCGACGAGCAGCTGGCCGTGGTCGTCGACGAGTACGGCGGCGTGTCCGGGCTGGTCACCATGGAGGACCTTCTCGAGGAGATCATCGGCGAGATCGCGGAGGAGCCTTCGCCGCCGTCGGCAGAGCCGCGGGAGCTGGAGCTGGACGGCGGCGAGCCGGTGGATGAGGTGGCTGAGCAGTTGCACATCCCCATTCCCCGCAGCCCCCACTACGAGACTCTGGCGGGGTACATCCTGCACCACCTGGGCGCCATCCCGTCCGAGGGCGACGAGCTGGCCGTCAGCGGGTGGCGGCTGCGGGTGGTGCGCATGGACGGGCACCGCATCGACCGGGTGAGGGCGGTGCCGGATGCGCCGGACGCTCCCGGGGCGTCGGACCGGCCGGAGCCGCCCGAGCGGCAGGGGATGCGGGACCGGGCTTCGCCCTCCGGACCGCCAGCCTCCTGAGCGATCTGCAGCCGGTCTCCGCCACCGCGCGTCTAACCCCGGGGACGAGCGGCATAGACAGGGGTAGAGTCGACTGCCCGGGAGGTGCCGCCCGTGCGCGAGCCCACCCTGCCCCTGAAAGGGTTCTGGACCCTGCTGCTCGCCGTCGGCATGGGGCTGATCCTGCTGCTCCTGTTCGCCACCCTGGAACCCCGCCCGCTGGACGCGGATGCCCTTAACTACTTCCCCGCTTCCCTGGTGGAGGAGGGGCGGCGCTTCGCCCGGGAGGCCCGGGTGGCGGCCAGCCTCAGGGCGCTGGCGTCCCTGGGCGCGCTGGCGTGGCTCTGCTTCCACCCGGCGGGGGCCCGGCTGCTCGCCCGACTGGAGGCGCGCGGCGGGGACCGGTGGTGGCGGCAGGTCGCCTGGGTGGCGGTGGGGATCGGGCTCGTCACCGCCGCGGTGGAACTGCCCTTCGCCTATTACCTGGGCCATGTCCACGAGCGCGCCTACGGCCTCACCCGCCGGAGCGGCTTGAGCTGGCTGGGCGACCACCTCCTGGGGCTGGCCCTGGACACCGTCGTCTCGACGCTGCTCTGGCTGGCGCTCTACGCCCTCATCCGGCGCAGCCCCCGCCGCTGGTGGGCGGGGGCCGGCCTGATCACGGCGGCCTACAGCCTGCTGCTGGCGGTGCTGTATCCCGTGCTGCTCCTGCCCCTTTTCCACCAGGTGCGCCCCGTGTACGATCCCCAGGTCCTGGGGATGATCCGGGCCCTGGCGGAGCGGGCCGGCGTGCGGGTGGAGAAGGTGGCGGAGGTGCGGGTGGGGCACGAGTCCAGCCGGATCAACGCGATGGTGGCCGGGATCGGCCCCACCAAGCAGGTGCTGCTTTACGACACCCTGCTTCGGGAGCTGACGCCCGCGGAGGTGGAGGCCGTGCTGGCGCACGAGCTCTCCCACGCCGTGCATGGGGACCTCTTCCGGGGATGGGCCCTGCAGGCGGCACTGGACGCCGCGTCCATGGGGCTGGCGGCCTGGATGCTGTGCGCGATGCGAGGGGTCGCCCCGCTGGGGCTGCCGGGCCCGCACGCGCCGCGGGGCATCGCGCTGCTCATGCTCTTCTTCAGCCTCTGCAACGTCGCAGGCGGGCCGGCGCAGGCGGCGCTCTCCCGCCGCGCCGAGGTGCGGGCAGACAGGTACGCCCTGGAGCTCACGCAGAACCCCAGGGCGCTGGTGCAGAGTTTCCAGAAGCTGGCCCGGGCCAATCCCGGGGACGTGGCGCCGCCGCCCCTGGTGGAGTTCCTCAGCTACTCCCACCCGTCGATCATGCGGCGCATCCGGGCGGCGGAGGGGCGGTAGGCTGAACGGCGCCGGGCGTGACGGCGCCCGGCGCCGAGGCGCTAGACAAAGCGGCGGAACGCGAGCGACACGTTGGTGCCGCCGAAGCCGAAGTTGTTACAGAGGGCAGCCTCCACACCGCGGACCTCCCGGGCCGTGTGGGGCACGTAGTCCAAGCGGCACTCCGGGTCGGGCCTGTGCAGGTTGATGGTCGGCAGCAGCACCTGGTGGTACAGCGAGAGCACGGTCAGGATCGCCTCGATGGCCCCCGCCGCCCCCAGGAGGTGGCCGTGCATCGACTTGGTGCCGGAGACGGCCAGCTTCCGGGCGTGATCGCCGAAGACCTGCTCGATCGCCAGGCTCTCCTGCACGTCGCCCAGGTCGGTGGAGGTGGCGTGCGCGTTGATGTAGCCCACGTCCTCCGGGTTCAGCCGGGCGCTGCGCAGGGCGCCCTTCATCGCCAGGACCGCGCCCCGGCCCTCCGGGTGCGGCGCGGTGATGTGGTACGCATCCCCCGACATGCCGGCGCCGGCCAGTTCGGCGTAGATCCGGGCGCCCCGCCGCCTGGCGTGCTCCAGCTCCTCCAGCACCAGGCAGCCCGCGCCCTCGCTCATGACAAAGCCGTCCCGGTCCGCGTCAAACGGGCGGGAGGCGCCCTGGGGGTCGTCGTTCCGGGTGGAGAGCGCCTTGGCGGAGCTGAAGCCGGCAAACGCCAGCTCCGTGATGGTCGCCTCGCTGCCGCCGGTGATCATGACGTCGGCGTCGCCGCGACGGATGATGTGCATCGCGTCGGCGATGGCGTGGCCCGCCGAGGCACAGGCGGACACCGTCCCGTAGTTGGGCCCATGCACGCCGTACTTCATCGAGATCAGGCCGGCGGCGCTGTTGATGATGCAGCGCGGGACGAAGAACGGCGAGATCCGCCGGGGGCCCCGCTCCTGCAGGATCAGGGCGTTCTCCACGATGCCCTCCAGACCGCCCATGCCGCTGCCGAACACGACGCCGGTGCGCTCGGCCAGCTCGCCCTCGAAGGTGAGGCCCGCGTCCTCCACCGCCTCCGCGGCCGCGGCCAGGGCGTAGTGGATGAAGGGATCGTACCGCCGGACCTCCTTGGGGTCCATCACCGTCGCGGGGTCGAAGTCGCGCACCTCGCCGGCGAACCGGGTCGGCAGGCGGGAGGCGTCGAAGCGGGTGATCGGGCCGATGCCTGAGCGGCCCGCCACCGCCGCCTCCCAGTTGGCCCGGACGCTGTTGCCCAGGGGCGAGATCAGCCCCATGCCGGTGACCACTACCCGTCGCTCCATACGGTTCACTCCTTCAATAGAGGTTCAGGAAGCAGATAGGAACGGAGCATCGCCACCAGGCTCTGCCCCATGGCGTTCAGTTCCAGGTCCGGCGCGCCGGTCACCCAGTAGACCGCCACCCCGTCGGCCATGGACAGCAGCAGCGCGGCCACGGTGCGGGGGTCGACGTCCGGCCGGAAGCGGCCCCGGGCGACGCCCTCGGCGATGATGCCCGCGACGTAGTCCGCCAGCCCGGCGAACCGGTCGTGAAGTCCCCGGCGCACCTCGCCGTTCTGCACCGCCTCCGCCATGGTCACCAGGAGCAGCCGCCCGGTGCCCGGGTGGCGCACCCGGAGGGCGGCGGTGAACAGTTCGACGCATCGCACCAGCCGCTCCCACGGATCCTCCACGCGGGCCGTCAGCCTGGCGAAGAGCGCGGGCGCCCGGCCCAGCCGCTCGCGCACCAGCGCGAGCATCAGGTCGGCCTTGGTGGGAAAGTACCGGTAGATCGCGCCGACGCTGAGCCCGGCCTGCTGGGCGATGTCGCCCACGGTGGCCACCTGATAGCCCTTGGCGATGAACACCTCCATGGCGGCGTTGAGGATGGCCTCGCGCCGCCGCTCCATGTGCGCCGGACTCACCCTGGGCACGGGGATCCACTCCTTCAGAACCGCGGCCCAGCGGGCGAAGCCCTCCCGGGGGACGGAGGGGCCCACAGGCCGGGGAGGGGGCAGCCCCTCAACCGCGAATAAAAAATGAGCGCTCACTCATTTATACCACGGCCCGGGCTCGGCCCGCAAGCGCGCAGAGGCACCGGCTGCTGGTTGCAGCCGGTGCCCCGCGCGGTTCCCGTTACTGGTCCGCCTTCTGGGCCGCACGCTGCATGGAGGCGTTGTTGCGCTTGGCGGCATGCTGGGCCCCGCTCACGCCGGTGATGTTGTTCCCCGAGAGCTGGGCGCCAGACTGCTGGCCGGTGCCCATCGAGCCGAACTCATAATTGGCCTGGCCGGCCTTCCCGGCCGCCCGCTGCATCGACGCCGCGTTCTGCTTTGCGCCGTGCTGCGCGCCGCTCACGCCCGTGATGTTGTTCCCGCTCAGCTGCGTACCCTTGGCCATTCGGAAACTCCCCCTCACAAGCGATGTGTGGAGTCTCGCCGGGACCGGTCTTAGTGTGGGCCGTCGGCGACGCCGGCACTCTGGGAGTTGGCTGGGATAGCTGGCGAAATGTGCACGGCGGGCGCGGCGCGCCGACGTGGGCAACACTATGGGGAGAGCATCGGGCTGAGGAGTGCGGACGTTGAGCGAACCAACCGTGGATTCGAGGGTGCGGGTGGTCGTGCTGGGGGCCGGGTACGCGGGGCTGACGTGCTTTCTGGAGCTGCAGGACCGGCTGGCGCGGGGGCACGACCTGGTGCTGGTGAGCCGCGACCGCCATCACTGGTTTACCACCGAACTGCACACGTACGCGGCCGGCCACGACGCCGACGCGGTCCGCATCCCCCTGCGGCGGCTGGTCCGCCCGCCGGGGCGGCTGATCATCGACCACGTGTCGGCGCTTCGCCCTGCGGCGCGGCAGGTGGAGCTGAAGCTGTCCGGCACGCTGGCGTACGACCTGCTGGTGTTCGCCCTGGGAAGCGAGCCCGAGTATTTTGGACTGCCCGGCATCCCCCGCCACGCGCTGACCATCGGCAGCCCGCCGGCCGCCCGGGAGGTGCGGGAGAGGGTCCGGGCCCTGGCGGCGCGGGAGGGGCCGCCCGGGCACGTCCTGGTGGTGGGCGGCGGGCTGACCGGCGTCGAGCTGGCCGCCGAGCTGGCCGACGAGTACCCCGGGCGGTTGCGGGTGACCATCCTGGAGGCGGCGCCGGAGATCATGGCCGGCTTTCCCCCGGATCTGGTGCAGGTGGCCCGGCGGATCCTGGAGGGGAAGGGCATCCGGATCCTCGCGGGCAGCCCCATCGTCACCGCCGATGCGTCCTGCGTCCACCTGCAGGGCGGCGGCGAGGTCCCCTACGACCTGCTGGTGTGGGCAGGCGGCGTGCGGGGCCACTCGCTGCTCGCCCGGGCGGGGCTGGCGCTGGGCGGCCGCGGCCGGGCCAGGGTCGACGCCTTCCTGCGGAGCGTGATTGACGACCGCATCTACGTGATCGGCGACTCGGCCGCCTTCGCGGACCCCGCCTCGGGCCGGGAGATTCCGCCGACGGGGCAGGCGGCGGTGCAGATGGGCCGGGCGGCGGCCGAGAACATCCTGCGCCGGCTGGGCGGACGGCCGGAACGGCCCTTCGCCTTCCGCATGCGGGGGCAGTTCGCCTCCCTGGGGCACCACGAAGGGGTGGGCGTGCTGGGCGAGGCGCCCATGGCGGGCCTGCCCGCCATGGCCGTCAAGCACTTCGTCGAGGGGCTCCACGCCTGGGAGGTGGGCGGCGGCGTGATGCCCCTGGTGCGGCGGCTCGTGGCCGCACCGGTGGGCTACCTGCGGGGGCGGCGGCTGCGCACCTTCACACGGCAGCCCCGGCCGGTCAGTGAGCAGCCGCCTTGATCAACATGGTGGCGTAGGCGCCCCGGGGCAGCGTGAAGCGGAGGCTGACCCGCTCAAAGCCGGGGTAGCGCTCATCCGGCTGCGGCGGGTCCACGCGCACCGACCGTGGCATCACCCAGGCCTCCCGGGGCGAACTCCTGAGCCAGAGGCCGGGCAGCAGCTCGGCCTCCAGCTGCGCCGGGCGCAGCCTGCGCTCCCGGAGCACGTCCTCCAGGATCAGGCCGGCCCTGGGGTCCGAAAAGCGCATGCCCCGCCCCGGCAGAGGGATCACCATCTGCTGCAGCTCCGGCGTCGATCGGGCGAAACGGTACGGCCCCGCGACCCCCGCCGCCTCCGCCGGCGGTTCGTCGCCTCCGGCCGCCGCGGCGACCAGGCGGCGCAGCACCTCGTTCCACAGGAAGGCCTGCCAGGCCGAGAGCCACATCTCCTGCTCCTCCCGCCGGGCCGTGGCCAGGGCCGCCCGGAACCCGCCCGGCTGCTCCGCCAGCAAGGCGAAGCAGCGCCGCTCGAAGGCGGTCTCCGCCAGGTCCAGGCAGGTCGCCCAGTCGCCCCAGGCCTCCAGCAGCCGGCGCTTGCGGGCTTTCGCCCTGCTCTTCTCCCCGGGGTAGACGTGGGTCAGTGCGATCTGGAGGGCCTGCTCCCACCGGCCCTGCGCCATCTGCTCGGCGATGAACCCGCGCCGGGGGTCGAAGCTGCCGAACCGCTGGTCGTCGAAGTAATTGGGGAAACCCGCGGCGGCCACGCGCCGGACGCCGTCCACGAGGCGCGCGGCCTCCTCGGGGCGGAGCTCGCGCACGGTCACTTCAAAGTGATTGGCCAGCACCCGGCCGGGCGCCATGGGTTCGGTGGCGTAGCCCACCGCCTTCAGCCGGTAGTAGGGCGTGGACAGCGAGTGATCAGCCGGGTGGTCGATGGTCACGTACTGGAACGTGTGGGCGTGCCGGTCCTTCTTCCCGCCGTACTGGATGCGGCCGGGCGGCAGCCGCCGGGCCCGCGCGATGGCGGCGACCGCGTCGGCGGTGTTCCAGCCTTTCTTCTCCAGCAGGTAGACCCGGTACCGGGCCGGCTTCTGGCGGATGTGCAGGTCCACGGCCTCCCGCACCACAAAGTCCTCGGGCGTCGTCTTCAGTCGCACGTCGTGTCCAACATCCTTTCCTGGCGGTTCCGCCGTTAGGGTACCCTCCGCGGGGAACGGAAGCAAGCGGTGACGCGCGTTCCGCCCCAGGCACAGGCGCAGGCTCCCTACCCGTCCGTAGGGAGCCTGCGTCCTCGGTCGACCGGGCGTCAGCCCGGTTACTTGTTCCGCTGTTCGGAGCTGTGGCCGGGGAAGGCGGCCGAGCCGGGATCGATGAAGGCCTTGGCGTTGTTGACCGCGGTGGCCACCTCGCCGAAGCCCGTCGCGATCAGCCGGATCTTGCCCGGGTACCAGCAGATGTCGCCTGCGGCGTAGACGCCGGGAATGTTGGTCTCGCCCTTGGAGTTGACGACGATCTGACGCTTGTTCTCGATCTCCAGACCCCACTCCAGCATGCTGCCCAGCGAGGCCTTGAACCCGGTGCCGATGATGACGCAGTCGACGTCGATCGTCGTCTCCTCGCCGGTGCGGTTGTCGAAGATGGTGGCCTTCTTCACCCAGTTGCCGTCGCCCTCGACCCTGCGCAGCTCGTAAAAGACCTTCACGTGCACCCGGGAGGCCGCCAGCTTCTTCAGCGACTCCTCGTGGGCCCGGAACCCGTCGCGCCGGTGGATGAGGGTGACCTCAGCGGCGATGGGCTCGACCATCAGCGCGTAGTCCACGGCGGAATCACCGCCGCCGATGACCAGCACGCGCTTGCCTTCAAACTGGGGCAGGTTCGTCACGCTGTAGAAGACGCCTTTCCCCTCATACTGGCGGGCGGACTCGTTGGGGATGCGGTTGGGCTCGAACGCGCCGATCCCGGCGGTGATGATGACGGCCTTGCTGTAGTGCCGTTCGCCGGTGTGGGTGACCAGCTCGAACGTGCCATCCTCCAGCCTGTTCAGCTTATCCACCCGCTGGTTGAACACGTAGGTCGCGTCCGGATTGGCGCTGTCGGCCTGTTCCTTGCACTGCTCCACCAAACGCTTGGCGCTGATCCTGGGGAAGCCTGCGACGTCGAAGATGTCCTTTTCGGGGTACAGGGCGGCCAGCTGACCGCCCACCTCGGGCAGAGCCTCGATGACCTTGGTCTTCATGCCGCGCATGCCTGCGTAGAACACGCCGAACAGGCCTGTCGGCCCTGCGCCGATCAGGGTCACGTCGTAAAGCTCTTTCGTGCCGGACACGGTTGCCGTCATCCCCCTATCTGCCTAATCACTTGATGACTTGCCATGGTTCTGGAACAGGACCTTCGTATACACCCACAAAGGAGTATACCATAGCGGAAGCCGAGTTGGGCAGACAGTTCAGGGGTGGACGCGATAACTCCTTTAATAGTTTGCATTCTCCGGCACAGGGGGTCACCCGCCGGAGGCCATGGCCCTTCCGAGCCAGTCGGCCAGCCGGCGCAACAGGGGATGGTCCGGGCGCATCTCCTCGTCGGGCAGATTGTGCTTGTCGACGATGAGGTAGACCGCGCCCTCGGGCGTCTCGACGACGATCAGCTGGAACTCGCTGCCCCCCAGCTCGTCCAGGGTGTCGGCGATGCGGGGGAAGTGGGGGTGGTTGAAATCCAGGCTCACCTGGAGCAGGACATAACGGTACCCCTTGATCTCGGTCAGGTCGGACAGCCGGACCACGGCGTCAAACGGCGTGCCCTGCAGCGCGGACAGGCAGGCCACCACGTCCTCGGCACGCTGCCGGTCGACCACGGCGGCGGTGGCCCCCCACTTGGAGGGGCGCTGATCCGGACGGAAGCGCACGTGCTCACTCTCCCTTCCCGATTCGGGTTCGGGCCGGCCACGGTCGGTTCCTGCAGGGCGGGTCCTCCCCGGCGTGGAAAGCATACGTGAGAGGAGGTTCTGCTGTAGGTGATCAAGGCGTTGTTCTTCGCTCCGCAGGCCCTGGCCTACGGGCCTGACGAGCCGGATCTTCTGGCCGGCATCCTGCAGGCGGAAGGGTATGCCGTCGACCGGGAGCGGGTGGAGAAGGCCCTGGCGGCGCTGCCCGCTGCCGTGCGGGAGGCGGGGCGGGCGGTGCGCACGCCGGAGGAGGAGAGGGCGTACCACCGGATGCTGTGGTCCGCGCTGCTGCCCCTGGTCGGCCATCCGGCCCCGGATCCGGCCCTGGTGAGCCGCCTGGGCGCGGCCCGGGACGATTACGCCGCGTGGTGGTCGCTCCACCCGGAGACGCTCCCGGTCCTGAACGAACTGCACCGGCGCGGCTTTTTCCTGGGCGCGGTGGGCCGGTGGGCGCCGTCGCTCTCCCGGTTTCTCGCCGAGTTCGAGATTGCGGGCTTCTTCCAGTGGATCCGCGCCTCCGCCGCCGCGGGCGTCGCGTGGCCGGATCCGCAGCTGCTCCGGGAGGCGGTGGCCGGGGCGGGGTGCGGTCCGGCCGAAGCGCTCTACTGCGCCGCCTCCGTGCGGGACGACGTCTCCTGCGCGCAGGCCGCGGGCGTGACGCCGGTGTGGGTCAACCGCACGGGCATCGTCACCGGACACGAGGTGATCGCCGTCAGCGACCTGCGGGGGCTCCTGGTGCTGCTGGGCGACGGGGGTGAGGGCCGGTGAGGGAACTGTCCGGCCAGGCGGCCCTGGTGACCGGGGCGTCCCGGGGGATCGGGCGGGCGGTCGCCCTGGAGCTCGCGGCCGCGGGCGCCGCGGTGGTGGTGGGGTACCACCGGCAGCGGGAGCAGGCGGAGGCGGTGGCCGCCGCCATCCGGGCCGCCGGCGGGGCGGCGGAGCCGCTGCAGGTGGACGTGCGGGACCCGGCCGCCTGCGAGGCCGCGGTGTCCGGGACGGTCGACCGCTTCGGCCGGATCGACATCCTGGTGAACAACGCCGGCACGGCCCTGGAGAAGCTGCTGGTGGACACCACGCCGGCGGAGTGGAACGATCTGGTGGCGGTCCACCTCACGGGCATGTACGCGTGCACCCGGGCGGCGCTGCCCCACATGCTGTCCCGACGGTACGGCCGCATCATCACGATCTCGTCCATCTGGGGCATCACAGGGGCCGCGGGCGAGGTGGCGTATTCAGCGGTGAAGGCCGGCCAGAACGGCTTCACCCGCGCGCTCGCGCAGGAGGTCGGCCCGTTCGGCGTCACGGTGAACGCGGTGGCGCCGGGCGCCATCGACACGGAGATGAACAGCTTCCTGCAAGGGGAGGAGCTGCGGGAGTGGCTGAGCCGGGTGCCCGTGGGCCGGCTGGGCACGCCGGAAGAGGTGGCCGCACTGGTGCGCTTCCTCGCGGGGCCGCAGGCAGGCTTCATCACCGGCCAGGTGATCTCGCCCAACGGCGGCGTGGTGGTCTGAGTCCGGGTCGGCCCGGCGGCGGCTGTGCCCGTTAGTACATCTTGCCAATGGTGCGGTTGCGCAAACGGTGGGATGGGACAGACCGTCATGTGGACGAGGGGGTCTGCATGACGATGACGACGCCGAGACGCACCGACATAACCCACCGGGCGCTGAAGCGCGCCGTCGCGGCCGTCGCGCTCGCGGCCGCGCTGGCCCTGGCAGCGCCGCCCGTGACCCACGGTGCCGCGCTGTGGGACACCGCCGGCCACTGGGCCCGGGCGGAGATCGCCGCCGGCGTGGCCGCCGGGTACATCAGCGGCTTCCCGGACGGCAGCTTCCGGCCGGACCAGCCGATGACCCGGGCGGAGTTCTACACCCTGCTGACCGGCGCCCTGGGGCTGGCGCCGCGACCCGGCGACAGCGCCCCGTACGCCGCGGGCCACTGGGCGGCGCGGCAGGGCCGCCTTCAGGCCGCCGCGGCCGCGGGGCTCCTGGATCCCGCCGACTACGGCGGCTGGCTGGCGCCGGACGAACCGGTCACGCGCCGGGAGATCGTCCTCGCCGGGGTGCGCGCGCTGGGCCGCGCGCACCTGGTCGGCGGGCGCGCCCTGGCGTCCGCGGACGCGGCTTCTTATCCGGACTGGTTGCAGGCCTGGGCGGCCGAGGCCGTCCACCTGGGTATCCTGCAAGGCTACGCGGACGGGGCGCTGGGCCTCGATCGCACCGCGACCCGCGCCGAGGCCCTGGTGATGGTGCAGCGCATCCGGTACGCCCTGCTGGCGGAGGTGGCCGAAACGGACGAGGACGCCGTGCCGGGCGCGCGGCGGTATCCCGCGCCGGGCGAGCCGACCTGGACCGTGGACAGCGGTTCGCCCGCCCGGCCGGTCTTCTCCGACGGGCGGCAAGGCTATGCGCTGAATGCCGCGGTCGCGGGCTACACGCTGCTGCCTGCGCCCGGCCGTGCGGCCTGGCTGAGCACCGTCGACGGCGGCGGGACCTACCGGCTGTACTGGCTGGCGGACGGCCGGGCGGCGGAAGTTGCCCGGGGCGCCGAGCCCATCGCCGCCCTGGCCGTGGCGGAGGACGGGCGGCTCTGGTTCAGCCGGGGCCGCGAGATCCTGGCCGCCGCGGAGGGAGGCATCGTGGAGCGGCATACGCTGGCGGGTCAGGCAACCTTCGGCGCCCTGGACGGAGCGGGCGCGCTCTGGGCCGTGGACAGCACCAACCTCTATCGCGTCGCAGGCGGCAAGGCGGATCGCTACCTGCTGCCGTCGCCGCTGCTGGCCCGGGTCCGGTACGTGGCGCCGGCCGCGGACGGTTCCGTGTGGCTCCTTCTGCGGTCCGAAGAGATGGGCGGGGGCGTGGAGGCGGTACGCATCCGCGGCGGCAGGGTCGCGCAGGAGGTTTCCCTGATAGGAGGCGGGCCGCAAGCCCGGACCGCCCACGTCCAGGCCGCGGTGCTCGCCCGCCGGGGCGACGACCTGCTGATCCTGGTCACGGCGCCGGAACGGGCCGTGATCCGGTTCGACCTGGCCGAGGGAGCCGCCGCCCGCCTGGTGCTGCCGCCGGAGGTGGGTGAGGGCGCTCAGGTGGTGCCCGCCGCGGACGGCGGTGCGCTGGTGCTGGGCCGGCAGGGGCGCCGGTGGCGCATCGTGGATTAGCGGCAGAGCAGGAATATTCTGGGATCAGGGTGTGTGGTGCTCCGGGCGACATAAGATGGGGATGGCTGCAGTTCTGTCAAGTCGTCCGGAGGTGTCGCGCGAGGTGTCCATGCCCATGCCCACGGGAGGCCCGGTGCGGCTCCCCGCACAGGTGGCCGGTTCCATGTCCCGCATGCAGGGGCTGCTGCAGGCGGCGCAGCCCGAGATCCAGTCCGCCTACGCCGCGCACTGGCTCGCCGCCCGCCAGGCCGCGGGGAGGCCGTACTTCCAGGATCTGAGCCAGCACATGATGATGGGGCTGTACGGCACCACCGCGCTGGGCGGTCTGCTGCGCTACGCGCTGTCGGGCCGGGCCACGCCGGAGGTGGTCGGCGGGATCATCGACCAGGTGCAGCTCATCCGGCAGAGCTACGAGGGCGCCCAGCAGGCGCTGGAGCGGTTCCTGGAGGACGAGGAGGTGCGGTCGCTCAGCGGCGTCCAGCTGATGAGCCGGACCCTGCCGCACCTGGACCGCTTCTACCAGCAGATGGAGCAGCCCGGTCAGGCGGTACTCAACGGGATTGAATGGCAGCCCTCCGAGGAGGTTCAGGGCTGGCCGGTGCGGCGGGCGGAGGTGGGCGGCCCCGCCCGCGGGTGGCAGCCGCCGCTGCCCCGCTGGGAGTCCCCCGGCGAACTGGACCGGACGGGCGACGTGAGCGAGCTGCCTCCGCCGGAGGCGGAGGCTTAACCGGAGAACGTCTGCGGCGGGAGGCCCGGGACGCGTTCCCGGGCCCCTGCGCGCGCCCGGAGGCCGGGAAAGAGGGACTGCGGCCGGGCGCGGCGAACCTGATGACCCAGCACCGGGGAGGGATGGGATGCAGATGGACCGGACACCGTACACGGACGGCACGCTGCTCGACGCACTGGGCATCGTGCTGGAGGAGGTCTCACCCGAGCGCGTGGTGGCCACCATGCCGGTGGACCACCGGACACGCCAGCCGATGGGGATCCTGCACGGCGGCGCGTCGGTGGCGCTGGCGGAGACGGTGGCCAGCATCGGCGCGGCGATGCACGCCGGCGAGGGGCGCACCGCCGTGGGAATGGAGATCAACGCCAACCACATCCGCCCCAAGCGGGAGGGGACCGTGCGGGCGGAGGCCACGCCGGTCCACGTCGGCCGCCGGAGCAGCGTCTGGGAGATCCGCATCACCGACGAGGACGGGCGGCTCGTCTGCCTCTCCCGCTGCACGCTGGCCTTCGTGAAGCTGGACCGGGACGGGTGACGGCTGGCAGGAACGAAAGAGGAGGCTGGGGAGCTGTGCTCCTCAGCCTCCGCCGTCTTCTCGCAGACCGCGCGGCCGCCCCGCGGAGCCGGCAGGCTACGTCGTCTCCCCCTCGTCCCAGCGGCGCTGGAGCTCCTGATACGTCGCCGGGAACGCGGGGGTGTACCGCAGGAACGCGGGAATCGGGTAGCGCACGCCGCCCCTGTGGGTGCCCTCCAGCCCCTCCAGCAGGTCGGGCACCTGGGACCAGGGGATGGTGAAGGCCATTTCGTGGTCCTGGGTCTGGCCGAAGATGCGGTCGCCCAGGCAGGGCAGGATGAACTGCGGCCGGCCCTCCCGGGCGGTGCGGATGACGATGTCGGCGCAGTCCGCCCGGCCCGTGGTGGTGGAGGTGAGCGCCCCGCCGGTCTTCCACAGCGCGCCGGTGACCGCCCGCATCACCTGTGCGGAGTTGCCGTAGATGAGCAGGGTCTCGGGCTCGAAAGTGCACCGGGCCAGCGGCGCCACCACCACCGTGCCCGCCTCCTCCGGCGCGAACTTCGGCACCTCCTGTTCCGTGAGGGCGCCCGCCCCGCAGGTCTCCACGTACATGCCGGCGGCCAGGTTCCCCTCGGTGTAATACGGGATCGCCGGCTTGAACCCGAAGGCCACCTGCGCGATGGGGCAGCTCAGGTCCTCGGGGCCCATGGCCACGGCCCACCCGTACCGGCGGGCCATGCCAATGCCCTGGCAGATGGCGATCTTGATCCCCATGTCCCGCCACGGCCGCCGCACCCGCTCCGGCAGCGGCTCATCCCCCCGAAACACCCGGATGCCCAGCGGGAAGGTGTCGGTCCGAAGGTGCCTGTCCAGGACCCGGGCCACCTCCCGGCAGTCCGGCGTCCGCGTCGCGTCTCCCATGACAATTCCCCCCTCTGCTCGGCCAGGTTTTCTCCATACTTATTCGAAATCCCTGCACAATGGTAGAATGGTGGGGGATCCGACAGGGATTGAAGATGAGATGAGAGAAGAAAAGGAATGAAAAAGTAGAGGGAGGTTACTCCATGTACTGGTTGATTATGGCGCATAATGTGATGCGCTGGGTGATCCTGGTTGCCGCGGTGGCGACGCTGGCCGGGGCGTTGGCAGCCGGCAAGAAGGCCGCTGACGGCTGGGCCGGCCGGGCGGCCCAGGCCTACACCGTCGCCCTGGACGTTCAGGTGCTGATCGGGCTGGTCATCTGGCTCCTGCGATCCGGGTGGAACCACGACGCCTTCCTGGCCTTCATCCACCCGGGCACCATGATCCTGGCCATGCTGGTGGCCCACTTCGGGCGCACCCTGCAGAAGCGCTCCGTGCCGGTGGGCGGGTTCGTGGCCTTCCTGGTTTCGCTGGTCCTGGTGATCGCCGCCATCCCCCGCTGGGCCTGGCCCGTCTGACCCAGCCAACCCCTTCCTCCGTGAAGGGGTTTTTCAGTTGGTCAACGTCTAAGTACAGGGGCTGCGGGAAGGACGGGTCTACCTCCTCGCAGAACCATTTGCGCCCGCTGAGCGGTCTCATCAAGGGAAAGGCCTGGGGAAACCTGTTCCGAATTCTGGACGTCGAATAGGAGGTTGACACTGTGAGCGAACCCGTGCTGAACCACGGCGACGGGCGGCGCGTCTCGCCATGGGCGGCGGTGCTGCGCGTCCTTACGGATCCGGCGGAGACGTTCCGGGCGATGGCTGCGCATCCGCCGGTCCTGGTTCCTTACCTGGTCCACACGCTCGTGGGACTGGCCGTCTTCGCCCTCACCTACGGCCCGACGGTGGACCTGGCCATGGAGGCCGCCGTCGCCTCGCTGCCGCCGGGGCAGGAAGTGGACTTCCAGATGATGCAGTCGGTCATGCGCTGGAGCGCGGTGGGGACGCTGGCCGCCGGTTCGGTGATCGGTCCCTGGCTCACCGGGTTCGTCCTGGCGTTGGTGGCCACCTTCTTCGGCCAGTTCCAGGGCGGCGGTGTGCCGCTGGCTTCCTACATGGGCATGATCGGCTACGCGCGCCTGCCCGTGGCGATCAGCAACCTGCTGGCGGGTATCCTCATGGCGGTCACCGGCCGGCCGGTCAACCTGACCCCCGCCGTGCTGCTGCCGGACACGGCCGGCCCCGTCCTGGCGGCCGTGCTCAGCGCCTTCAACCCGCTCCACCTGTGGTACTACGTCCTGCTGGGCATCGGCTTCGCCGCCCTCTTCGGCCGCGAGCCCCGCAAGGGGTGGGCGCTGCCGCTGGCGCTTTTCGTGATGACCACCCTCTTCACCGCAGCGTCCGCAGGACTCAGCAGCGCACTGACTTCGTCGATGACGTTGAACTAAGGAGGAGCCGCTGTGAAGCGAAAGGTGTTGATCGCGGCCGCACTGATTGTTGCGGTGGCCGTGCTTGTGGTGGCCAACCTGAGGAATCAGCCCGCGTCGGGGGCGGCAACTCAGGGTCCCAAGGGCGCCCCGGAGGTGCGGGTGCAGGCCGTGCGGCGGGGCAGCCTCCGGCAGGAGGTCATCGCCCCCGGCGTCCTCGAGGCCACGGGAGTCCATGAGGTCCGGGCGCCCTTCACCACCAAGGCGGTGACGCTGAAGGTGGGCATCGGCGAGCGGGTGACCGCCGGCCAGGTGCTGGCGGTGCTGGACGATGCGGATCTCGCCCTGCAGGTGTCGGCGCAGGAGGCCCAGGTGGCCCGGATGGAGTCCACGCTGGCTTCGCTGCGGCTGCAGCAGCAGGAGGCGCCGCTGCAGCTGGATCAGCGGCTGGCCCAGGCCCGGGCGCAGCTGCTGCAGGCCGAAGACCAGCTGGCTTCGGTGATGCGGCAGGACGACGCGCTGCGCACCCGCCTCGAGCAGGCGCGGGTCAACCTGACGACCCTGCAGAACCGCAGCGCGGAGGGCGCGGAGCGGGTGGCTGCGGCCAGGGCCGCGCTGCTGGAGGCGGAGGAGGCATATAAGGCCGACCCCGGAAACCCCGCCCTGCGAGCGAAGTATGAGCAGGCCCGGTCCGCCTACGACGAGGCGCTCCGGCAGAGCCAGCAGGCGGCCGAGCAGGCCGCCGCGCAGCTGCGGGCGGCCTACGACGAGCTGGCCGCTGCCGAGGCCGACTACGCCCGGGTGAGCGGCGACAACCCGGTGGCCGTGCAGCTGGCCGCCAGCCAGGTGGAGGCGGCCCGCATCGCCCTGCAGCTGGCGGAGATGGAAGCCGAGAGCGGCGGCGCCCTGGCCGAGCAGGTGCGGGCGGCCGAGATCGAACTGGCGGCGGCGCGCACCAGCCTGGCGGCCATGCGGGAGAAGCTGGCCCAGGCGCAGCTCACCGCCCCCGTCTCGGGCACGGTCCTGGCGGTGGCCGCCCAGGACGGCATGCCGGCACAGGAGACGCAGGTGCTGCTCACCATCGGGAACCTGGACGTCCTGAAGGTCAAGGCCCAGGTGGACGAGCTCGACATCGGCAAGGTGCGTCCGGAGCAGCCGCTATCCGTGGAGACCAACGGAACGCCCGGGGAGCTGTTCCACGGTCGGGTCACCCGGGTGGCCGCCCAGGCGACTGCGGCCGGCGGATCGCCGTTCTTCGTGGTCGAGGGGGAGGTGGCCAACCGCGAGGGGCTCCTCCGGGCGGGCCTCAACGCCGAGGTGACCATCGCGACGGCCGAACGGCAGGACGCGATTGTCGTTCCCGCGGCGGCGGTGCGCACCCGGGACGGCCAGCCCAGCGTCCTGGTCGTGGACGGGTTCGCCGTGAAGGTCCGGCCGGTCAGGGTGGGCCTGCGGACCGAGACCGAGGTCGAGATCCTGGAGGGGCTCGAGGAGGGCGAGCGGATCGTCGTCAGCCCCTTCACGCTGATCAACTCCCTGCAGGAGGGAGATCCGGTGCGGGTGGAGGAGGTGGACGAGAATTGGGGGAAAAGCCAGTAATCAAGTTAGTGGATATCACGAAGGTCTATAAGATGGGCAGCAGCGAGGTTCACGCCCTGCGGGGCGTGAGCCTCGAGATCCAAGCCGGCGAGCTGGTGGCGATCATGGGCCCTTCCGGCTCGGGCAAGTCGACCCTGATGAACATCCTGGGTTGCCTGGACCGTCCCACCAGCGGCACCTACGAGCTGGACGGGCGGCAGATCACCGCCCGGGACGAGTCGGAGCTGGCCCGGGTGCGCAACCGGCAGATCGGGTTCGTCTTCCAGACCTTCAACCTCCTGCCCCGCATGTCGGCCCTGCGCAACGTGGAGCAGCCGCTGCTCTACGCGGGCGTCGGGGCCCGGGAGCGCCGCCGGCGGGCCCGGGAGGCCCTGGAGCGGGTCGGTCTGGGCGAGCGCATTCACCACCGGCCCAACGAGCTTTCAGGCGGCCAGCGGCAGCGGGTGGCCATTGCCCGGGCCCTGGTGACCCAGCCGTCGATCATCCTCGCCGACGAGCCCACGGGCAACCTGGACTCCCGGACGGGTGAGGAGATCCTGGCCCTGTTCCAGGAGCTCCACGCCGAGGGAGCCACGGTGCTCATCGTGACCCACGAGCCCGACGTGGCCCAGCACGTCAACCGTGTGATCCGGCTCAGGGACGGGCGGATCGTCAGCGACGAGCCCGTGCCGAACCCGGTCCGGGCGGTGGACCGGCTCGCGGAGATGGGAGGGCCTGAGGAATGAATCTCCTCGAGACCCTCCGGGTAGCCTGGGAGGCCCTGGTCGCCAACAAGATGCGGTCGATCCTCACGATGATCGGCATCATCATCGGCGTCGGGTCGGTGATCGCCGTGGTGGCGATCGGCCGGGGGACCGAGTCGGCGGTGCTGGGCGAACTGCAAGGGTTAGGCGCAGGCGTCTTCTACATCATGCCGGGTTCCGTCAGCTCCAGCGACGCCCTCAGCCGGATCGAGCCCATCAGTGAGCGGGACATGCAGCAGCTGGAGGCCATGCTCCCCGACGTCGAGGCCGTGATCAGCGGCGATACGGTGGGCGTCCGGGCGGAGTATCAGAAGGAGACGCTCTCGACGTACGCCTACGCCGTCTCCCCCGGGTTTGACCGGGTGGTGAACGTCAAGGTCCTGGAAGGCCGGTGGTTCACCGAGGAGGAGATGAAGGGCGGCGCCCGCGTGACGGTCCTCTCCAGGGACGCGGTGACCCGGCTCTTCGGCGACCGGGACTACAACCCCGTCGGCGAGCGGGTGAAAATCAACGGGCTCACCCATCAGGTGATCGGTACCGTGGAGAACTCGACGGGCGCGCTGTCCCAGGCCATGGGGGTGCAGGATCCCGCCGTGTACCTGCCGGTGGCGGCGGTGCAGCGCATGACCGGGAGCACCGACTCCTTTCTGGTGCTGGCGAAGGTGCGCCCGGGGGCCGACGTCGAGAGCGTCATGAACGATGCCGTGGCCCTGCTCGGGCAGCTCAACAACGGGGCCAAGTACATGGGCTACAGCATGGAGCAGATGACGGCGGCCCTGTCCAGCGTCACCGGCCTCCTGACCGGCCTGATCGCCTCCATCGCGGCCATCTCGCTGCTCGTGGGCGGGGTCGGCATCATGAACATCATGCTGGTCTCGGTGACCGAGCGCACGCGGGAGATCGGCCTGCGCAAGGCGATCGGCGCCACCTACGGCAATATCATGACGCAGTTCCTGATCGAGTCGGTGGTGATCTGCCTGGTGGGAGGGGCCGTCGGCGTGGCCTTCGCCACCGTGCCCGTCTGGCTGGTCGGCCGGGCGATGGGGGTCTCCATGCTGATCGATCTTCCGACGGTCCTTCTGGCCATGGGCTTCTCCGCCGCGGTCGGCGTGCTCTTCGGCGTCTACCCGGCCTCGAAGGCGGCCCGGCTCGATCCCATCGAGGCCCTGCGCTATGAATAAGGAGGCTGAGCGTGTGAACCGATATGGTAGGAACCCCGCCGGGACGGTCCGGCGGAAGGCGGTAGCGTGGCTGACCAGTCTGCTCCTCCTGGTCTCGGTGGTCCTGCCGGCGGCTGCCCAGGAGGCGGCGAATCAGGTGCTGCTGCGGGTGGCGGACGCGACCGGGCGGCCTGTGCCGGCGGCGACGGTGGAGATCTACGAGCTGGGCACGGGCCTGGTGGCCGTGCAGTTCACCGGCGAGGATGGCCTGGTGCGGGTTCCTGTTACCCCTGGCCGCACGCGGCTCTGGCAGGCCCGTGCCACGGCCGCCGGGTACGAGGTGAGGGAGACCGGCTGGTTTGACCCGGCTCAGGGCGGCGTGCGCGCCATCACCCTCGAGCCGGTGGGCGGCGAACTGCAGCTCTACGTGCGGGACGCGGACGGCCGCACCGGCGCGAGCGTCACGCTCCTGAACAGCGCCGGCCGGGTGGTGGCCCAGGGGACGGCACAGGCCGGCCGCTGGGTCGCCCGGGATCTGGCGCCCGGTGTCTACACCGCGCTGGTCTCCGCCGAGGGCAAGGCGCCGGTGCAGAAGAGCGTGTCGGTGGGCCGCGGCCGCGTGACCGTGGAGGCGATCTCGCTGGCCACGGGCACCATCACCGCCAGCGGCGAGGTGGTGGACGGCGCCACCGGCTCCCCGCTGCGCGGCGCGACCGTGGAACTGGTGCGGGGCGAGAACGTGGTGGTCGGCTCCGCGCAGACCGGCGCCACCGGCCGCTTCACGATTCGCGCGAGCCTGCCTGAGGATACGTATCGCCTGCGGGTCAGGATGCCCGGGTACACCCCGGTGGAGACGGACGCGCAGCAGGTGTCTCCGGGCGGCCTGCTGGACCACTCGGGCCTGAACCGCATCAAGATCTACCGCACCACCGGCACGGTGGAGTCGGTCCTGACGACCATCGGCAACCGGCCGATCCGGACTGCGGAGATCGTGCTGCTTCGCAAGGGGCTCGGCGAGGTGGCCTCGGCCAAGGTCGACGCCAACGGCGCCGTCCGCTTCGAGAACGTGCCCGCGGGCGAGGGCATCCTGTACCAGCTGGTGGCGTACAACGCGGTGGACAGCCTGACCGTGGATCACATCGACCTGGCCATTTCCGACTGGTTCACGGTGAACCCCGGAGGCACCGTTCAGATCCCGCTGGTGGCCCAGCAGTTCAACGATCAGTCGCTGGTCCGGTCCACGGTCACCGGTACGGTGGTCGGGCCCACCGGGCTGCCCATCGAGGGCGCGACCGTGGAGCTGATCCGCCGGTCCCACGTGATGTACAAGGCGACCACCGATGCGGAGGGCAAGTTCCTCATCGAGAACGTGGACGCGAGCCAGGACGGCGGCTTCGCCCAGTCGCCCTACATGCTGCGGGTGAGCAAGGAAGGCTACGTGCCCACCCGTGAGGTCGTGGTCTCGGGCACGTCCACCACCACGTTCCACGTGCCCGGCGGCGGCCGCCTGCTCCTGCAGGCCACGCTGCATCCGGCCATGGCCACCGTCCAGGGCCGCATCGTGGATACCCTCGGCCGCCCGGTGTCCGGCGCGGACGTCAAGATGGTGCTCGCCGACGGCCGGGAGGCCGGCCGCGACCGCACCGACGACGGCGGCTGGTACCGGCTCGGCTCGATTCCCACGACCACCGGGTGGGCCGCTCTCTCCGTCACCGCAGAAGGCTACCTGCCCACGGGGTACATCGACATGACGGCCGCGCTGGGCGCGGGCGACGCCCTGCCCACCGTGCGGCTGACGCCCGCTGAGACCACCGTCGACGGCGTGGTGGTCGACCTGCAGGGCAGGCCCGTGACGGGGGCCAACGTGCAGCTGCACCTGGACGGGGTGAAGGCGGCCGAGGGCCGTTCGGAGAGCGACGGCTACTTCTCCGTCAAGGTCGACGCGTCGTCCGCCTCCATCGGGCTGCTGGTGGTGGAGGCCGAGGGGTACACCCGGGGCGGCGTGGTGCTCACGGAGCTCCCTGGTCCGGGTCGGACCCTCACCCAGGCCGTGATGGTCTATGAGCAGAACGCCGTGGTGGAGGGCCGGGTGCTCGATCAGAACGGGCAGGCCGTGTCCGGCGCCCGGGTGGAGCTGGCGCTGGAGGGCAGCGGGCAGGTCCGGGCGGCGGTGACCGACGCCTCGGGCCGTTACCGGATCGAACAGCCGCTGCCGGCCGGCGCGACCTGGGCCTGGCTGCGGGTGAAGCCGGAGTCCGGCACCTTTGCCGGTTCCGTCACTCACGGGATGGATATGGCGCCCATCATTCGCCTCACGCCGGGGGACACGGTGGCGACCGACCTGCTGGTGAGGCGGTAGCCGGCAACCCAGTCTTGCAGGGGCCGCGGGCAGGAGCCCGCGGCCCTTTCTCTGTTGTGCGTATAACGGAAGAATCTAGAAGTGATGTAGAATGGAGTCAGACGCAGGAGGTGCAGGGGGGAGCCGCGTGCCCACGAGCAGGAAAGGGGGGCTGCGGACAGCGCCAGTGCTGGTGCCGGCGCTGCTGGCGTTCGGCGCGGCCGCGCTGTGTGGGGGCGGCCTGATCGCTTCGGTCGCACCCGCCGCGGGATGTCCGCCGCTGGCCGGCGCCCAGCCGGTGGCGGTCACGGCCCGGGCGGCGGACGGAGATGCCCACGGTGTGACCGGTTACCTGTTCCGGAACGGCGAGGCGCTGATCCCGGTGCGGGGGCTGGTGGAACGCACCGGCCGCATCTACTGGGACGAGTCCGGGCAGACGGTGACCCTGCTGGGCCCGCGGGACGTGCTGTCGGTCCATGTTCCCGGCGGGCGCGCGGAGACCCGCATCGCCGTCCTGAACGGCGAGGTGATCGCCGCACACGCCGTGCGGTGCGAAGAGCAGGTCTACCTCCCGGCCGACCTGGTGGCCACCGTGCTGCACCTGGAGGTCGCTGTTCCGTCCGACGATCGGGGGGAACGGATGTCCCGCTGAGCCCGGGAACCGGCAGTCAGCGTGTCGCCAGGAGAGTGGCCTTGAAATTTCGCCTACCCCGGTGTATACCCAAGGTGGAGTATAAACCGATACGTTGTGTAAGTAATGGTATGAGGATGGGGAAGGCGTATGGCAGGTCACAAGCCCAGAGGCGTGTTCCGCGCGTTCTGCCTTGTGCTGATCATCGCGGTGGCCGCGGCGTTGCTGGCGGCCGCCGCGGCGGTGCCGGCGGCGTCGCAGGCGCCGCCGGCTCAGCACGGGGCCCTGCAGGCAGGGTCCGGTCGCCTGCCGGTGTCCGACCAGGACGGGGCGACGGCCGAAGCGCCCGGCTCGGCGGAGGCGCCCCGGGCACCTGCGGCCGGTTCGCCGGACAGGCCTGAGATCGCCCTGCGGTCGCCGACCCTGCGGTCCCCATCCTTGTCTGACGTCGCGCAGACAGCCGAACGGCCCTCCGAGGCGGAGCCTGCCGTGCCGCGTCCGCCCCGGGTGTGCACCGGCGCCATTCCCTTCGGCGGCGCGGCGGCTGCCGGGGAGGCGCTGCCGTACGGCGGCGGCGCCGCCGCGCTTCCCGCCGACGGCCTTGCCGGGTTGGAGGAGGCCCTCCACGCCTACGTGTCTGCCCTGAGCGGCACCTATGGGGTGGCCGTGGTGGATCTCTCCACCGGGGCGACGGTGTCGGTGGGGGGCGACCAGGTCTTTGTCGCGGCCTCCACCTTCAAGGTGCCGCTGGCCATGTACGTCTTCTCCCTGGTCGAGCGGGGCGAGGCCGACCTGGCCGAACCCCTTTACTACGCGCCGGAGGACTGGGAGGGCGGCAGCGGCATCCTCCACGGGTCGATCGCGGGCGACTGCTACACGGTGGCGGAGCTGGTGCACCTGTCCCTCACCGTCAGCGACAACATCGCCACCAACATGCTGCTGCGCCGGTTCGGCGAGCAGAACGTGTTCGCCTACATGCGGGAGCTGGGCGGGACGGTGACCAACCTGTCCACCGGCCGGCGGGCGACCACGCCCCGGGACATGGCCCTGTACATGGAAGTGGCCTATCGCCGGGCCGCGGGGGACGACGGCGGGCTGTACCGCACCCTGCTCGGGCTCCTCACCCAGACGGCCTTTTCCGACCGCATCGCGGCCGGGGCGCCGTCGGGGGTTTCGGTCGCGCACAAGATCGGCACACTGCCCGCCATGGTGCACGACGTCGGCATCGTGTTCCTGCAGGATCGGCCCTTCGCCATCGCGCTCTTCAGCTCGGGGGTCAACGAGTCCGTCGCTGCCGCCAGTCTGGCGGACATCACCCGCCTCGTCAGCGGGTTCCTGCTGACCGGAACGGTCCCCGCGTGGTCGGTCCCTGGGGGCGCTGGGCCCGACCAGGGCGGCACGCCCCCGCAGGATGCTGCCCGGGAGCCGGCCGAGGCGACGCCGGATGGCGCCGCTTCCGACCAGGGCGGTATGCCCCCGCAGGACGCCCCCCGCGAGCCCGCCGAGGCGACGCCGGACGGCGCCGCTTCCGACCAGGGCGATATGCCCCCGCAGGACGCCCCCCGCGAGCCGGCCGAGGCGACGGCGGACGGCGCCGCTTCCGACCAGGGCGGTATGCCCCCGCAGGACGCCCCCCGCGAGCCGGCCGAGGCGACGGCGGACGGCGCCGCTTCCGACCAGGGCGGCACGCCCCCGCAGGACGCCCCCCGCGAGCCGGCCGAGGCGACGCCGGGCGGGTAGGGCGCTGCTTCTGCTGGTCGTCCTGACCGGCGGCCCCACCGGGCCCAGACCGTCGCCGAGGCGGCCTTGCCGATGGCCCGGTACCGACGGGGACGGGAGCGATGCGAAGAGATCAGGCCCGCCGGGCAGGATCCCGGCGGGCCTGTGGCGTCAGGGGCCTAGTGTCCTTCGCCGAGCAGCATGCCGGCGAGGACGAAGAGCAGCACGGCCAGGCAGATGACGCCGTATACCACGTCCCCCAGCCGCAGGTAGATGACCATGGCCGCCGCCACCCGAAGCAACGGCGTGCAGATGAGGGCGATGATCCCCGCGGTCACCAGGGTCGGGCCGATCGACACGGACAGCTGGAGGAGGGTGACCGCGAGGCCGGCGGAGATGAGCGCTGCGGCGACGGCGGTGCCGATTCGCAGCAGGTGGGCGACGGCCAGCTCGACGCGTTCGACATCCCGGGAGACCTCGTGCTGCCGGGTCTGCAGGCTGTCCACCTAGTAGGTCACCCCTTTCCAGGCCATCTGAACGGCCACGTACACCAGCAGCGGGACAAAGAGGAGGCGGAGGGTGGATCCCTTCATCCTGACCATCAGCCGGGAGCCCAGGAGCGCCCCGCACAGCACCCCCAGGGCCACGGGGCCGGCCACCAGCGGCTGCACGTCGCCCCGCACGAAGTAGACCGCTGCGGAGGCGGCGGCCGTGACGCCGATCATGAAGTTGGACGTGGCCGTCGACACCTTGATCGGCAGCTTCATGACGATGTCCATCGCGGGCACCTTGAACGTGCCGCCCCCGACGCCCAGCAGGCCCGCGAACGCGCCCGAGACGTACATGAGGAGGAGGCCAGGAAGAGCGCCCGTGGCGCGGTAGGAGATGGTCCGGCCCAGCGCCTTGTCGTAGTACGCGCCGCGCAGCTGCAGCCGCTCCGACAGCCGGTCCGGGACCACGTCCTCCCGCAGCTCGGACTTCCGGGCCCGGAACATGGAGAAGGCCGAGTAGGCCATGAGGGCGGCGAAGAGGAGGAAAAGGAACCGCGCCGGCACGTACCCGGCGATGAAGGCCCCGGACAGCGCGCCGAGGGTGGAGCCGATCTCCAGGAACATGGCGATGCGGGTGTTGGTGATGTGGTCGCGCAGGTAGGCGACGGCGGCCCCGGTGGAGGTGGCGATGATGGCCACGGCGCTGGCGGCCACCGCGGTGCGGAAATCGTACCCGAAGAACAGCGTCAGGGCCGGGACGATGATGATGCCGCCGCCCAGCCCCAGCATGGAGCCCACCAGCCCGGCGAGCACCGACGTCAGCAGAATGGCGAGCGTGAGCGCAACGGGGGTCATGGTCATCTCCCTTGCCGGCGGGTTTTGACAAGCTACCGTTACTATACACCCTCGGCTCTTTCGGGGAAAGCCATCCGCACCGCCCGGCCGGCGGCGGTCGTCTCAACGGTTGGGGAGGGACTCTTGCGATTCGCGGCGAGATGGCATATAGTTGAGCCACGGTGGATCAGACGTGGTAAACTAGACGTTACGGGAGCAAAGGAGGGAATTCCCTGTGAACATCACCCTGACGGAGAAGGCTTCCAACCGGCTGAAGGAGATCATCAAGTCCAAGGGTGAGAACCTGGCCCTGCGCGTGCTGGTGCGTCCCGGCGGTTGCTCGGGCTTTGAATACGGCATGGCTCTGGAGCGCAACCCGCGCCCGGACGACAACATCAGCGAGTTCGACGGCATCAAGGTGGTCATCGATCCGGCCAGCCTGCCGTACCTGGACGGCTCGACCATCGATTACGTGGACAGCCTGATGGGCGGCGGCTTCGCCATCAACAACCCGAACGCGGTGACCGGCTGCGCCTGCGGCCAGTCCTTCCGTACGGCCAACGCTGCCGGCGCCCCCAGGTCCTGCGGCAGCGGCGGCTGCGCACACTAGAACGGCACGACTTCGGGCCGGCGGAACACCCGCCGGCCCGGTTTCGGTGTGCCCGGCATGGGCGCTGACTTGGCGGTGAAAGTCCGCTACGGGCGAGGCAGCACCAGCCCGTTAGCCAAAGGCAAGGGTGTCTGTCGTGAGGCGGAATCTGAAGGAAGCCCGAGGCAAAGCCACGACCCGAGGAACACGAACCCCATAGGAGGCTGTGCCGCTCGGGTGAGCTGGCCGAACACAGCAAAACCCGAAGCTGCCAAAGGGCGGTGCGGTAGATGGGGCGGGTGCGGGGTGAAGGTCAGCGTCCTTACCCGGGGAGGTCTGCCGGGAACGCCAGCAACGCTGGTAACCTGCGTCGGGAGACGCAGCTGAACCGGCAGAAGTCAGCAAAGGCCATAGTACCGGCAGGGGGACGCCCCAACCGGGAAGGGCCGAACGTCAGGAAAGGGGTGAACCCGTTGCGTTCGAGCAGCCCGCGACAAACGCAGAAGACCCCGAACGGGACCTGCTCGCCGGAAGTAGCGGTGAAGCCGCAAGGGACGGCGAGAGGGCGGAGTGGGCAGCCGGCACAAGACGGAACGTCACCCCGCGGGGAGCACAGCAACCTGATGGAGCAGGTGGTGGCCAGGGAGAACATGCTGGCCGCCCTGAAACGGGTGGAGCGGAACGGAGGCGCTCCCGGCGTGGACGGTGTCCCCACCGAACGGCTGCGGGACCAGATTCGCGTGGAGTGGAGCCGCATCCGTGAGGAACTGCTCCAGGGGACCTACAGACCGCAGCCAGTCCGCCGGGTCGAAATCCCGAAACCGGGCGGCGGCAAGCGGATGCTGGGGATTCCCACCGTGATGGACCGCCTGATCCAACAGGCACTCCTGCAAGTACTGACGCCGATCTTTGACCCGACATTCTCCGAATCCAGCTACGGCTTTCGGCCGGGGCGGCGGGGTCATGATGCGGTCAGGAAGGCACGTCAGTACGTGGAGGAAGGGTACGACTGGGTCGTGGACATGGACCTGGAGAAGTTCTTCGACCGGGTCAACCACGACGTGCTGATGGCCCGCGTGGCGCGGCGGGTAACGGATAAGCGTGTGCTGCGGCTGATCCGGCGGTACTTACAGGCCGGGGTCATGCTGAACGGGGTGGTCGTGGCGACGGAGGAAGGGACGCCGCAGGGCGGTCCGCTGAGTCCGCTGCTGGCGAACATCCTGCTGGATGACCTCGACAAGGAGCTGGAGCGCCGTGGCCACCACTTTGTCCGGTACGCCGATGACTGCAACATCTACGTCCGCAGCAAGCGGGCGGGAGAACGGGTCTACAGGAGCGTGCGCCACTTCCTGCAGGAGCGGTTACGGCTGAAGGTCAACGAGGAGAAGAGCGCAGTGGACCGGCCGTGGAAGCGGCAGTTCCTCGGGTTTAGCTTCTACAAGCACCGGGGAGTGCGCATCCGGCTGGCCCCGAAGAGCCTGAAACGCGTGAAGGACAAGCTCCGCACGCTGACGGACCGCAACCGCAGCCAGAGCATGGAGGACCGAATCCGGTGCCTGAATGCCTACTTGCGGGGCTGGGTTGGGTACTATGCGCTCTCCGATGCCAGGTCAGCCTTTGAAAGACTCGAAGGATGGCTGAAGCGTCGGCTGCGAGCATGCGTATGGAGGCAGTGGAAGCGTGTACGCACGCGCTTTCGGGAGTTGCGCGCCCTCGGTTTGCCCGAATGGGTAGTCTACCAACTCGCCAACAGCCGCAAAGGCCCGTGGCGGATGGCAGGTGGCCCACTAAACAGCGCCCTGGGCGACGCCTACTGGCGTGCCCAGGGGCTGATAAGCCTGACCGAATGCTATGAAGCGACTCGTCAATCCTGGCGAACCGCCGGATGCGGACTCGCATGTCCGGTGGTGTGAGAGGACGGGGGCTAGCCGCCCCCTCCTACTCGATTACACCGCATCGGGCTTCTCCGGGTGGACGCCGGCCGGCGGCGCCCGAAGCTCATGCCCGCAGGTAGCGCATGCCCTCCTTTCGCAGCCGCCCCTCGCGGCAGAGATAGACCAGGTGCGCCAGCGTCTCCGCCATGGCGAAGCGGACCTGGTGCAGCGTCAGGCCGTCCACCGGGAAGATCCGCCGACAGATCTCCCACGCCGTGGCGCCGCCCGGGGAGGCTGCGGCCGCGTCCGTCACCCTGGCCAGCCTTTCGGCGTGGTGGGCCAGGATCTCCCGGGCACGCCCGGCCACGTCGCGGATCAGGGCCCGGTGGCCCGGCAGCGCAAGTCGGGCGCCCAGGGCGGCCACCCGCCGGAGCGACGCCAGGTAGTCGGCCAGCGGGTTCGGGCGGCTGCCGGGCCACACCGACACGTTGGGTGTGATGCCGCTGAGCAGCATATCGTTGGCCAGCAGGATCGAACGCCGCGCGTCCCAGAAGACCGCCAGCCCGTCGGAGTGGCCCGGCGTCCAGATCACCTCATAGGTGCCGTCGCCCATGGCGATCCGGCTGTCGATTGCCAGCGGCCGTAGCTCCGGGAGCGGTCGGACCCGCTCCACCTGCTGGAGGTGGTGCCGGCGGAGGGCGCTCGCAGTGGCCTCGTCCATCCCTTCCCCGAGGAAGAGCGCCTGGAGCCGCTCCGCCATGGCCCCGGTCCCGTCCGCCCAGAACCGGTGGAACTGCTCCATCTCGGTCTCCGGCAGGAAGGCCGGGGCGCCGGTGAGCTGCTGCAGCCAGCCGGCCGCGCCCACGTGATCCGGGTGGTAGTGAGTCAGCACGATCTGCTTGATGTCCTGCGCGCGAATGGCCAGGTGCGCAAGGGCGCGGGGCCAGGCGGCCTCGGCCAGGCTGTCGTGGAAGCCGGTGTCGACCAGGGTCCAACCCGAGGGTCCTCGCAACAGGTAGCAGTTGACGTACCGCAGGGGAATCGGGATGGGGATGGGCACCAGGAAGATGCCGGGGCTCACCTCGGCGGGCGGCTGGTAGGGCGGGGGCTCCGCACGCACGGTCTCGGCCTCCTCCTCTCGCGGATCCGGCAGGCGACGGTGGACCCAGGGAGAATAGAGTCACGTCAAGGTTGTGTCCTTTTCGACGATACACCGCGCCGGAGCGATATCGCCCGGCCCGGCGCGGCCGGTGGGAGCGGCGGCTTCGCAGTGGGAGGTGTACCCGTGGTGAACCGCAGGGCGCGGGCGCTGCTGTTGGCGATGGTGGGCGTCGGCGGGGCGGCACTGGTCTGGCTGGTGTGGGCCCGACCGCCCCGGGCGGAGATGTGGGCGGCCGCGGTGGTCGTCCTGCAGCTGGTCCTGGCCGCCTGGCTCCTGACCAGGCAGGACGACGAGGAGTCCATCTCGCCGGCCGTCCTCGAGTCCATCACCAGCTTCGACACCTCGCTGCGGATCGGCGAGGAGACGATGCCGTACCTGAAGCAGGGGCTCAACTTCGAGTCGGCGCAGAAGATCTGCGAGATCATCCGGCAGATCACCGAGATGGACGCCGTGGCGATCACCGACGACAAGGTGATCCTCGGCTTCTCGGGCGTGGGCTGCCGGCGGCACCGGCAGGGGGGGCCGATCCTCACCGGGGCCACCCGCCACGTGCTGGAGACAGGCGAGGCGCGCGTGGTGAACGACCCGCGGGTGCTTTCCTGCGACGAGCCGGGCTGCCCGCACCCCCTGAAAGCGGCGGTGATCACGCCCCTGAAGTTCCGGGGGAAGGTGGTCGGCACGTTCAAGCTGTACCGGGCCTCCAACGCGCCCGTGCCTACCTACGTGGTGCGGCTGGCCGCGGGCATTGCGGCGCTGCTGGGCATCCAGATGGAGCTGGCCGAGTCGGAACGGCAGCGGCAGTTGGTGGTCCGGGCCCGGCTGGAGGCGCTGCAGGCGCAGATCCGGCCGCATTTCCTGTTCAACGTGCTGAACACCATCATCATGTTCTCGCGCACCGACCCCGAGCGCTCCCGTGAGCTTCTGGTGAGCCTCGCCCAGTTCTTCCGGCGGTCGCTGACCACCCGGGGCAACATGAACACCTTCCAGGACGAGCTGGAGTACATCCATATCTACCTCTCCCTGGAGCAGGCCCGCTTCGGCGAGAAGCTCCGGGTGAAGATGAAGGTGGACCCCCGGGTCACAGGCGCCATGGTCCCCGTGCTGACCCTGCAGCCGCTGGTGGAGAACGCCGTGGTCCACGGCCTGGCGCCCAAGGAGGACACCGGCGTGGTGGGCATCCGGGCGCGACAGGTGGGCAGCCACCTGCATATCCTGATCGCCGACAACGGTGTCGGCATGGACCGGGAGACGCAGCGCCGGGTCTTCGAGGAAGGGTACGGCAACAACATGGGGCTGGGCCTCACCAATGTCAACGAGCGGCTGATCTCGCTCTACGGCCCGCAGTACCGGCTGCGCATCCGCAGCACCCCCGGCCGGGGCACGGCGATCCGGCTGCGCATCCCCCTGCAGCATGCAGCTCAGGGCGATTGAGCTGCGTTTCACGTGACAACTCTTGGCGATCCCCGGACCGTCGTCTACAATGGGTAGGCAAAAGTTCCAGCTGAGAAGGAGCGTAGGTTGCCAATGGTGCTGAGGGCCCTGATCGTTGACGATGAATACCCGGCCCGGATGGAGCTGCGGTATCAGCTCAGCCAGTTCCCCGACGTCGAGGTCATCGGAGAGGCGACCAACGCTCGCGAGGCTATGGCCCTGATCAACGCGCTGGACTACGACGTCATCTTTCTCGACGTGCAGATGCCGGGGATGACGGGCATCGAGCTGGCCAAGAGCCTGAAGGGCCGCCCGGTCATGCCCAAGGTCGTCTTCGTCACCGCTTACGAGAACTACGCCGTGTCGGCCTTCGAGATCCCGGCGACGGACTACCTGCTGAAGCCGATCGAGGCCGAACGGCTGGGCGAGACGATCCAGCGGCTGCGGGAGGCGAAGGAGGCCGCGGCGGGAGAGGCCCGGCCGGAGGCGTCTGAGGGCGCAGAGCGGCCTGCGGGCGCGTCCAAGCCGCAGCTGACCTTCCTCATGTGCGAGAAGGATGACAAGCAGATCCCGCTCCCGCTGAACGAGATCGTCTACATCTTCTCCGAGGGGTACAACGTATACGTCCAGACCTATTCGGAGCGATACCTCACGCGCCACACGCTGCAGGAGCTCACCGAGCGGCTGCCGTCCTCGCAGTTCTTCCGCAGCCACCGCTCCTACCTCGTGAACATCTATCAGGTGAAGGAGATCAGCCCGTACTTTAATGGTGCGTACATCTTGAAGCTGAAGGATAAGGAGCACTCCGAGGTCATCGTGAGCCGGTCCAATGTGAAGCGCATGAAGCAGCTCTTCTCGATGGGATGAACGGGCGCATGCGGCTGTTCGGCTTCTTGGCCGCTCTGACCAGCAGGAGGAACGCGATGTTTGGCGAAGAAATGGATGCCAAGGTCGCGGAGAGGAGGAATGGTCGTGGCCTATTTTGAGCGCCTCACGCCAACCCGCTGGCCGGCTGACGCGCATATCCAGACGCCCTGTGATCCACTGGTTGCGGCGGCGGAGTTCAGCTATTCCAACCCTGGATTCGCCGGGCTGCTCGAGGTGAGCGTACAGGGGCTGGTCGGGGGGCGTCCGGTGCTCAAACCCGTGCTGGTTCAGGTCGATGGACCCGGCCGGTGCAGGTTGGCCCCTCCGGACTCTCGCCTCGCCGTTCCCACCCGCGAGCTGGTCTGAATGGAGAAATGCCGAACAGAAGCCGCCCTCCGGCGCTGCGGAGGGCGGTCGTTTTTCGCGCTCATCGGAGGAGCCAGGACTGGTCTGCCAGGACGAAGCCGTGGTCCATCAGACTGTACGCCTCGGCGTAGAGCGCGCTGCGGCTCTCGCCGCCCAGCAGGACCAGCATCACCTCGCGGCCGTCCCGCCACGCCGAGGCCACCAGGGTGTACCCGGCCTTCTCCGTCCACCCGTTCTTGACCCCTGTGGCGCCGGGGTAACGGAGCACGAAGAGGTTGCTGTTGGTCAGCTGCCGGTTGCCCCACAGCCCGGGGATCGTCGCCTGCGGCAGGTACATGTACGAGCGGAACAGCGGGTTGCGCAGGGAGGCCAGGGAGATGCGGGCCAGATCCTCCGCCGTGGAGTAGGGGTTTACGTCGTCGTCGAGCCCGGAGGCCGTGACGAAATACGTGTTCTGCGCGCCCAGTTCCGCGGCCCGCAGGTTCATGCGCCGGGCGAAGGCCTCCTCGCTGCCGGCCAGGTGCTCGGCGATGGCGACGGCGGCGTCGTTGCCGGAGACCAGCATCAGCCCGTACAGCAGCTCCCGCAGCGTGCGCTGCTCGCCGGCGCGCAGGTACACGCTGGTGCCCGGCTGGCTGGCGGCGTTGGCGCTCACCGTGACCACCGCGTCGGGATGGCCCTGCTCCACCGCCAGGAGCGCCGTCATGATCTTGGTGGTCGAGGCGATCGCCCGGGGGGCGCGGGCGTTGTACTCGCTGAGCACCGCTCCCGTGGCCACATCCACCAGGATGTACGCCTGCGCCGCGATGTCGGGGATGCAGGTGGTGCCCCCGGCCGGGCCGAGGGTCACGGTGCGGGTGGCGTCAGACCAGGAGAGGGTCACCCCCAGGTGGTCCGCCAGGTCGCGCGCGGGGATCAGCGGCCGGCCGCCGACCAGCAGGGGGGCGGCGGAGAGCGCGACCGCCTGACCGTTCAGGGTCGCGGTCGCCGAGTCGGGCGTGATCAGAAGCTGCCGGCCGCCCAGCTCCGCGGCGATGGCCGTGCCGTCACCGGCCCGGCGGACCGAACCGCCCAGCGCCTCAACCGCCTCCACCAGCGGGACGTACGTCAGGTTGTTCACCAGCGGCACGGCCCCGATGCACTGTCCGCCGGCCTGGAGGTAGGCCCGCTGCTCCAGGAGCGCGAGCAGCGGCTGCACCACCGGCTCGCTCCCCACGGTGCGTGTGTAGCGGTTCGCCACCCAGCCGAGTGTGCCGCCCGGGAGGGCGACCTGCGTCCACTCCGCCCCCGGCTGCTCGCTCACGATGTCCAGCCGGGTTCCCACCGGCACCGTCGTCAGGATGGGCGCGGTGGTGCTCGGTTCCGCCCGCACGTTCAGGGGCCCGTCGATGACCTCCAGCTGCCCGGGAGGTGCGGTGACCACCGTCACGGTGCGCGTGGCGCCGTCGTACCCGACCTCGGCTCCGAGCCCCTCGGAGAGGAAGCGGAGGGGGACGTAGGTGCGGTCGGCGATGATCTGCGCCGGGACGTCCAGCGGCACCTCACGGCCGTCCACCTGCGCGGTGTACTGGCCGATGCGGAGGGACACCGTGTGTTCGCCCATCCGGGCCGTGACCAGGTTGGGCGGCTCCCATCCGACCTCGGCGCCCAGCGATTCGAGGTAGGCCCTCATGGGGACCAGGACCCGGTTTTCCTGGAGGATGGGGGTCTGTGGCAGATAAAGCTCCCGTCCGTTTACATAAAGGGAGAGCGGTTGCACGTCGGCCGCGAGGGCCGGTGCCCCGCTGACCAGCAGGGTTGTCGCGGCGAGGGCCGCAGCCAGCTTACGGCGTATTGCCAAGGTGTGTCACCTCAATAACAATCTAACTATGAGATTGGACGGGGCTTGCCATTACAGGGTTCCACGACTTGCGGAGGGTCTTGGTGGAAGGAGAAAGCCTCCGCAACCCTGGGGTTGCGGAGGCTTCGCTACCTGACGCCGCGGATGAGGGCCATGGCCTCGGCCCGGGTCGCCTCGCTGGTCTGGAAGACGCCCCGCACCGCGGAGGTGATGGTGGAGGATCCGGGCTTGCGCACGCCGCGCATGGTCATGCACATGTGCTCGGCTTCCACGACCACCAGCACGCCGAGGGGGTTCAGCTTCTCCATCAGCAGGTCGGCGATCTGGGCGGTGAGCCGCTCCTGCAGCTGTGGCCGCCGGGAGAAGTCCTCGACCACCCGGGCCAGCTTGGAGAGCCCGACCACCCGGCCGCTGCGGGGGATGTAGGCGACGTGCGCCTTGCCGAAGAAGGGCAGCAGGTGATGCTCGCACATGGACTCGAAGGAGATGTCGCGGACGATCACCAGCTCCTCGTGGTCCTCGTTGAAGATCGCGGTGAGCCTTTCAGCCGGGTCCCGGTGGAGCCCGGCGAACACCTCCTCGTAGAAGTCCGCCACGCGGCGGGGCGTCTCCAGCAGCCCCTCGCGGTCCGGATCCTCGCCGACCGCTTCCAGGATCATCCGCACCGCCTGCTCAATCTTTGCCTTGTCCACGGACAACCGTGGTCACCGCCTTTCCGTGTCACGACTTCGCAGCCCGCCGGGGCGCGAGGGGGCGGACCGCCGGGGGTCCACCCCTCTTTGGACGGACCGCTCACCCGGACTGGTACTGTTGACTTGAAAGGTTAGCTACCGAGAGGTTCAGGGCGCGCACACCGTTTGACTTCTTCCCTTCGGACTCCGTATAATGCGCGTAAACAGACCGCGCGATGGCCGTGGGAAGGTGGGGATGAGGATGGCAACCCGCTACTTTACGCCGGCTGAAGTGAACCGTCTCATTCCCGAACTGGAGCGCATCATCGCCTACCTCAGGCGCCTGGATGCCGAGATTCAGGAGAAGGACTGGCGGCTGAGGCAGCGGAAGGTGGAGGCCCGGCGGCGGGACGACCCGGTGGACACCTACACCTTTCTGAAGGAGGAGGCCGAGCTGGACTTCCTCCGGATCCTCTCCCGCGGCCAGTGCGACCGCATCCGGGAGCTTGGGGGCGAGTTGAAGGGCGGCTACCTGGTGGACTTCCCGGCCATCGTGGACGGGCAGGAGGTCCTGCTCTGCTGGCGGCCGGGCGAGCCGGAGGTGCGCTGGTACCACGGGCTGCACGAGGGCATGATGGGGCGCAAGCCGCTCCCGGAGGCGCCGGGCGATGAGGAAGCGCGGCCCGAGCCGGAGGAATAGGCAAGGGAGGCGTCTGGCGTGAGGTCTTTCCTCGTTCTGCTCGGTACGTACCTGCTGGTCTACTTTGTCGCGCCCGGCCTGGTGGGGGCGGTCGTGTGGTCGCTGCCCATCGAGCGCCCGGAGCGGTACGGCGGACTGGGGTTTCTGGCCATGATCGCCGCGTACGCGTTGCTGCGCCGGGTGTTTGGGAACCGGGTTCCCCAGGTCTGGCCGGTGCGCGGCGCTTCGGCAGCGGCTGTCTGTCATGCAGGCGAAAGGAGGGCGGTTCCGCCAGGCAAGGCGGAACCGCCCTCTTCGTTTCGCGTTGCGCTCAGTGACTTCCCCCGGCAGCCGGGGCCTTGCGCATCGCCTCGGCGACCACGTCGGCGATGTGGCGTACCTGCACCCGGTCGGCCAGGCCCGCCCGCTGGATGCCTTCCAGCATCTCCAGGTGGCAGGGGGTGTTGGCCACCACCAGGGTGGCGGCGCCGGTCTGGGCGACCTTCTGCGCCTTGTCGTCCAGGATCCGGTCGGAGAGCAGGGCCTGGGTGATCATGTAGGTGCCCGCGGCGCCACAGCAGCGGTCGGCCTCCGGCAGCTCGACGAAACGGGCGCCGGGCATGGACTTGAGCAGGTTGCGGGGCGGCGCCGCCACCTTCTGAACGTTGCGCAGGTGGCACGAATCCTGATAGGTGTAGGTGCCGGTCATGTCCCCCATCGGGATGGGACCGAGCTGCTCCACCAGTTCGGAGAAGTCCCGGCAGCGGGACGAGAACGCCCGGGCCCGGTCGGCCCACTCCGGGTCGTCGGCCAGCAGCTTGTCGTACTCCCGCAGGGCCGCGCCGCAGCCGCCGGCCGTGCTCACGATGAAGTCGCAGCCGCTGGTCTCGAAGGCGGCGATGTTCCGCTTGGCCTGCGCAACGGCCAGCTCGTGCTCGCCGGCGTGGCTGTGCACGGCGCCGCAGCATCCCTGACCCGCGGGGAGCACCACCTCGCACCCGAGCCCCGTGAGGACCTCGATCGCGTTCTGATTGGTCTCGAAGAACACGATGTCGGAGAGGCATCCCATGAAGAAGGCCACCCGGTACCGGCGGTTCCCGGCGGCGGGGTATGCCGGCTTGCGGGCGGCGCGCCTGGCCGGCGAGGCGACGGGCGGGATGGCCCGCTCCATATCGGCCAGCCCCTTACCGCCGATCTTCTCCACCAGGTTCAGCCGGTGCGCCAGCGCGTTCAGGCGGAGCTTCTGGTAAAGCCACAGCGCCCAGGCGGAGAACCGGATGCCACCCGGCGTGCCCAGCAGCCAGCGGTAGGCCCACCGCACGACGCCGGGCAGGGGCCTCACCTGGTTGAGCTGGGCCCGCCCCTGCTCCAGGATGGCTCCGTAGGTGACGCCCGCGGGGCAGGCGGGCTCGCAGGCTCGGCAGCCCAGGCAGGTGTCCAGGGGGCCGGCGATGTCCAGGACGTCCAGCTTGCCCTCCATCACCGCGCGCATGAGCGCGATGCGGCCCCGCGGGCTCGCCGACTCCACCTGCTTGTACCGGTAGGTGGGACAGGCGGGCAGGCAGAACCCGCAGCGCATGCAGTTGAGGATCATATCCTCGGAGATCTGCACCTTCACTGGCGGACCACCACCCGCTTCCGGGTCTCGCCCGCGAAGAGCTTGCCCGGGTTCAGGATGCCGTGGGGATCGAAGGCTTTCTTGATGTTCTTCATGAGCTCGATGCCGACGGGTCCGACCTTCCACTCCAGGTACGGCGACTTGGCCTCGCCCACCCCGTGCTCGCCGGTGATGGTGCCGCCCAGCTCCAGGGCGGCGGCGAAGATCTCTGCAAAGGCCTGCTCGACCCGCTGGATCTCCTCCTTGTTCCGCTCGTCGGTCATGCAGGTGGGGTGGAGGTTGCCGTCGCCGGCGTGGCCGAAGGTGCAGATGTCCAGGTCGTACTTCTGCGCGATGCGCTGAATCTCCGCCACCATCGGGGCGATCTGGCTGCGGGGCACCGTCGCGTCCTCCAGGATCGTGGTGGGCCTGCGCCGGGCCAGGGCCGAGAGCGCAAAGCGCCTCGCCTGCATCAGCCGGTCCTGCTCGGCGGGATCGCTGGCGTGTTCCACCCGCGTGGCGCCCTCTTCCCGGCAGATCTGGGCGATCCGCTGAATGTCGGCGTCGCAGACCGACGCCGGGCCGTCCTGCTGGATGAGCAGCAGGGCCGCGGCGTCTGTGGGCAGGCCCAGGTGGACGTAGTCCTCCACGGCGCGGATGGTGCCGTTGTCCATGAACTCGAGGGTGCACGGGATGATGCGGGCCGCGATGATCCGGCTGACGGTCCGCGCGGCCGCCTCCATGTCGTGGAACACCGCCAGGGCCGTGCGCTTGGCCTCGGGCATCGGCAGCAGCTTCAGGATGACCTCGGTGACCACGCAGAGGGTCCCCTCGGACCCGCAGATCAGCTTCACCAGGTCGTAGCCGGCAACGTCCTTCACGTTCTTGCCGCCGGCCCGGAAGATGCGGCCGTCGGCCGTCACGGCCGTGAGGCCCATGACGTAGTCCTTGGTCACGCCGTACTTCAGGCCGCGCAGGCCGCCGGCGGACTCCATGACGTTGCCCCCGAGGGTCGAGGAGGTCATGGAGCCGGGGTCGGGCGGGTAGAACAGGCCCACGGCCTCGACGGCCTTGTGCAGCTCGGCGGTGATGACCCCGGCCTCTGCGGTGGCCGTCAGGTTCTCCTGGTCGATCTCCAGGATCCGGTTCATGCGGTTCAGGGACAGGACGATGCCGCCGCCTGCGGGCACCGTGCCGGCGGCCAGGTTCGTGCCCGCGCCCCGGGTAAATACCGGGATGCGATGCGCGTGCGCGATCTGCAGCACCGCGGCCACCTCCTCGGTGGTCCGGGGCAGAACGACGGCGTCGGGGAGCCGCTGGTAAAGCGGCGTGGCGTCATAGGAGTAGGCCATGAGATCAGCCTTGCTGGTCAGGCACCACTCTTCGCCGACCGCCGCCCGGAGCGCGGCGAGGATTTCCGGCGTGAGCATGCTTTCGCCTTCCTTTCGCGAGGTCCTGCGAGTGGTCTGATGGTCGGACCCCTTCACCGCTATCATAACGCATGAAACATGGTCTTGTCCCCACAAAAAAGACTGGCGAGGAGCGCAGGCTCCTCGTCTTGCGCGGGCTATTCGGTCTGGCCCAGGGACTTCTTGGCCAGATACGCGGCCATCATCCTGTCGTAAGCGGCCTGACTGTACGGGAAGGAGACGACGGTCATGAGGACCACGTCTCCGCCGGAACGGTGCAGGTGCACCGTGTCGCATTGGGATCCGTCGGCCAGGTCTTCGAGATACGCCTCCATCACCGCCGTCGCCGCTTCCTCGGTGAAGGGCTTCTCCAGCCCCATCTCCTGGCAGATCCGCTTGTATCGCTCCTCCGGAAGCTTCAGGTCGAGGTACTGCTGAATGTAGACCCGCGGTTTCCCCCGTTCGGTTGTGGCGCCCTTCCAACGATCACCGGCCACTGCGAAGGACCCCCTTTCCCCCTCAGTATAGCGGCCTGCCGGACGCATCTCAACCCGGGTTGTGCCCCGGGGAGGCCGGCGGAAGCCGGCTCAGCCCAGGCGGCGCAGAATCTCCTCGGAGGGCAGGCACAGCATCTCCTGCATGGCCCCGGCTCCGTGTCGGTCCAGGTAGCGCCGGCAGAGGGAGTAGCCCACCCAGTAGCCGCTGACGGGTGCGTCCGCGGCGAAGTAGCGGGCGAAGACGGTGAGACCCCCGGCGTGGAACTCCCGGGCGGCCGCAGCCACCGCTTCCGCGTCGTGCGCGCGGTGCCAGGCCAGCCGGTCCGGGTCCATGAACGTGGCCAGGGTCTCCCGTCCGAGCAGGAGGTCGGTGAAGAGCAGGGCGGTGCCCTCCAGCATCACCATGTCCAGGAGGGTGAGGTGCTGGGGCGAAGGGGGCAGGCCCAGGGCCTCCATGCGCGCGACGTGCGCCGCCTCGTGGGGCACCATCTCCTCCACGGCCTCCGGCGGGTACCAGTACCGGGGGCCCGGGGGCGGCGCGGGCGAGAAGCGCTCCATCCCCAGGGCGATCGCAGGCCGGCCGCCCACCGCGATCGTCGCGGCCGGGGCGGCGAAGAACAGCGTGGCCAGCCAGACGTGCGGCATACGCCCGGGAAGCAGCGGCTGAATCCGATCCATGACGGACCGGACCCGCTCCTCCATCCGGTAGCCGGGGGCCGGCTCCAGCGCCCGGCGCAGGGCCGGCGCCAGCCGGGTGACGATCCCGGGCAGCCCCCCCTGGCCCATCAGCAGCGGCCCGTAAGTGTCGGCGAGGCCGTCGAAGTAGGCGCGATGGGGCAGGTACGCCATGTGGTAGAAGGCCGGCCACAGGGGCGAGCCCAGCTCAGCCGCCTCCAGGCTGAGCAGTACGTCGCGGTACACGGGCGTGATGCGCACGGGGACCACCTCGGCCCCAGCCTATGCGGGCGGCGGCAGGGGGTGCGCCGCGCCTCGGTCGGTCGCTCTAGCCGGGGAGTGGCACGCTCGGGCGGTGCCGGGGCGGCGCGGGTATGGTATCGTGGCAGGGAGAGACCTTACTCCGGGAGGAAGATGGCGCAAGATGATACGGCGTCTGACGGGCCTGGTGGCGGTGCTGATTCTGGTCACGGGCTGCGCGCCGCGGGGACCGGGCGGCGGCGGGGCCCCGGGGAACGGGGCCGGGGACGCGGCCCGCCCGCTGACGGTCGCCGCGGCCTCCGACCTGCACTTCGCCTTTTCGGAGATCGGGAAGCTGTTCACGGAGGAGACCGGAGTGGAGGTCACCTTCACCTTCGGGGCCAGCGGCAGCCTGGCCAGGCAGATCGAGAACGGCGCGCCGGTCGATCTGTTCGCGGCCGCGGACACCGCCTACGTCGACCACCTGATCGAGGCGGGGGCGATCCTGCCCGACAGCCGCAGGGTCTACGCCCTCGGCCACCTGGTCCTGGCCGCGGGCGCCGCCGCGCCCGTGGACGACCTGGAGGACCTGCTCGACCCGGCGATCCGGCACCTGGCCGTCGCGAACCCCGACCACGCCCCCTACGGCCGGGCGGCCCGGGAGGCGCTGGAGAGCGCCGGACTCTGGGAGGCGCTGCAGCCCAAGCTCGTGCTGGCCGAGAACGTCCGGCAGGCCCTGCAGTACGTGGAAACCGGCAACGCGGACGCGGGGCTTGTGCCGCGCTCGCTGGCCGATGTCCCGGATATCACCTTCGTGGCCGTAGATCCGTCGCTCTATGCGCCGCTGGAGCAGACCCTGGGGATCGTGGCGGGCAGCCCGCGGGAGGCGGAGGCCCGCCGCTTCGCCGAGCTGGTCACCGGGCCGGAGGGCCGGGCGGTGCTGGAGCGTTACGGGTTCGGCCTGCCCGCGGAGTGATGCCCATGTCGGATCTCGGTGCGATCGACTGGTTCCCGGTGGTGCTCTCGCTGCGGGTGGCCTTCCTGGCCACCCTGTCCGCCGCGCTCGCCGGCGTGCCCCTGGCCTACGGCCTCGCCCGCCGGCGCCTCCCCGCCCCGAGGCTCCTCTCGGCCCTGACGACCCTGCCGCTGGTCCTGCCGCCGACGGTGGTGGGGTATTACCTGCTGCTGCTCATCGGCCGTCAGGGACCGCTGGGAAGGCTGCTGGAGGGGATGGGCATCCGGCTGGTCTTCACCTGGCACGCCGCCGTGCTGGCTGCGGCGGTGGTGTCGTTCCCGCTGGTGGTGCGGTCCGCGCAGGCGGCATTCGAGTCAATGGATCCGGCGCTGGAGGCGGCGGCCCGGACCCTGGGCCGGTCGGAGCTCTCGATCTTCTTCACGGTCACGGCGCCGCTGGCCTGGCGGGGCATCCTGGCCGGCGCCGTGCTGGCCTTCGCCCGCGCCATGGGCGAGTTCGGCGCGACGCTGATGGTCGCGGGCAACATCCCGGGCCGTACCCAGACGCTCTCGGTGGCCATTTACGACGCGGTCCAGTCCGGCCAGTACGGCCTGGCCAATGCCCTGGTGCTCCTGATCAGCCTGGTGAGCGTGGGGGTGCTGGTGGTGCTGACGGGCTTCGGCGAAGGGAGGGGGAGGTGAGGTGCTGACCTGCCGGATCGAGAAGCGGCTGGGCGCGTTCCACCTGCAGGTGGACCTGACCGCGGGCCCGCACATCACCGCCCTGTTCGGTCCCTCGGGTTCCGGCAAGAGCCTGACGCTGCAGGCGATCGCCGGGCTGGTGCGGCCGGACCGGGGGGTCATCCGGCTGAACGGCCGGACGCTGTTCGATGGAGAGGCGGGCACCAACCTGCCGCCCCAGGCCCGGCGGGTGGGGTATGTGCCGCAGCACTACGCCCTCTTCCCCCACATGACGGTCCTGCAGAACGTCGCCTACGGCCTGCACCGGCTGCCGCGGCGGGAGCGGCGGGAGCGGGCCGCCGCGGCGATCGCCGCCGTCGGGTTGGCGGGCCTCGAGTCGCGCCGGCCCGGGGAGCTCTCCGGCGGGCAGCAGCAGCGGGTCGCCCTCGCCCGGGCCCTGGTCACCCGGCCGGAGGTCCTGCTGCTGGACGAGCCCTTCGCGGCCCTGGACGACGCGACGCGGCGGGCGCTGCACGGGGAGCTGCTGGCCGTGCTGGCCGAGCAGCAGATCCCGACCCTCCTGGTGACGCACCAGCTGGAGGAGGCGTACGCGCTGAGCCGGACCATCGCGGTGTACGAAGCGGGCCGGGTGGTGCAGTTGGGGCCCCGCACGGCGGTCTTCCAGCGGCCCGCCACCTTGGAGGCCGCCGCCCAGATGGGATTTCACAACCGGCTCGAAGGGGTGGTGGCCGCGGTCGACGGCGAGGGCGCCCGGGTCCGGGTCGGGCCGCACCAACTGCTGGCCCCGGCCGGGGACGCAAGGCCCGGGGAACGGGTGGTCTGCGCCATCCGGCCGGAGCACGTCATGCTGGTCCGGAAGGACCGGCCGCTCCGGGCCCCCGGGGACACCGTGCTGGCCGGCGAGATCGTGGAGGAGATCGACTACGGCGGAGACGTGCTGCTGCTGTTCCGTTCGGACCCGCCCGGCGTGGAGCTGCAGGTGAGCCTGCCCGGGTACGTGTACGAGCGGCTCCACGTGGCGGAGGAGAAGCGGTGGGACGTGGTGCTGCGCCGGGCGTACCTGCGGACGTACCGCGTGTGAGCGGAGGGGGCTCGAGCCCCCTCCGCCCGGCCTGACCTATCGGGACGTCTCCCCCGGGTGGTTGGCGTGGAAATGCTGGGTGACCGGGATCGTCCGGCGGACCTTGGTCATCCGCAGGTTCCCTTCCACCTTCTCCACGTCCACCGGGTTGTACCGCTGCCGGATCTCCCACTCGTCGATCTTCTGACGGACCTCGGGTGGCAGAATCTCGGACATGGCTGGCACCTCCCAATAAGCGTGAGGCCACTCCATAGCTTGCCCCAGGGACGCCCCCGGCCGCGAGCCGTATCGCGCAGACGGCGACCGGGGCGGACCGCTGCCCGCACAGGAACGGGCGGGCGGCTTGCCGAAGTCACTTCAATACTTAATCTTTCGGGATAAGGAGCGAGCCGTCATGGAGAGACCTGCACCCGTTCCCAGCGACCGCGCGGAGACCCTGGCCGCACACGCCGGCGACGACCCGTTCCGCTTCCTGGGCGCCGCCGCGCCGCCCATCTTCGAGACGTCGACGTTCGTGTTCCGCACCGTGGCCGACGCGCTCGCCGCCTTTGCAGACGAGCAGGAGCATTACGTCTACACGCGGCGGCGGAACCCCACCGTCCGGGTGGTGGAGGAGAAACTGGCGGCCCTGGAGGGCGCGGCGGAATGCCGGCTGTTTGCCTCGGGGATGGCGGCGATCTCGGCCGCGATCCTCTCCTGCGTGGGGGCCGGCGACCACGTGGTCTGTGTTGACACCGCGTACGGGCCGGCGCGCGCCTTCATCACCGGTTACCTGAGCCGCTTCGGCATATCGGCCACGCTGGTGGACGGGTGCGACCCTGCCGAGTGGGAGGCGGCGGTGCGACCCAACACGCGCCTCTTCTACCTGGAGTCGCCCTCCTCCGGGCTGATGAAGCTCCAGGACCTCGCGGCCGTGACCGCGCTGGCCCGCAGGCACGGCATCGCCACCATCTGCGATAACTCGTACGCCACCATGCTGCTTCAGCGGCCGCTGGAGCTGGGCGTCGACCTGGTGGTGTACTCGTGCAGCAAGTACTTCGGCGGCCACTCGGACGTGCTGGCCGGGGCCGTCCTGGGCCCCGCAGAGCGGATCCGGCGCATCGGCGACGCCGAACAGCCGCTGCTGGGCGGCGTGGTCGGCCCCTTCGAGGCGTGGCTGATCGGCCGCGGGCTGCGCACCCTGCCCCTCCGGCTGCGGCAGCACCAGCAGAGCGCAGGCCGGGTTGCCGAGTTCCTGGCCGGCCACCCGCGGGTCGCCCGGGTCCACTACCCCGGCCATCCGTCGCACCCGCAGCACGGACTGGCCCTCCGGCAGATGCGGGGGGCGTCGGGCCTGCTCTCCTTCGAGCTGGACACCGGGGACCTGAAGCAGGTCAGCCGGTTCGTCGACGCCCTGCGGCTCTTCCGGCTGGGGGTCTCCTGGGGGGGCTACGAGTCCCTGGTGTGGCTGCCGGTCATCGGCGCGATGCACCGCGCGCCCGAGGAGCAGTGGCCGAACCCGGGGCTGGTCCGCATCCACGTCGGGCTGGAGGATGTGGACGATCTCCTCGAAGACCTCGACCGGGCCTTGCGGGCGCTGTAGACGTACGCTTCACAACCGGGCCCCCTCGCCTCCGCCGGCGCATACTAGCGCGGAAGGAAGGGAGGGGGCCCCTTGTTGTCCAGTGCTTCGGGGGACAGGCGTCAGCGGCTCATCCACCGGGCGGGGTTGCTGACCATCGCCGTCAACCTCTGTCTCACCGTGGCCCGCGCGGCCGCCGGTTTTCTGGCCGGCTCCACGGCGGTCCTGGCCGACGCGGCCAACTCCGGTACCGACATCCTGGCCACGCTGGTGGTGATGGGCGGAAGCCGCATCGCCGCGCGGCCGCCTGACTGGAACCACCCATACGGCCACGACAAGGCCGAGCCGGTGGCGGCGAAGCTGGTGGGTATCCTTGTGACCTTCGCAGGGCTGGCCACCGCTGCGGGCGCCGTCCAGGCCCTGCGCGCCGGCGGCGAACCGGTCGGCCTGGCGGCGGCGGTGGTGACGGCCGTCTCCATCGCGGCCAAGGAGGCGCTGGCCCGGTACCTGGCCCGTCTTGGCCGGCGGCTGCGCAGCCAGGCCGTGCTCGCCGACGCGGCCAACCAGCGCACCGACGTCCTGGCGTCGGCCACGGCGCTGGCCGGCGCCCTGGGCGGCCGGTTCGGGCTCCCCATCCTGGACCCCCTCATGGGCCTGCTGGTGTCGGCCCTGATCCTGCGCATGGGGCTTGGCCTGTACTGGCAGGCGGTGCGGGACCTGATGGACCGGGCGCCGGAGCCGGAGACGGTGGACGCCATGCGGCGGGCGGCCCTTTCCGTGCCGGGGGTGCGGGAGGTGGGCGACCTGCGGGCCCGGGTGTTCGGCCCGGGGATCTACGCCGAGTGCAAGGTGAGCGTGGACGCCGGCCTGACCGTGGCCGAAGGCCACCGGATCGGCAAGCGGGTGAAGGAGGCCGTGATGCGCGCCGTCCCCGGGTGCCGGGACGTGCTGGTGCACGTGAACCCCTACCCGGGCCTGGAGGAGGAGGGGGACGTGCTCCCTCTGTATCCCGTGGCGGACGAACTTCCGGCAGTCGAGGGCGCGGAAGACGCCTGGGCGGGCCGGGAGGGAGAGGGGCCGTGACGGCCCGTTGGCGCGGAACGGGGCTGCCGCGGCACCTTGCGCTGCCGGGGCAGCCCCGCTGACCTGGTCGTCCTGACCGGGGAAAACCCGGCCATCGACCCGGCTAAGGCATGTTAATGACCTGGATCCGGTTCTGCAACTCGTAGGAGAGCGGCTCGTCGGCAGCCAGGGCCTTGACGTAGTCGACCAGGGCGTCCAGCAGGACGATGCCCAGATCAACCTGCTTGTCCGCGAGCTGCGCCAGGATGGTAAGGCCGTCGCCGCCCGACGCCATGAAGTTGTTCACGACCACCTTGTAGGTCGCGTCCGGGTCGATGGGCGTGCCGTCGGCCAGCTTGATCTCGACCACCCGCTCGCCGTCAGGCTTGCTGTAATCCCAGGTGAAGGTGATACCCGACACCTGCAGCGGCCGGTAGCCGCCTTCGTTCCTGAGCTGCCTGACGTAGCCGGTCAGCGCCTGCTCCAGCAGGGTCTTGACCTCGCTGCCCTTCATGTCGACCAGCACCAGGGTGTTGCCGAAGGGGCTCGTGGTGTACAGGTCGCCCCAGGTGACCATGCCTTCCTCGTTGGGGGTCAGGTGCGCCCGAATGCCGCCGCCGTTGTGGGCCGCGATCTGCGCGCCGGGCGCGCCAGCCAGCATGGCGTCCGTGATGAAGTCGCCGAGCACGCTCTCGCCAGACGGCTCGGTGTTGCGGGAGAGTTCATGGGCGAGCTTGCCCACCGGTACCTGCTTGATGGGCTCGATTTCGGCGGCCCACTTAGCCACGAGATCTGCCGCCCACGGGGTCGGGGCAAGGGCCTGGTGCGGATTCCACACCTCGACGGCTGCCTTCGTGACCTGCTTGTCGGCACGGCTCACGTAGAGGTCGATGCGGGCGAGGCCGGTGCCGTGAGGGCCGGACTGCACGGCCGGCACCTGGTTGCCGCTGGCATCGAGGACGTAGCCGGCCGCCTGCTTGTGGGAGTGGCCACCGGTGACAGCGTCAACCCGCTCCGTCACCCGGGGCATCCAGTCCGCCACCTCGCCGACGATCTCCAGGGGCTCGTCTCCCGGATCCACCGGGCTGTGGGTGACGACGACAATCAGATCCGCCCCGGCCTCGCGCAGCTTACGGGCCTCCTCGTTGATCACCGGCGCCGGATCGACGAAATCCAGCCCCTCCACGTTGGCCGCGAGCACGATGCCCTTGGTCTCCGGCGTGGTGATGCCGATGAAGCCGATGGTGTACTCGCCCACCTTCAGCGTCGTGGAAGGAACCGCCCATTCAGGCCGATCCTGCGTGCCCTCATAGAAGATGTTGGCCGCGATCACCGGATGCTCGGCGGTCGCCAGCAGTCCCTGCAGGGTCGGCTGGCTCCAGTCGAACTCGTGGTTGCCCAGGGTGGCGACCTTCACGCCGACCTTGTTGCGCCAATCCTGCACGGAGGCGCCGTTCACCAGGTTGGAGATCGGGGTGCCCTGGAAGGTGTCACCGCCGTCGATCAGGACGGTGTTGGGGTTCTTCAGCAACTGGCCGGCGATGGCGGTGGTGAACCGGGCGGCGCCCAGTTCCGCGCCGTTCGGCTCCAGACGGCCGTGGAAGTCGCTGTAAACCAGCAGGCTGATCTTGTCGGTGCCCTCGGGCAGGGGCTCCGGCACGGCCAGGCTGATCAGCTTGGCGGCCTCGCCCAGGGTGACCGGCGCGTCCAGGTCCAGTTCACCGGTGTCGCGGCCCAGCAGGACGCCGCGCAGCAGCAGGAACGCCAGGGCCTCGCGGGTGGCCTGATCCGCCGCGGCCGCGTCCGCGTAGCCCTCCAGCACGCGCAGGTCAGCGCCGGCCAGCTGGTCGCCGGCGACGGCCTTGGCGAGCAGGCGGATCGCCTCGCCGCGGGTGAGCGGACCCTCAGCCTCGTCGGCCAGGGAGGCGCCCGCCCGGACCAGCAGGTCGCGGAAGGACGCACCGTCAAGCGCGGCGTTCAGGTCGAGCTCTGCCGCTTCCTCAATGATGCCGTGCCTGATCAGGTCGCAGGCATAGGGGGCTGCCCAGTGGTCGCCCAGGCCGCAGTCCGTGGGTGCGGCCGGCACGACCGGCGCGGCGTAGGCACCGGAGGGCAGCGCGAGAAGCGAGACCATGAGTGCTACGATTCCCGATGTCAGGAGCCGCATCAACCGGTTCATGGTTTGCCTCCTCCTGCAGCGCCAGAAGGCGCGTGTTTTTTGGCAATAGCAATGGTACCACAAAAATGATTTGGACTCCTGCAAATTCCTGCGCGCCTTCCGTGAAGGGGACCTCTTGGCCACCCGCGGCATAACCGGTTCATCGGCGAGCATACATCTGGCGTGTGGACGGGCCGTGGCTTACCGTGGGCAGAGAAGGGGGCGGGTGCGGATGATGGAGCGGATAACGGTCATCGGGGGCACCGTGGCGGGGGTGGAGATCGCGGCGCTGATGGCGCGGGCGGGATACGCCACCTGCCTGCACGAGCCCGATCAAGCCGCCCTGGCCGAGGCCGGACGCCGGCTGCAGGACCGGCTGCTCGGCCGGCAGGGGGAAGGGGGCGGGGCTGCCTCCGTGGCCCAACTGGCGGCGGTGCGGGTGCGGCTGGAGGCGGTGCCGGAGGTGGCGGTGGCCGACGCAGACCTGGTCATCGAGGCGTCGTCGGTGGACCTGCCGGGCAAGCGGGAGCTGTTCGCGCGGCTGGACAGCTTCGCGCCGGCCCACGCCATCCTGGCCACCTGCTCGCCGACGATCTCCTCGGCCTACCTGGCGGCCGCCACCAGTCGGCCCGACCGGGTCGTCAGCCTGGGCTTCTTCAGCCCGCCCCTGGCGCCGCCGGCGGTCGCGGTGATCCAGGAGCCGCACCTGGCGCCGGAGGTGGTGGCCGCGGTGGCCGAGGTGGTCTGGCGGACGGGCCGTGAGCCGCTCCTGCTCCGGCGGGGCCGGGAACCCGAGGGGATGGCCTGAGCCCCGCGGACGCGCGGCGGCGCCCCGACTCCGGGGGCGCCGCCGCACCTTTACGCTTCGCTGATATCGGCGTTCGTATACACGTTCTGCACGTCGTCGTGCTCCTCCAGCAGGTCCAGGAGGCGCATCAGCTGTTCGGCTTCCTCGCCCGACACGGCCACGGTCGTGGTGGGCACCATGGCCACCTCGCCCTTCTCCACCGGGACGCCCGCCGCCTCCAGTTGCTTCATCACCTGGTTGAGCGCATCCGGGGCGGTGTAGATCGCGTAGGAGTCCTCCTCCGTGACCAGGTCCTCCGCGCCGGCGTCCAGGGCGATCATCATGAGGTCGTCCTCGCCGATGGGGGTCTCGCCCCGGTCGATCTCGATCACGCCGCGCTTCTTGAACATCCAGCTGACGCAGCCGGTCTCACCCAACGAGCCGCCGTGCTTGGAGAAGATGTGGCGCACGTCTGCCGCGGTGCGGTTGCGGTTGTCGGTGACGATGTTCATCATGATGGCGACGCCGCCGGGGCCATAGCCCTCGTACACGATCTCGTCGAAGCGCTCGGCGCTGTCCAGCCCGGCCCCGCGGGCGATGGCCCGCTGGATGTTCTCGTTGGGCATGTTGGCCTTGCGGGCCGCGGCGACCGCCACCTTCAGCAGAAAGTTGGTCTCCGGATCGGGCCCTCCCTCTCGGGCGGCCTTCATGATGTCCTTCGTGATGCGGGAGAAGGTCGCCCCTCGCTGCTGGTCCAGTTTGGCTTTCGATCGCTTGATGTTCTCCCACTTTCGGCCCAAGGGTGAAACCCCCTCCGACTAGATTGGCGCTGAACATTGTAGCACGCAGCGAAATCGGGCGACAAGGCGGATCCCGCGGTGTGGTCCACGAAACGTCTTTACTGGAATCTCCTGTAACTCCGGATGACGAACCGGAGGAAACTGGCTATAATACATAAAGAAAGGAGGTGATGGGACGTGGCCCGGTCGGACATGATCGAGGTGGATGGCGTGATCGTCGAGCCCCGGTCCAACGGCTTCTTCACCGTCCGGCTCGACCTGGAGAACCAGCCGGAGGTGATCGCTCACCTGGGAGGCAAGCTGCGCCGGCACTACATCCGCGTCGTGCCCGGCGACCGGGTGACGGTGGAGCTCAGCCCCTACGATCTCACGCGCGGCCGCATCGTCTACCGCTATCGGCACTGAACCAGCGCAGAACCGACGGCACGAATCCGCATGGGTTGCGGTGAGCTTCGAACCGCCGGTTTTGCCCTGGTGGGCGAAGGGGGAGCCCAGGCAGGCTCCCCCTTCGCGTGAATACCATGGAACGGGGGACCGCGGACGCGGCCTCCCGCCTCAGAAGTCTACGCTGTCGATCTGATCGATGCGGGTGGCCCTGGCCAGGCCGTTTCGGTCCACCGTGTACACGACGTCGTTGTCAAACGCCACGACCTTCTGGCGCCGGATGACGACGCCGTCCACGACCAGGCTCGTGTTAAACCCGCCACCCCGCAGGTCCTCCAGCAGCTGGCGGATGGTTCCGTTCTGCATGTGGGGACTCCTCCTCAGGGACGGATTGAGAGAGCCGGGGCACAGCCTCCCAGGTTTACATTATGCGTTCCCGCCCGCGGATGTCCGAATGGGGAAAGGAGGGGAGGCGGGGGTGCCGATCGCCTGTCGCTTCGCGCGGAGGGGCATGCTGGTCGCACCGCGCCGGCTGACCGCTCCCGGGGGGCCTGTTTCCCGGGTTGAGGGCTCCACGGCCGGTTCCGGGGGTGACCGGAGCGGCGGACGCGATCCGATCGTCGAGCTGCTGGCCGAACTCCGGGGACGTGCGGTGACGCTGCAGGTGGGGCAGCGGCTGCTCACCGGCCGGCTCATCCTGGCCGACCCCGTGGTGATCGTGGACGGGCAGGGCCGCGCGACGTGCGCGCGGCCGGAGGCGGTGGTGGCGGTGACGTTCTGAGCGGCGCGGATACACGAAGGCTTGGCTCGCCGGCGGCGCCGCAGGTATACTGTGATCTGAACACTTGGAGCCTGGAGGGGGTCCTGTTGAGTTCTTCGCTGCGTTTCACCGTCTCGCCGTCTCTGCTCGGTCCCCATCCCCACGAACTGACGTACCAGGCCGAGGCCATCCGGATCGCCCACCGGATGCTTCACGAACGGACAGGCCCGGGCGCCGGGTTCACCGGCTGGCTGGACCTGCCCGAGCGCTACGACCGCGAGGAGTTCCGCCGCATCCAGGAGGCGGCCGCGCGCATTCGCGGCGATTCCGACGTCCTGGTGGTCATCGGGATCGGCGGCTCCTACCTGGGGGCGCGGGCAACCGTCGAGGCGCTCGGGCACGCCTTCCACAACCTGTTGCCTCCCGAGCGCCGCGGGGCGCCCCAGATCTTCTTCGCCGGCACCGACCTGAGCCCGCGCTATCTGACGGAACTGCTCGACGTGCTGGAGGACCGGGAGGTATCGCTCAACGTCGTCTCCAAGTCCGGGACAACCACGGAGCCGGCCATCGCCTTCCGGCTGCTGCGGAACTGGATGGAGCGCCGGTACGGCAAGGAGGGCGCGCGCCGGCGCATCTACGCGACCACCGACGCCGCCCGGGGCGCGCTGAAGCAGCTGGCAGACGCCGAGGGGTACACCCGGTTCGTCATCCCCGACGACGTCGGCGGCCGCTACTCGGTGCTCACGGCCGTGGGCCTGCTGCCGATCGCCGCCGCCGGCATCGATATCGACGCGCTCATGGCCGGCGCCGCCGCGGCCGCCGCGGCGTACAGCGACCCGGATCTCGAGCGGAACCCGTGCTACCAGTACGCCGCCGCCCGCAACGCCCTCTATCGCAAGGGCATGACGACGGAGGTGCTGGTCACCTACGAGCCCGCCCTGAAGGCGACGGCCGAGTGGTGGAAGCAGCTGTTCGGCGAGTCGGAGGGGAAGGACGGCAAGGGCATCTTCCCCGCCGCCGCGGCCTTCACCACCGACCTGCACTCCTTGGGCCAGTATATCCAGGAGGGCATGCGGAACCTGTTCGAGACGGTGGTGCACGTGGAACGGCCGTCCGTCGACATCCCGCTGCCCCCCGGCGACGAGGGCGACGGCCTGGGCTTCCTGGGCGGCCAGACGCTGCACCACGTGAACCACACCGCGTTCCTCGCCACCCGGCTGGCCCACACCGAGGGAGGCGTGCCCAACCTCACCCTCACCCTGCCGGAGCTCACGCCCTACCATTACGGCTACATGCTCTACTTCTTCATGAAGGCCTGCGCGATCAGCGGGTATCTGCTGGGGGTCAACCCCTTCGACCAGCCCGGCGTCGAGGCGTACAAGCAGAACATGTACGCGCTGCTGGGCAAGCCGGGGTTCGAGGCCCGCCGGGCCGAGATCGAGGAACGCCTCTAGGGCTAGGAAGTCGGATCACACACAAAAGCGGCGCCCCCGCATGTGCCGGGGGCGCCGCCGTGCGATTGGCGCCGGACGTTACGCGCGAGCCGGGCGGCTCTGGGCCAGGTTGACGGTCAGAACACGGCCGTTGTACGGCTGGCCGTTCAGGGCCTCGATGGCCCCGGCGGCCGCCTCCTCTTCCATGTCCACGAACCCGAACCCGCGGCTGCGGCGGGTCTCCCGGTCCAGGACGATCTTCGACCGCTTCACTTCCCCGTACGGGGCGAAGAGCGCCTCCAGTTCCTCATCCGTGGTAGCCCAGGGCAGATTCCCGACGAAAATGCTCACAACGGCCAAGTCTGACAGCCTCCTAAGTGAGAGTCACGGACCCGGCATACCTCTTCGCCCTTGCGACCGAGAAACCTGCCGCTTCGGCGAAATTTGCTGCCGGGCTGCGGCAGCGGGCTACCGGAGCAGGAGTGCGCCGATGACCAGCGAGGCGACCACGCCGTAGATGGGGGAGAGCTTCAGGTACTGCACCGAGATGAAGTAGGCGGCGGCGATGCCGAAGGGCAGCCAGCTCAGGAGCCCCGTGCCCTTGGGCTGGAAGGCGTAGCCGGCGAAGTCCCAGGCGAGCATCGCGAGCATCACGAAGACCACCGGACGGATGCCGTTTACCATCCCCTTCAGGACCGGGCTGTCCTTGAACCGGAGCATCAGCCCCGCCAGGGCGATCATGATCAGCCCGACGGGCAGGGTCACGGCGAGCAGGGCGACGATCGCACCCGGCCATCCGGCCACCCGGTAGCCGATGTACATGGTCAGCTTGGTCGCGATGGGCCCGGGCAGCGCGTTCCCCATGGCCAGGGCTGTTCCGAACTCTTCCCGGCTCACCCAGGCGAACACTTCCACGGCCTCGTGCTCGTACAGGGGGACGATGGACGGCCCTCCGCCGAACCCCAGGAGCGTCGCACGGCCAAAACCGATGAACAGGTCAAGCAGGGTCTTCCACTGCATCGCGACCAACCTACCTTTCCGGGATGTGATGAGGAGCGTGACCGATCGAAGGGCGGATCTGCGACAGCCGGCGAATCTTCTCTGCAGGTAAGTTTCAGGCTTGGAGAGAAGTTCTCCTGTCGGAGCGAGGAGGAATGCAGGATGAACGACCTCTGGGCCATCCTCTTGGCCTTCGGTTACGTCGGCGGCGTGGTGGCGGTGGGCGAGGTCGGATACCGCATGGGGCTGCCGCGCCCCATCGCCCGCAAGGTGGTGCACGTGGGCGCGGGTCTGTGGATCATCGGCACGCTGCTGGTCTTCGAGAACCGCTACCTGGCGGCGGTCCCGCCCGCGCTGTCCGCCGCGGCCAACTGGGTCGTTCACCGCCGGCGGCTCCTCGGGGCCGTGGAGGCCGACGCGGACAACCTGGGAACCGTCTGGTTCGCGGTCTCCTTCGCGCTGCTGGTCCTGCTGGCCTGGGAGGAGCCCGCCGCCATGCTGGGCGGCGTGCTCGCCATGACCCTGGGCGACGCCGCTGCGTCCACGGTGGGGCTGCGCCTCGGGCGACGGCCGTACGCCACCCTGGGCGGCCGCACCAAGAGCCTGGAGGGCTCCCTGGCCATGTTCGCCGTGACGCTGTCGACCCTCCTCGTCGTGCTGCGCCTCTTCGCACCAGATCTGGCCGCCCCGGCCCTGGCCGGGCTGGCCCTCCTGGGGGCTGTGGCCGCATCGTGTGCGGAGGCGCTGGGCATCAAGGGGCTGGACAACCTCTGGGTACCTCTCGGCACCGGGTTCGTGGTCTGGAGCGGGCTGAACCTCGTCACGCCCCTCCTGCCGGCCCTGGGCCTGGGTTCCCTGCTGGCGTCCCTGATCGGGCTGGCCGCCTGGCGGAAGGGCGCCCTCACACCCAGCGGAGTGCTGGGGGCCATCCTCACGGGCACGGCGGTGTTCGGACTGGGCGGCTGGCCCGGCGGGCTCGCCCTGGTCGCGTTCTTCGTGTCGGGCAGCCTGCTGTCCCGGCTGTTTCGGCAGCGGAAGGCCGTGGTCGAGGCCGACTTCGCCAAGACCGGCACGCGCGACCTGGGTCAGGCCCTCGCCAACGGCGTGGTGGCGGCGGTCGCCGCCGTGGCCTACACGGCCACCGGGCAGGCCGCCTGGATGGGCGCCATCCTGGGCAGCCTGGCGGCCGCCGCGGCGGACACCTGGGCCACGGAGCTGGGGGTGCTGGCCCGCTCGGCACCCCGGCTCATCACGACCTTCAAGCCCGTGCCTCCGGGTACCAGCGGCGCCGTCTCCGTGGGCGGCACGCTGGCCGCCGTGGGCGGCGGGCTCTTCATCGCCCTGGTCGGCGCCCTGGCGGATCCCCGCTGGTGGCGCCTCCTGCCCTGGGTGACCCTGGCCGGCCTCGCCGGCTCCTTCCTGGACTCGCTGCTGGGGGCGACCCTGCAGGGCGTGTACTGGTGCCCGCAGTGCGGGAAGGAGACGGAGCGGCCGGTGCACGGGTGCGGCAGCCGGACCCGCCTGCACCGGGGGCTGCAGGTCGTCAGCAACGACCTGGTCAACCTGCTGGCCACCGTCGTCGGGGGGCTGGTGGGGTTCCTGATGGTGTAGCCGGCCGCGCGGCGGCGCGAACCGTCCGCAGGATAGAGATGGGAGGGGGCTGATCAGGCCCCCTCCCTGGCTATGTGCGCTCAGAACAGATCGATGACCGCGATGGCGCCCGTCGTCACCGCCCCGACCAGCACGCCGGCAATCGCCACCCCTGCGGCCATGGACAGCGCCGTCAGCATGAGCGGCATCCGCATCAGGTTGGCCACGGCCGCGCCGGTCCACAGGCCGGTGCCGGGGATCGGGATCCCGATCAGCAGCGCCAGACCGAGCCAGCCGTAGCGCCGCACCTTCGCCTCATGCCGCTCCGCCGCGCGGTCGATGCGCGCCAGGATGCGGGCCGCCCACGGCACCAGCTGGGCGATGCGCCGGAGCATGTACATGATGAAGATGATCAGCGGCACCTGGAGCACGTTGCCCAGGACGCCGAGCGCGACGGCAACCGCCGGATCCAGTCCGCTGACGATACCCACGGGGATGCCGAAGCGCAGTTCCAGGAACGGGATGGCCGAGATGGCCATCACCTTCAGAGCAGCGCTCCAGTTGAACACCAGGAACCCTCCCGGGTTGGCGGTGTCGGCGCGGCGGAGCCGCGTCACGAACACCAATTTACCAGCGGCCGCCTCATTCCGTCAACGTGGGGGTGGAGCCGCCGTCTCTCCGTTAGACGGGCCCCGTCCGCGCGCGGTTGCGCGGGCCCGCCCGGGCCTAGCGCAGCACCCGGATGTGCCCGTTCATGTCCACGCCGTAGGTGCGGATCAGGTCGTCCAGCAGGAGAAATCGGTAGCCCTGTTCCCGCAGCGAGCGGATGATGGCCGGCAGCGCCTGGTCGGTCTGCTTGCAGGAGTCGCTGGCGTGCATCAGGATGATGGCGCCGGGGTGGGCCAGCCGGACGGTGCGGTTCACGATGCGGTCCACCCCCGGGTTCTTCCAGTCCAGCGAATCCACGGACCAGATGACCGTCGCGTAGCCCAGGTCCTTCGCCGCCTGCACCGAGGCCTCGTTGAACGCGCCGTTGGGCGGCCGGATGTAGGTGGGGTCCCGGCCCGTCAGCTCCTTCAGGATCGCGTGGGCGGCGGCGATGTTCCGGGCAGCGCCCTCGCGGCCCAGCGTGTTGAGGTCGACGTGCGCGTGGCCGTGGGACTCGATCTCGTGGCCGTCCGCCTGGATCTGTTTCACCAGCTCCGCGTGATTCTTCGCCCAGGGGCCCGAGAGGAAGAAGGTCGCGGGCACCTTCTCGTTACGCAGTACCTCCAGCACCTTGGGAGCCATCTGGTTTCCCCACGAGATGTCGAAGGTGAGGGCGACCACCTTGTCCTCGGTCCTGGCGGAGTAAATCGGACGCAGGGTGGGCTGCAGCGAGGCGCTCACCGGCGCGGCGTCGTTGCGCTCCGTCACCCGTGCCCGGGCCGTTCCGGCGGGCAGGGCCAGAGCCGCGCCCATCAGGACCGCGGCCAGGAGAAGCGCCCTCCTGCGGGTCGGCGTGCGGTGCATCTTCATGCCCCTCCCTTGGCGAGACTTCGCAAGGCTGCCCAAAGTGTGCGTGCGGCGCCCGCGTCCCATACCTCGCGGCCTCCGGCGAATATTGGTACGCCTGGCAGGGTGCGGACAGGAACGGCGCAACAGGTGAAGAATAGTCACTCATGCAAGAAGTTTGAAAGGGGAGCGGGAGATGAGCTTTGCGCATGCGGGGAAGCTGGTCGCCCGGGCGCTGCGCAACGAGGGCGTGGAGGTCGTCTTCACCCTCTGCGGCGGCCACGTGATGTCCATCTACGACGGCTGCCTGGATGAAGGGATCCGGGTGGTGGACGTGCGGCACGAGCAGACGGCGGCGTTCGCCGCCGACGCCTGGTCCCGCCTGACCGGCCGTCCCGGCGTCGCCATCCTGACGGCCGGCCCGGGGGTCACCAACGCGGTGACCGGCATCGCCAACGCCTACCGCGCCCAGTCGCCGATGGTGGTGATCGGCGGGCAGGGGCCCCGCAGCCTGGCGGGCAAGGGCGCGCTCCAGGAGATGGACGTGCTCTCCGTCATCCGCCCCATCACCAAGGGGCAGGTCTCCATCTCCGATCCGGCGCGCATCCCGGAGATCGTCTCCTGGGCCTTCCGGACGGCCATGTCGGGCGTGCCGGGGCCGGTCTACCTGGAGATGCCGCTGGACCTGCTGTTTGCGCCGTGGGAGGACGGCGGCTCCCGCCTGCCGGCCCCCTACCCCGGGCGGCCGGCCATGCCGGGGGACGAAAGCCGCGTGGCGGCGGCGGCGGAGCTGCTGCGCGCGGCGGAGCGGCCGGTGGTCCTGATCGGCAGCCAGGTGCGCTGGTCCCCGCACTGGCAGGCGGCCCGGGAGTTCGCCGAAAAGGTGGGCGCGCCGGTCTATGTCTCGGGCATGGCCCGGGGCCTGTTGCCTCCCCGCTGGGCGCGTTCCCGCAAGGCTGCCCTGGCGGAGGCCGACGTCGCCCTGGTCTTCGGCACGCCCCTCGATTTCCGCCTGGGTTACGGCGGCTCTCCCGTGTGGAACGAACAGTGCAGGCTGATCCAGGTGGACCTGGACCCGGCAGAACCCGGCCGCAACCGGGACGCGGCGGTGGCCATTCCCGGGGACAGCGGCACGGTGATGATGCAGCTGCTGGCCTTGGGCGACCTGGGCGCCGGCCGGCCCGCGCGCCGGGCGTGGCTGGAACGGCTGGAGGCGGAGGAGGAGAAGCGGCTGGCCCGGATGCAGCCGGACCTCACCAGCGAGGCCATGCCCGTCAATCCCCTGCGGCTGTGCGCCGAGATCGACCGGGCCCTGCCGGAGGACGCGATCCTCATCGGGGACGGCGGCGACTTCGTGGCGACCGCGGCCAACGTGGTGCGGGTGCGCCGCTACCCGGCGGGCTGGATGGACCCCGGGCCGCTGGGCACGCTCGGGATCGGCATGGGGTTCGCCATGGCCGCGCGGCTGGCGCACCCGGACGTGCCCGTCGTCCTCCTGCTCGGCGACGGCACCGCAGGGCTCAACCTGATGGAGGTGGAGGCGGCGGTGCGGCAGAACCTGCCCTTCGTTGTGGTGGTGGGCAACGATGCCGGCTGGACCCAGATCCGCCGCGGCCAGGTGGAGATGTTCGGCAGCGAACGCGCACCGGCCACGGCTCTCAGCTACACCCGCTACGAGCGGGTGGCCGAGGCCCTGGGCGGACACGGCATCTGGGTGGAGCGGCCGGAGGAGATCGGGCCTGCCCTCCGGCAGGCGCTGGCAGCGGACCGGCTGACCGTGATCAACGTGAAGATGGGCGGCAGCGACTTCCGGGCGGGCGCGATCAGCGTGTAGGCGCGGCAGGGCCCGCCGGCCCAATCTCGACCTGGTCCGGGCCTGATGTGACGTGACCAATCCGAGCCCGCCGTCGCAGCCCCGATGGCGGGCTTCGCCGCTTCAAGGGGGAGGGGACTGCATGAACGAGCTCCAGCTGCTCTTCCAGGCGCTGGCCTCGCTCCTGCCCGAGGCCATCTTGTCGCGGGTGCTCACCTACGCCGCCATCACGGCGGCCCTGGTGGCCCTGCTCCGGCGCATCCCGTGGTTCGAGGCCCGCCGCCAGGTGGCCGCGCCCGTGGCCGCCGTCGTGCTCGGCCAGGGATTCGGCTGGCTGGCGGTGGGGTTCGATACGGCCCAGTGGGGCACCGCCGTCGGGGCGGGAGTGGTCATCGCCCTGGCCGCCGTCGGCGGGTACAGCGGCACCAAGAACGTGGCGCAGCATGTCCGCAAGGCTTCCTAGGCAACACGTCTACAGATCGGGTCACGGGTGCGTCCGGTCAACCGAAGCCCGGCACCCTTCCCAGTGGGATCTCGACCCGGAAGGCTGGCCGGCGCTTGAACGGCTGGCCGGCCTTCCGCACTGGGCCTCGGCCTGCCGGATCGTGAGCAGCACGGAGCTGAAGGCCGTCAGAACGGCGGAGTGCCTCGCCCGGCGGAACCGGCTTCCACCGCCGGAGGCCGTCAGCGCCCTGGGCGAGCGGCACAAGGGTTCCGTCGTGCCGAACCATGCAGGGGTCGTCGTGAGGCTGTTCCGGTTTCCGAGCCAGCCGGCGGCGCAGGGGTGGGAGACCGTCCGCGCGGCGTTGGCCGCTTCGACCACGCGGTCACGGCGCTGGTGGAGGCCGCCCGGGGGCGGGACATCATCGTGGTCTCCCACGGCATCGTGCTGTCGCTCGTCCTGATCCGGCTCCGTGGGCAGGACCGGGTCGATCCGGCCGACTGGGCGCGGATCCGCATGCCGGACTGCCGCGTCGTGGACACCGACGCCATGCAGGTGGTGCAGCCCTTCGGGGCGTGGGGAGGGTGAAACGCGGGCATGTCCCTCAGCTTGGGTCTTTACAACGATTAGGAGGAGGAGTTAGGATTTGTATATAGAAATCTAAATCTACCAATTTGTCGGTCGGGATTATTCAGGTGAACGCCTAACGGAGCGGTGCCCACCGACCCGCCCGGTGCCTGGAATCCCGAGTGCCGGGCCTCCGCGCGGCCCAGTGGGACCGGCGGAGGCGTGGCTGTGGGAAAGGAGGTGGAGGCGCTGTTCGAGGACGTCCACGTTCACGCGGAGCTGGCCCATGTGTTGCAGCAGGAAGGCCGGTGGGCCGAGGCCCTGCACCACGCGCGGCGAGTCGTCGCGCTGGCGCCCCGGGGCAGCGTGCTTCACCTCTGGGGCTACGCCAAGGCCGCGACCATCGCGGCGGACATGGGGCGCGGGCAGCTGGCGCATCGCTTCGCGACGGTCTACCTCGCCCTCGCCCGGGGGGCGTCCGGGGTGGAGCAGTACACGCCCTGGGTGCAGCAGGCCATGGGGATCGCCTGTTACCAGCGCGGTCGCTTCCAGGAGGCCATCGCCTGGTACCGGCGGGCGGTGCAGGGCTTCGCCCGGTGCGGGCTCACGGAGCAGGTCGCCGTTGCCTCGTCGATGCTGGCCTTCAACCTGGCGCGCATCGGCCGGCCCCAGCGGGCCCGCGCCTGCCTGGCCGACCGCAGCGAGTTCCCGGAGAGCCGCTCCTACCTGTACGATTCTGCCATGACAGCGATCCACATGGCGGAAGGGGACCACGAGCTGGCGGTCAGCAGCGGCCGTCGGGCGCTGACGGCTTCCGGCAGGCGGTCCTTTGACTTCGCAGACGCGGCGGCAGTTGCCCTCCTCGTGTCCCGGGCCCTGCGGGCCCTGGGGGCGCGACGGGAGGCCACCGCCTTCATCCTCTCCGCCGCAAGGTTTGCGGTCCGGCAGCGATGGGAAGTGCTCGCGCCCCTGCTGCCAAACCGGGGCCAGAGAGGAGGTGACATGGCTCGTGAAGCGGCGGTCTCTCGTGGTCGCGGCAGTGCTCATCCTCGTGATGGGGCTAGCCTCTGCCCTGGGTGCGGATAGGGCCATGGCCTGCAACGGTGGTAGCGGCGGGCCGCCACCGCCCCCCACCGGCAGCAAGTGCTAGTCGCTGGAAGGCGGGGTGCCGCAGGCCGTACCCTGCGGCACCCGCCGGCCACCCGCATCTGAAGCCACGAAGGAGGTCGCCCGATGATCAACGCGCTCACGCGTGAGCAAGTCGCCGGCCTGCGCCCGCCGGAGTTGCAGAGTTATGAGGAGCCTCTGTACGAGGTCGGCGTTCCCACGCTGGATCTGGAAAACCGCGTACCTCACCGCCGCCTCACCAGCATCGAAGCGGCGCAGCTCCAGGCGGCTTTCTGGCAGGCGGAACAGCACTTCGGCAAGGAGTACGACGAAGTGTACCGCACCCTGGACGAGCTGAGGGAGCGCACGGAGGAGAGCGGCCCGCTCAACGAAGAATGGCGCCGGGCCATCGACGCGGCTTCCAACCTGCACTGGAACTTCGCCCGCGCCATCGGCGTCCTCGCCTTCCTCGCCGGACAGCGTGAGGGTTTCCGGCTGGGGGCCGCCGCCGTCACGCGCGGGGCGCAGGACCAGGCGATCGCGACGGCCTTGATCGGGGCGCTGGTGGACGACAAGCAGCTGGACCGGCTGATCGGGCAACTGGCCACGGGCCGGGAGGACCCGGAGTACATCGTCTGACCGCCCGGCATCCGGCGCAGCGCCGGTTCGGCTCCACCACGTCCTTCCATAGGGTAAAAACGGCTCCAGGGCCGTCAGGGATCATTCCCTGCGGCCCTGGAGCCTTGCAAATTTTCCCTGGCGCGCCCGGAGGGACTCGAACCCCCGACCAACAGTTTAGGAAACTGCTGCTCTATCCTGCTGAGCTACGGGCGCCCATGACTCATCCATTATACGAGCCCATTGCCGCGTATGTCAACCGCAGGTCCGTGTCAGAACCTGCCGCGCCGCCGGGGGTCGTTGTCCACGAGGTTCTGGTCATAGATGCCCAGCCCCGGTCCGTCGGGCGTCATCACCCAGTCGATGATCGTGCCGTCCAGCAGCCGCAGCGCCTCCGCATCGGCCTCCACCGGCACGCCGCTCACCACCGCCGTCGAGGGCCGGCGCGGCACCAGCGTGAGCCGCCATGCACCGCCGGTCACCTCGGGATCCGCAGCGATGGAGAGCGCCAGGTTGCCGCCGCGCTCCTGGATGATCTGCTTCAGCTTCTGCGCCGCCTGGGGCGTGAAGGTGAACACCGCCATCACCGCCTGATCCGATATTCGCCGTGCGGGGCGCGATTCCCTCATGGACACCCTAACAGGACGAACCTGTGCAAGGGGGGAGGCGCGTGCGCCGCGTTCTCGTCGTCGCACTGGCCGTGGCCGCGATCGCCGCGGTCGCGCTGTGGCGGGCCGGCCGGCCCTCGCCGAAGCAGCAGTCGGCGCTGCAGGCGCCGGCGGTCGAGCTGGCGCGCGCGGCCCTGCCGGAGGTGCTCACGCCGGACCCGCGGGTCGACCGCAGCGGCTGGCCCGTCATCGTCGCCTTCGGCGACAGCCTCACCGCGGGGCTGGGAGTGGACCCGGACCGGAACTACCCCAGCCAGCTGCAGGCGCTGCTGGACGAGCGGGGCTACCGGTACCGGGTGGTCAACGCCGGCGTCTCCGGGGAGCTGACGGCCGGCGGCCTCAGCCGGGTCGACCAGGTGCTGGAGCACCGGCCGGCCGTGGTCATCCTGGAGCTGGGCGCCAACGACGGCATGCAGGCGCGTCCGGTGGCGGAGGTGCGGGAGAATCTGGCCGGCATCATCGCACGGCTGCAGGAGGAGGGGGTCGCCGTGCTGCTGGCGGGCATGCGGGCGCCGCCCAACCACGGCCCCGAGTATGAGGCGGCCTTCGCGCAGGTCTACCCGGACCTGGCGGCCGAGTTCGGCGTCCCCCTCATCCCCTTCTTCCTGGAGGGGGTGGCGGGGTCGCCCTACCTGAACCAGCGCGACGGCATCCATCCCACCGCGCAGGGGTACGCCATCGTGGTCAGAACGGTTCTGTCGGCGCTGGAGCCGCTGCTGCAGCCGCCCTGAGCGGCAGTTCGGCGGTGACGGTCGTGCCCCGGCCCGGCTGACCGTGGACCGTCACCGTGCCGCCGAAGGCGGCGGCGCGCTCCTGCATCCCCGTGATGCCCCGGCCCGGGCGGCCGGGCCGGCCGTGTCCGTCGTCCCGCAGCGTCAGCCGCACCCGGTCCGCGCCCAGCTCCAGCGTCACCCAGACCTGGCTGGCGTCGGCGTGCTTGGCGCAGTTGTTGAGCGCCTCCTGCTGGATGCGGTACAGCGCCAGCGCCGCGTCCGCCGGCGGCTCGGGGCCGGGCGTGAGGTGGTAGTGCACGGCCACGCCGTGCTCCTCGCCCCAGTCGGTGAGGTACGCCCGCAGCGCCTCCGCCAGCCCCATCTGCTCCAGGAGGTGGGGGTGCAGGTTCTCCATCAGCCGCCTGAGCTCGGCGTGGGCCCGCCGGAGCGAGTCGGCGGCCTCTTCCACGTGCCGCCGGCAGCTCTCCACGTCGGACTGGCGGGCGGCGATCTCCAGTCGCCGGAGCGGCGCGATGATTCCGGTGCCCAGCCAGTCGTGGATGTCGTGGGCGATGCGCCGCCGCTCGGCGTCCCGGGCCTGGACCAGCTCGCTGACCCGGCTGCGGGCCAGCGCCACCGCCCGCGCGTGGGACTGCCGCTCCCGGGCGGTGGAGCGGTCGACCACGTAGGCCACCAGGAAGATGGTCCCGATGCGCAGGAAGAGCAGGCCCCAGTCCAGCGGGGCCCCAAAGGGGTTGTAGAGGAGGTAGATCAGCCCGTAGGCGGTGACGTTGACCCCCAGCAGGATGTACGGCGCCACCCGCCGGAGCACCACCGGCGCCGTGAGCGACATGAGGATGTAGGCGGCCCAGACCTCGGAGCCCCGCCCGCCGGTGACCACCACCATCCCGGTCAGCAGCGCGGACCAGACGATGCAGTCGTACCAGAGGAGGTGCGGCCAGCCCCGGCTGCGCAGCCAGAGTTCCAGGAAGGCGGCGGCGGCCGACAGCAGGAAGACGGCCACCACCGGCGGCCGGATGAGCTCGGGCCGCTGGGCCCCGAGCAGGTAGACGACCACCAGCGCACCCCAGGCGATCTGCGCCTTGTTCTCCACCGGAACGTCGGACCAGCGCATGGTCTGGCTTTCCTCCTTGTGTTAATATGATGCTGTTCAACGCTATTCTACAGCGATTCGCATGACAGGCGCACGCGCGCCTCAGCGGGCAGGCAGCGGGAGGTGGACGCCGTGAAGCGGCGGATTCTGCTGGTGGAGGACCAGACCGTGGTGCGGGAGGGGCTCCGGCAGCTGATCGAGAGCGATGCGGACATGGAAGTGGTGGGAGAGGCCGCCGCGGTGGCCGAGGCGGTGGCGCTGGCGGCCCGGCTGCGGCCGGACGTCGTCCTGCTGGACCTGAAGCTGGCCGACGGCAGCGGGCTCGACGCCGCCCGGCAGATCCTGCAGGGCAGTGACCCGCCGGCGGTTCTGGTGCTTTCCACTTACGCCGACGCGGCCCTGGTCCGCTCCGCCCTGGCGATGGGCGCCAGCGGGTACATCCCCAAGACCGCCTCGTTCGCCGAGATCGCCTCCGCGGTGCGCACCGCCGCCCAGGGCGGGGTGGTCATCCACCCGTCGCTGGCCGGCAAGCTGGCGGGCCGGGGGGAGGAGACGCTCCGGGAGGAGGAGATCGCCATGCTCCGGATGCTGGCCGAGGGGGCGTCCTACGCGGAGATCGGCAACCGGCTCTACCTCAGCGAGCGCACCGTCCGCCGGCACATGAACCTGCTGTTCGACAAGATGGGGGTGCAGAACCGCACCCAGGCGGTAGCGGAGGCCATGCGCCGGGGGCTGTTGAACTAGGCCCGGAGCGGGGATAACCCGCTCCGGGCCTCAGTACTCGGGCATGGCGATGGTCAGGCTGAGCTGCCCCTGCCCGGCCGTGAACGACCGGATCTCGATGCGCCGACCCAGGGCCTGGGAGATCATGTCGCTGACCGGCAGGATGAAGGCGGCCTCGCGGGCGTCGTACCCCTGCCACCGGGGTTGGAGGAGCCAGCCCGCCAGCCGGATCAGGTGGGGCGACACGGGGATCTTCCCGACGTGGGCCCCGGTGATCCGGAACTGGATCACCCCGGTCTCGTCCACCTCGGGCGCCAGCCGCAGCCGGAGCCCGACGGGACCGGCGAGCCGCGCCGGAACCCGGTCGGCTGGCGGCGCCACCACCGCCTCCACCAGCAGGACCCCGTCGTCCACCCCGCCGCGCACCCGAGCCAGCGGACCGTCGGGCGAGCCGCCGCTCAGCAGGGCAGAGGAGAGCATGCCGCTCACCTCGGCCTCGCTCAGGCGCAGGTGCACGTCGCCGCCCGTCCAGAAGGACGCGGACTGCTCCCGAATCTGAGTGGCCACGGTGACGTAAGCCTCGGTTCCGCCGGGACCCTGTTCGAAGTCGGCCACGGGTGCCACCAGGAGCGGCAGCCGCCACCACAGGCCGACGAGCGCGGCGCAGAGGAAGGCCAGAACCGGGACGGCCCGGGGAATCCGGCCCGAGCGCTCGGAGGTCGCGGGGGTTGTCGCCTGCACCGTCATGTCATCGACTCCGTATGTATGGTTAAGAACGCATATTAATTATATGATCCTGTTCGCTGACGGTTCAACTGCGGAATTCCTCCGGTTCCTGGAGTTCGCCTGCCCCGCGCCACGAACCATCCCCGCTCTGTAGGAATTCACGCCGGAGCGCCAAAATTGTTTACAGAGGACTTGGGGGAGGTAGGTGAGCGGATGTCGGAGTACGTCTGGCGACCCGACGAGGCCTGGCGGACGCGCGCGCGGATCGCCCGGTTCCTCGCGTCCTGTGGCGTGGGCAGCCTGGAGGAGCTGCAGGCCCGCGCGGCGGCCGACCCGGCCTGGTTCTGGGGGGAGGCCGTGAAGGACATCGGCATCGAGTGGTACGAACCGCCCAGGCAGATCCTGGACCTCTCGGCCGGCGCACCGTGGGCGGCCTGGTTCCGGGGCGCCCGCATGAACCTGGCCCACGAGGCCGTGGACAAGCACCTGCGCAACAGGCCCCACCAGCTCGCCGTCATCTACGAGGGCGAGGAGGGCACCGTCCGCACCTGGAGCTACCGGCAGCTCTGGGCAGAGTCGAACCGGCTTGCCGGGGCCCTGCGGGCGCTGGGGGTGGCGAAGGGGGATCGTGTGGGCATCATGCTGCCGCTCATCCCCGAGGCGGTGGCGGCCATGATGGCCGTGGCCCGCCTGGGCGCCATCTTCACGCCGATCTTCTCCGGCTTCGCGCCGGCGGCCGCCGCCAGCCGGCTGGCCGACTGCGAGGCGAAGCTCCTGATCACCGCGGACGGCTTCTACCGGCGCGGCCGGCTGGTCAACCTGAAGGCGGTGGCCGACGAGGCGGCCGCGCAGGCGCCCTCCGTCCGGAACGTGCTGGTGGTGCGGCGCACCGGCGCCGCCGTCGGCTGGACCCCGGGGCGCGACCTCTGGTACCACGAACAGGTCGCGGCGCAGCCGGCCCGCTTCGAGACGGCGCGCATGGACCCCGAGGACCCGTGCATGATCATCTACACCTCCGGCACCACCGGCCGCCCGAAGGGGGCGGTGCACGTGCACGGCGGCTTCCCGCTGAAGGCGGCCCAGGACATGGCCCACTGCTTCGACGTGGGGCCCGGCGACCTGGTGATGTGGTTCACCGACCTGGGCTGGATGATGGGGCCGTGGTTGATCTACGGGGGGCTCATCCTGGGCGCAACGGTCTTCCTGTATGACGGCGCCCCCGACCATCCCGCCCCCGACCGGCTGTGGGACATGGTCGAACGGCACGGCATCACTCACCTGGGGCTGTCACCCACCGTCATCCGCGCCCTGGCGCCGGCGGGCACGGACTGGGTGGCCCGGCACGACCTGTCCAGCCTGCGGGTGCTGGGCGGCACGGGCGAGCCCTGGAACCCGGAGCCGTATCGCTGGTTCGTGGAGCACGTGGGCGGCGGCCGCTGCCCGATGATCAACTACTCCGGCGGCACCGAGATCTCCGGCGGAATCCTGGGCTGCGTGCCCATCCGTCCAATTAAAGAATGCTCCTTCAACGCCGTGGTCCCCGGCATGGCGGCCACGGTGCTGGACGAGCGGGGGCAGCCCGCGCCGCCGGGACAGGTGGGGGAGCTCGCGCTCACCGCCCCCTGGCCGGGCATGACCCGGGGCTTCTGGCGCGACCCTGACCGTTATCTCGAGACCTACTGGCGCCGGTTTGAGGGCTTCTGGGTCCACGGGGACTGGGCGTCGGTGGACGCGGAGGGGTTCTGGTACATCCACGGCCGCTCCGACGACACGATCAACGTCGCCGGCAAGCGGGTGGGGCCGGCGGAGTACGAGTCGGTGCTGGTCAGCGACCCCCGGGTGCAGGAGGCGGCGACGGTGGGCGTGCCCCACCCGGTGAAAGGGACGGCCCCCGTCTGCTTCGTCGTGCTGCGGCCGGGGGTGACGCCGGGTCCCGGCCTGGCGGACGAGCTGCGGGAGCGGGTCGCCCGGGAGATGGGCCGCCCGCTGGTGCCCGAGGCGGTGCTCTTTGTCGGGTCCCTGCCCAAGACCCGCAACGCCAAGATCATGCGCCGGGTCGTCCGGGCGGCGTACCTGGGTGAGGACCCAGGGGACCTCTCCGCCCTGGAGAACCCGGAGGCGGTGGCGGAGATCCAGCGGGTGCGGGCGGCGCAGTCCGGCTGAGGCGCGCCGGCGCGGCAGGCCTCAACATACGTCAGAGGGGGAGACGAATGGAGTACACGTGCTGCGAGACCCGTTTGGGACCGATCTACGTGGCCTGGACCGCGCAGGGGATCGCCTGCGTTGCCGCCGGGGAGGGCGAAGAGGAGGCCTTCCGGGCCCGCTGCCGCGCCCTGACCGGGCAAAGCCCCGTCCGGAACGACGGGCGCCGGGCCGAACTGGAGCGGATGCTGCAGGGCTGGCTGGAGGGTGAGCCGTACGACGGTCCGGTGGACCTGTCCCCGCTCAGCCCCTTCGACCGGGAGGTGCTGGCCGCCTGTCGGGCCATTCCGCGGGGCGAGGTGCGCACCTACGGCGAGCTGGCCGCCGCGGTGGGCCGGCCCCGGGCCGCCCGCGCGGTGGGCGGCGCCCTGCGGCGAAATCCCGTGCCACTGCTCATACCCTGCCACCGGGTGGTCAGGAGCGACGGGACCATCGGCCAGTACAGCATGGGCGGGCCGGAGGTGAAGCGGCAGCTCCTGGCCATGGAAGGCGCGCGCTGACGGTGCGCCCGCGCGTGGATGGCGGCCGATTGGGCACACTATGGCTGCGCCGGGAGAGCCTGTCCTTGAACCGTTCAGGAATTGGTAGTATGATGATCGTAGTAGATGCCCATCCACGGCGCCAGCAACGGAAAGGAGTTGAGCCGCAGTGAAGATGGAGTTTGTCGAGAAGGAACTGAAGAGCTGGGGCGAGATCATCATCACGACCTCCGGCGGGGAGAAGTTCGAGATCCACCTGGGCGACACCGAGTTCGACTACGAGAACCGGGTCATTCGGCTCAAGAGCCCCAACGCCCACTACGTCATCGAGGGCGACTCCGTGGAGAGCATCACCAAGCACTACGGCCATCCGGACAACGACTAGCGGCCGGCAGACCTGACGGGAAACGAGACAAGCGCGGGAAGGACGAATCCTTCTCGCGCTTGCTTTGCTTCCGCGCCTTCCGCCTGTGGGCTACCTGCCGAGGAGCGCCTTCAGGTCGGCCTCCGGGGTGGTGGTCAGGCGCAGGTCGAACTGCTCCTGCAGCACCCGGAGCACGTCGGGGGTGATCCAGGCGGGCGGCTTCGGCCCCAGGTAGATCCCCCGGATCCCCAGCGACAGCAGGCACATCAGCACCGCCACGGCCTTCTGCTCCATCCAGGAGAGGACGATGGAGAGCGGCAGGTCGTTTACCTCGCACCCGAAGGCCTCCGCCAGGGCCGTCGCGATCCGGATGGCGCTGATGGTGTCGTTGCACTGGCCGAGGTCCAGGAGCCGGGGGATGCCGTCGATCGTGCCCAGGTCCAGGTCGTTGAACCGGAACTTGCCGCAGGCCAGGGTGATGACGAGGGTGTCGGGCGGGGTCATCCGCACGAAGTCCCGGTAGTAGTTGCCCAGGGAGCCGGGTGCGTCGCAGCCGCCGACGACGAAGAAGTGCCGGATCTTGCCCGCCTTGACGCCCGCGAGGATCTTGTCCGCCATCGGCAGGATGTTGGTGTCGGCGAAGCCGGTGGTGAGCGTCACCTCGCCCGGCTTCTCCTCGCACGGCGGGAGGGAAAGCGCCCTGGCGATGACCGGCGAGAAGTCCCAGTTCTCAACGTGCGGCACGCCGGGCAGCCGGCTTGCACCCACGGTGAAGATGCGGTCCTTGTAGGCGTCCAGCGGGATCTGGACGCAGTTGGAGGTGCCGACGATCGCGCCCGGGAACTGGGCGAAGAGCTTCTTCTGGTCGCACCAGGCGGCGCCCAGGTTGCCCACCAGGTGGGGGAACCGCTTCAGGCCGGGGTAGCCGTGGGCCGGCAGCATCTCCGAGTGGGTGTACACGTTGATCCCCGTGCCCTCGGTCTGCCGGAGCAGCTCGTACAGGGCCTTCAGGTTGTGGCCGGTGACGACGACCGCCGGTCCGGCGACGGTCCCGGTGGGGACCTGGGTGGGCACCATCTCGCCGAAGTGGTCGGTGTGCGCCTTCTTCAGCATGGTCATGGCGCGCAGCGTCATCTGGCCGGCCCGCATGTTGAGCTCCAGGAAGTGGTTGAGGTCGAAGTCGACGTTGGTGAGGGTGGAGTACAGCGCCTCGGCGAAGAAGGCGTCGATCTCGGGGTCGGTGTACCCCAGCTCCCGGGCGTGGTAGGTGTAGGCGGCGATGCCCTTCAGGGCGTAGATCAGGTTTTCCTGCAGGGCCTGGATGTTCTCGTCCTTGCCGCAGATGCCCACCTTGGTGCAGCCGGTGCCGTGGGCCGTCATCTCGCACTGGTTGCAGAACACGGGACCTCAACTCCTTTGTGGAAGGATCGTCTTCGGTTTCTTACCTTCGCACACCGGCCCGGCCGGGGCATGTGACGGTTTTCACAGTCTAGTCCAGAATGAGCCCTTGGTGCCCATGCGAGCGCTGCCGGTAGCCCTTTGGTGCCAGGGGAAGCCCCGCAGATGGAATCCGAATGGACGGCTCCCGACGGAAAAGATTTTGGCGGGAGCCGTCGAAACATGTAACGGTTGGAACCTGACAGATATGGTCCCGTCTATTTTGATATAAACCTGTTGAGGAGTGTCGCCCCTTGAAGCGAGTCGCCGCCGCCGCTTTCGTATGGGTATTGCTGTCCTCTGTCCCCGCCGAGGCTGCCACCCTGCGCCCCCTTGACCAGGACGGCCTCAACGTGCGGTCCGGCCCGGGCACCGAGTACGCCATCATCGGGGGGCTCGGCTACGATCAGTGGGCCACCGTGCTGGGCCGGGAGGGCGACTGGTACCGGGTGAGGCTCCAGAGCGGCGCGGAGGGCTGGGTCGCTGCCTGGTTCAGCCGGGTGCTCCTGGAGGACGAGTTCCGCTACGCGGTCGTGGAGACCGACATCCTGAACGTGCGGCGTGAGCCGGGGCTGGACGCTCCGGTGCTGACCCGTGTGTACCAGGGCCAGTACGTCCGCCTCCTGGAGATGATCCCCGAATGGTGGCGCATCCAGCTCGACGACGGCACGGAGGGGTGGGTCTTCGCCCAGTACGTGCGGCAGGCCGCCGGGCCGCCCGGGGGACAGCCCGTCGAGCCCGGGGCGGGCGAGGCGCCGGCCCCGGTGACGCCGCCGGCGAGTCAGCCGCCCGCGGCGCCGCCCGGCACCGTGCCCGACGTCTCGTTCCCGCCGCCTTCCGAGCCGGTGCCCGACCCTGCCAAGGTGGTCTCGGTCGTGCAGGAGACGGGCATCTATGCCGGCCCCAACAGCGAGGCGCGGCGCACCGACACCGTGCGGCCCGGCGAGCGGCTGCGGCTGCTGGACGCCCGGGACGGCTGGGTGCGGGTGGCATCGCCTCAGGACCGGTGGGGGTGGGTGCCCGGCGAACTGGTGCAGGTGGTGGACGGCCCCCTGCGCATCCAGGTGGCCGAGTCCGGCTGGAGCGTGGAGAAACCGGCCGCGCAGCAGCCCGCCGGCCGGCAGCCGGGGGCCGCGGAGATCGTGGCCGGGGACGCCGTCGTGGGACCAAGGGGCGCAACCCTGCACCTGATCCCCGCGACCGCGGCGCGGGTGCTGGCGGAGCTGTCCCCGGGCGAGCCGCTGGAGGTCCTGGATCGGGACGGCCAGTGGGTGAAGGTGCGGCTCTCCTCGGGCCAGGTGGGGTGGACCCGGGGGGCCCTCCTGGAGCAGCCGCCGGCGCCGCCTGCGGATGGTGCGCCGGATGACGGTGAGAGGGAAGGCGTCGATGCGGGCGGTGCCGCCGACGAGGGCGCGGCCGGCCCGGGGGAGGAGGACCGCGGGTTTGCGGTGCGCATGCGCCAGGGTGCCCCGGGGGTCTACGTCCTGGAGGTGACGGCTCCCGGCCGGAGCCTGGGCGCGCCCCGGCTGGAGGGCCGGACCCTGCGGGTGCCCTTCAGCACCGGCCTGGACGGCGAGCGGGCGATGCCGCTCAACCAGATGGGGGTGGCCCGGGCGGTGCTCACCCGGGACGGGCTGACCCTCACGCTCACGGGGGAGCCCAGGGTCGCCGTGGAATCGGCCCTGGACGGCACCCTGCTGGTGACCCTGCGGCCGGCGGTCACGGAGATCCGGCGGGAGGGCGTCGGGGACAACGGGGTCCTGCGCTTTACCGTCAGGGGTACCGTCCAGCCCCGGGCCCGGGCCGAGGCCGGCCAGATCATCGTGGAGTTCCCGGGAGCGGTGCTGGGGACCGCACAGGCGCCCGCGGGGGTGCAGGCGGTGGAGACCGCCACGGGCGTGCGGGTGGTCCTGCCCAGCAACCGGCCCTTTGCGCTGAAGCCGTGGGAGGGCGGCTACGACCTGGTCACCTATGGCTCCGGGCTGGCCGGCAAGGTGATCATGCTGGACCCCGGCCACGGCGGTGATGACGGCGGCGCGGTGAGCCGGGCCACGGGCGTGGTGGAGAAGGCGGTCAACCTGCAGGTGGCCCTGCGCCTGCGGGCCCTGTTGGCGGAGAAGGGCGCGACGGTGTACATGACCCGCGCCGACGACCGGCGGGCCGCGCCCGACGAGTTCCTGAGGAGCGTGGACGGCGAGCCCTGGGATCAGCTGGACCTGCAGTACCGCACCATGCTGGCCAACCATCTGGGGGTCGACCTGTTCCTGTCCATCCACCACAACTCGGGAGAGACGCTCTCGCAGGGCACCGAGGTGTACTACACCAGCTGGACGCTGAACGGCGGGCGGTCCCGGGAGCTGGCCTCCCTGGTGCAGCAGGAGCTGGTTCGCGCCCTGGGCACCCGGGACCGCGGCGTCTTCGACGACACGTTCTTCGTCACCCGCAACACCCTGGCGCCGGCCGTCCTGGTGGAGCTGGCGTTCATCAACAACCCCGCCGAGGGGCCCCGCACCGTCGACCCGGCCTTCCAGGAGGCCGCTGCGCAGGCCATCGTGCGGGCGCTGGAGCGGTTCTATGCAGAACGATAGCGTACTGTAGGGCTTTGCAGCGGTAAAGAGAAGGTGTATACTGCTTCGTGAGTATGCATACCCAGGAAGCAGACCCAACCGAGAGGAGAGGGAGCACCATGCGTCTGTCCGCCCGAGCCCGCGCACTCACGCCGTCACCGACCATGGCGATCGACGCCATGTCGAAGCAGATGGTGGCGGAGGGCATAGACGTCGTCAACTTCTCGGTGGGGGAACCCGACTTCGACACACCGGAGTCGATCAAGGCCGCAGGCATCGCCGCCATCCAACAGGGAGAGACCAAGTACACCCCTGCCGCGGGAACCCTGGAACTGCGCAAGGCCATCTGCGAGAAGCTGGAGCGGGACAACGGGCTGCAGTACCGCCCGGAGGAGATCGTGGTCTCCAACGGCGGCAAGCAGTCGTTGTACAATGCGTACCAGGTGCTGCTGGATCCCGGCGAAGAGGTGATCATCCAGGCGCCGTACTGGGTCTCCTACCCGGAGATCGTGCGGTTGGCCGGGGGCGTCCCCGTGGTGGTGGAGACCGACGAGTCCACCGGCTTCCGCCTGACGGCCGACATGATCCGGGAGAAGCTGACCAACCGCACCCGGGTCATCAACCTGAACAGCCCGAGCAATCCCACCGGCGCCGTGCTCTCCCGCAGGGAGCTGGAGGAGATCGCGGCCCTGGCGGTGGAGCACGACCTGATGATCGTGACCGACGAGATCTACGAGAAGCTGCTCTACGACGGCGCCGAGCACGTGTCCATCGCCTCGCTGGGGGAGGAGGTCAAGCGGCGGACCATCACCGTCAACGGCCTCTCCAAGGCGTACGCCATGACCGGCTGGCGTATGGGATACACCGCCTCGGAGCGGATCTACGCCAAGGCGATGGCAGACCTGCAGTCCCAGTCCACCTCGGGACCGTCCTCGATCTCCCAGGCGGCTGCGGTGGCCGCACTGCGGGGCAGCCAGGAGTCGGTGGAGCAGATGCGGCAGGAGTTCGACCGCCGGCGCCGGCACATGCTGGAGCGGTTGAACCGGCTGCCGGGCTTCTCCGTGAAGGTGGCGCCGGCGGGGGCGTTTTACCTGTTCCCCAACGTGTCGGCTCTCTTCGGGGAGACCATCGCCGGGCGCAAGATCACCTCGTCCGATGACCTGGCGGAGGTCATCCTGGAGCAGGCCCACGTGGCCGTCGTGCCCGGGACCGGCTTCGGTGCGCCCCACCACATCCGCTTCTCGTATGCGACCTCGATGGAGCGCATCGACGAGGGGCTGGACCGCATCGCCCGGCTGCTCGCCAGGGGCTAGCGCACCCCCGGAGGCCGGGCGGAAGGTGCAGGGTCCGGCGGCCGGGTGAGGTGTGCAGACCGTAGGCAGGAGGTTGGCCGGAGTGAAGTTGCAGGAACGCGCGGCCGTGGTAGGCATCGGGATCTCCAACATGGCACTCATTCGCTACCTGGTGGCGCGGGGCGTCCGCGTCACCGCCTGCGACCGCACCTCCGCCGAGAAGCTCGGCGAGCGCGCTGCGGAACTGGCGCGTCTGGGGGTGCCCCTCGTGGCCGGCGAAGGCTACCTGGAGCCGCTGGCCGATCACGACCTCATCTTCCTGACCCCGGGCATGCCGAAACACCTGCCCGAGATCGAGGCGGCCCGGCGGCGGGGGGCGGCGATCTCCGGGGAGATCGGCCTGGTGCTGGACCTCTGCCGGGCGCCCGTGATCGGTGTCACGGGCAGCGCCGGCAAGACCACCACCACGACCCTGATCGGCGAGATCCTGCGGGCCGCGGGGCGGGAGACCTACGTGGGCGGCAACATCGGGAAGCCGCTGATCGAGCAGGTGGAGGCGATTCCTTCGGAGGCGGTGGTGGTGCTGGAGCTCTCCTCGTTCCAGCTGCAGCTGGTCCACCGCTCGCCGCACATCGCGGTGGTGACCAACGTCAGCCCGAACCACCTGGACGTACACGCCACCATGGAGGAGTACGTGGAGGCCAAGAAGGCGATCTTCCGGCGGCAGTCGCCGGCCGACTGGCTGGTGCTCAACGCCGACGACCCGACCGTGCGCGCGTTTGCCGCCGAGGCCCGGAGCCGGGTGGTGCTGTTCAGCCGCCGGGCCGACCCCGGGGGGCGGGACGCGGCCTTCGTCCGGGAGGACCGGGTGATCTGGCGGCGGGGCGGCCGGGAGACGCCCATCCTGTTCCTGGACGAGATCAGGCTGCCGGGACTGCACAACCAGGAGAACGTCCTGGCGGCCGTAGCGGCCTGCTTCCTGGCCGGCGCGCCGCTCTCCGCGGTCCGGGAGGTCGTCACCCAGTTCACCGGCGTCGAGCACCGCATCGAGCCGGTGCGGGTGCTGGACGGCGTGAAGTGGTACAACGACTCCAAGGCCACCTCGCCCGCCGAGGCGGTGGCGGCGCTCACCACTCTTCCGGCGCCCATCGTCCTCATCGCCGGGGGGTCGGACAAGGGCATCCCCTTCGACCCGATCGCGCCCCTGGTGGCCGAGAAGGTGAAAACCTTGATCCTGATGGGGCCCACCGCGCCCAAGATCGAGGAGGCGGTGCGCAGGGGCGGCTACGCCGGACCGATCCGGCGGGCCGCGGACATGGCCGAGGCGGTGGCCCTGGCGCGGGAGGCGGCCGCGCCGGGCGACACCGTGCTGCTCTCGCCGGCCTGCGCCTCGTTCGACGCGTACCGGAACTTTGAGGAGCGGGGGCGCCACTTCAAGTCGCTGGTGGAGGCCTTGTCGTGAGGACGGACCTCTGGGTGATCCACCTGGACATGGACGCATTCTTCGCCTCGATCGAGCAGCGGGACAACCCCCGGCTCCGGGGGAAGCCGGTGATCGTGGGCGGCTCTCCCAACTCCCGGGGCGTCGTCTCCACGTGCTCCTACGAAGCGCGCCGGTTCGGCGTCCGCTCCGCCATGCCCTCCCGGGAGGCCCTGCGGCTCTGCCCGCAGGCGGTCTTCATCCGGCCGAACCACGCCAAGTACGCGGCGGTGGGCCGCCAGGTGCGGGCGATCATGCGCCGGTTCACCGACGTCATCGAGCCGCTCTCCATCGACGAGGCGTTCCTGGACGTTTCCGGGCAGGACGCGGTGAGGGTGGCCCGGGAGCTGAAGGAGGCCATCCGGGCCGAGCTGCACCTCACCGGGTCCGCGGGCGTCTCCTACTGCAAGTTCCTGGCCAAGCTGGCCTCCGACATGCAGAAGCCGGACGGGCTGACCGTCATCACCTGGGAGCGGGCGCAGGAGCTCCTGCCCACGCTGCCGGTGCGAAAGCTGTGGGGCGTCGGGCCTGCCAGCGAGCAGGCCCTGCACGCGCTGGGAATCTACACCTGCGGTGACCTGCTGGCGTACGACCCGGACACACTGCGCAAGCACTTCGGCAAGCGGGCCGACGAGCTGATCCTGCTGGCCCGGGGCATCGACCCCCGCCCGGTGGTGCCGTACCGGGAGGCCAAGTCCATTGGCGAGGAGAACACGTTTCCCGTGGACCAGACGGACCGGGAATACCTGAGCCGGCTCCTGGAGCGGTACGCCGACAACCTGGCGGAGGAGCTGCGGCGGCAGGGGCTCTACGCCCGGACCGTGACCGTGAAGATCAAGTGGAACGTCTTCGTCGAGGGCGGGCCCAAGGGCGGCGACTTCCTGCAGATCACCCGGAGCCAGACCCTGCCCATGCCCACCAACGACGCCCGGACCATCGGCCGGGTCGCCCGGGAGATCTTCGCCCGGGTGGAGTGGGAGGGGCGGAAGGTCCGGCTGCTGGGACTCTCGGTGCACAACCTGGTGAAGCAGGGCGAGCAGGTGCAGGCTTACCTGCCCATCTAGGCGCCGTTCGGCCGTGGCGGGAGGAGCGGCTGCGTCTGCCGCTGTCGAGCGGGGAATGCAATAACCGAGATACAGATAAGGTGCAGGCTGGCGCAGGATGATGCGCCAGCCTTTGTGGTCGCCGCCGGCCCCTTCACGGTTCCTCCCGCAGGAGCCGGTCTGCCCGCAGCAGGCCGGCGCCCTGCGCAGAGGCGTGGATCTGGGGGAGCCATTCGGCGGTGTGCTTCAGGTGCGCCCGCACGGCCGCGGGGGTGAGGCCCGGGCGGACCGAGAGCAGCATCGCTGCGGCGGCCGTCACGTGGGGCGCGGCCATGGAGGTGCCGCTCATGCGGCAGAACCGGCCGCCCGGGGCCAGCGAGAAGAGGCCCGCGCCCGGGGCCACCAGGTCGACCTCGGGCCCGCGGCTGGAGAAGCGGGCGAGCCGGTCGCGCCGGTTGATGGCCGCCACAGCCAGCACCTCGGGGTACTTCCCCGGCGTGTCCACCGCCCCGCCCCGGCCGTCGTTGCCGGCCGCGCCTACCAGCAGGATGCCGGCCTTCTCCAGCGCGCGGATGGCCTCCGCCAGTTCCTCGCTGGCGCGCCGGTCGGTGCCGAAGCTGAGGTTGACGATCTCGCAGCCCTGCGCGCGGCACCACTGCAGCCCCGCGATGATGTCCCGGATGCGGCCGTAGCCTTGCCGGTCGAAGATCTTGACCGGCCGGATGCGCAGGGGCGGCGGCCAGACCGGCCGCTGCCCGCCTACCGCTCCCGACGCCACCGCCAGGATGCCGGCCACATGGGTCCCGTGGCCGTGATCGTCGTGGGGCAGGTCGCCGGGAGAGAGCAGGTTGATTCCCGGTCCGAGCAGGTCCCGCAGGTAGGGGTGGGTCAGGTCCACGCCGCTGTCCAGCAGGCCGATCTCCACCGGGCCGCGGCGCCGCCTGCGCAGCCGAAGGAGCCGCCAGGCCTCGGGAAAGCCGGTCCGGCGGATGTGCCAGGGGGGTGTCCGCCATATCGTCCGGCCCATCGGTTTCGCTCCTCCCGCCGAGTCTGGACCATCATTACGGCGGGTCGGAGGGCAATGCCACTCCGGGACTTTACTTTTTATGGTATCGCTCGTATAATACGAGAGTTGGAGTTCACGCCGTGAACTCCCCATTTCGTGGGCACACTTCGCCTGAGGAGCGATTACAGACATGAAGCGGACCGACCTGCGCAACGTGGCGATCATCGCCCACGTCGACCACGGCAAGACCACGCTGGTGGACGGCCTGCTCCGCCAGTCCGGCACCTTCCGGGCCAACGAGCAGGTCGCCGAGCGGGTCATGGACTCGTTCGACCTGGAGCGGGAGCGGGGCATCACCATCCTTTCGAAGAACACGGGGATCACGTATAAAGGGGTTCGGATCAACATCGTCGACACGCCGGGACACGCCGACTTCTCCGGCGAGGTGGAACGGATCATGACGATGGTCGACGGCTGCCTGCTGATCGTGGACGCGGCCGAGGGGCCGATGGCGCAGACCAAGTTCGTGCTGCGCAAGGCCATGGAGGCCGGCCTGAAGCCGGTGGTGGTGATCAACAAGATCGACCGGCCCGACCGGCGGATCGCCGAGGTGGAGGACGAAGTCCTCGACCTGTTCATCGAGCTGGGCGCCGACGAGGACCAGCTGGACTACCCGGTGCTGTACGCCTCCGCCCGCAAGGGCGTCGCAACCTACCGGCTGGAGGAGGAGGGGAAGGACCTCCAGCCGATCTTCGACACCATCCTGGAGCGCATCCCCTGCCCGGAGGGCGACCCGGATGCGCCGCTGCAGGCCATGGTGACGTCGCTGGATTACGACGAGTACGTGGGCCGCGTGGCCATCGCCCGGGTGCGGCAGGGCACCGTGCGGGCCGGCCAGCAGGTAGCCGTGGCCAAACTGGACGGCTCCGTGGCGAAGTTCCGGGCGGCCCAGCTCTTCGGCTTCCACGGCCTGAAGCGGGTGCCGGTGGAGGTGGCCACGGTCGGCGACATCATCGCCATGACCGGCCTGGAGGACGTGAACATCGGCGAGACCATCACCGATCCGGAGAACCCGCAGCCTCTGCCGCCGATCAAGGTCGACGAGCCGACCCTGCAGATGACCTTCCGCACCAACGACTCGCCGTTTGCCGGGCAGGAGGGCAAGTACGTCACCTCCCGCCACCTGCGGGCACGGCTCTTCAAGGAGCTGGAGCGGAACGTCGCCCTGCGAGTGGAGGAGACCGATTCGCCGGACGTCTTCATCGTTTCGGGCCGCGGCGAGTTGCACCTGTCCATCCTCATCGAAACCATGCGCCGGGAAGGGTACGAGCTGGCGGTCTCCAAGCCCAAGGTCATCTACCGGTACGACGAGGCCGGCAACCGGTTGGAGCCGCTGGAGGAGCTCATCATCGACGTGCCCGAGGAGTACATGGGCGCGGTGATGGAGGCCCTGGGCATCCGCAAGGCCGAGATGACTAACATGGTCAACCACGGCAACGGCAACGTGCGGCTGGAGTTCATCATCCCGGCCCGCGGCCTGGTGGGCTTCCGCTCGGAGTTCCTGACCATGACCCGGGGTTACGGCGTCATGCACCACATGTTCCACGGCTACGGGCCCTACCGGGGCGAGATCCCCACCCGCCAGCGGGGCTCGCTGGTGGCCTCGGAGACCGGCACCGCCACCCAGTACGCCCTGTACCAGATCCAGGAGCGGGGCACGCTGTTCATCGAGCCGGGCACCGAGGTCTACGTGGGCATGGTGGTGGGCGAGAACAGCCGCGGCCAGGATATGGACGTCAACGTCTGCAAGACCAAGCACCTCACCAACATCCGGGCGGCGGGGGCCGACGAGAAGCTGCTGCTGGACCCGCCCCGGAAGCTGACCCTGGAGGAGGCGCTGGAGCAGATCGCGGACGACGAGCTGGTGGAGATCACCCCGAAGTCGATCCGCCTGCGGAAGCAGTACCTGGACCCCGCCATCCGGGCGCGCATCGCCAAGGGGAAGGAGATCAACGCGGAGGTGCTGCAGCGGCTGCAGCAGGGACGGTAGGCCGGCTGCCTGCGGACGGCGGCACAGAAGAAGTGGAGGGCTGGGCGGCCCTCCACTTTTGCCTGTCCGGGCGCTCATGCGATACGGTACTTGGCGGGGCACGTCCGGACGCCGTCAACCTCATGGACACCTGCCGGCGCCATGCCGCCGATGCGCGAGAGCGCCAGCACCGACGCACCCGGGTTCACTGCAGGGTGAACTCCCAGGTGGCCTCGCCGTACTCGGGGTGTGTGAAGGTATACGTATACGTGCCCTCCAGCTTCTTCGCGAGGAAGCCCAACCAGCCGGATCCCGACTCTCCCTGCCTCAGGGTCCCCTGGAACTTGGGTGTGCGCAGGGCTGTGGCCTGCAGATTGTACGGGGCGTTCTTCTCCTCCGGCGTCTGGACCTTGTGCTGCTCGGTGGGGTTCACCGTATACGGGGCGCTGCCGCCGTTCTCCACCGTAACCTCGATCAGCAGGTAGGTGTATCCGGGCGCCGGGGCCTGGTCCACAGTCTCTGCCCGGTGCATGGTAACGGTGAGCGGACCGACCTGCGCCGATTCGCCCACCGCCAGCGGCCCGAGCTGCACCTTCCCGGCGGGCTCCGCGCCCCCACCCCCGCCAGGGCCTGCGCCATCGCCTGCGGCACCGCCTGCGGCGTTGCCCACGGCATCGCCTCCTCCGTCGCCCCCGCCGCCGGTGGCCGGCTGGTTTCCGCCTGCCGAGCCTGCCGAGCTGGACGGGCTGGGGTCCGTCCGGTTGGGGCCGGTCTGGTCCGCGTACTTGCCGCAGCCGGCCACCAGCACGGCCAGCAGCGCCGCTGCTGCCCAGATCAGGATCTTGCGTCTCCTCACAGGTATCCCCCTCTGTCCGCTACTGTTTCAGGCGCGGGTCGAGCGCATCGCGCAGCCCGTCCCCGATGAAGTTGATGGAAAGCACCGTCAGGAAGATCATCAGGCCCGGCGGGATCCACGTCCACGGTCTGGTCTGCAGCACGGCCATGTTGTTTGCCTCACTCAGCATGTTCCCCCACGTGGGGACTGGCTGGTTCACGCCGAACCCCAGGTAGCTGAGCCCCGCCTCCGCGAGGATGATCCCCGCGACTTCCAGGGTGGCGTTCACGATCAGCGGCGCCATGGCGTTGGGCAGGAGGTGGCGCACGATCATGCGGAACGTGCCGACTCCCGCGGCCCGGGCCGCTTCGATGAAATCCCTCTCCCGCAGGGAGAGGAACTCTCCCCGCACGAGGCGGGCCGGCACTGGCCAGCTAAGGAAGACGATCGCGAACACCAGATTGGAAACCGACGGGCCTCGGATCGCGACGATGGTCAGGGCGAACATCAGGAACGGGAAGGACTGGATCACGTCCACCAGCCGCATGAGCACGTTGTCGATCCAGCCGCCGAAGTAGCCCGCGACCGAGCCGATGACGATGCCCAGGACCATGTACACGATGACGGATCCCAAGGCGATCGACAGCGACACCCGGCCGCCGTACAGCAGGCGGGTGAGGTTGTCTCGACCGGCGCTGTCGGTGCCGAGCGGGTGGCGGGCGGAGGGCGCTGCCCGGATGTACTGGATGTCGATTTCGTCGCGTCCCCAGCCGAGGGTGGCCTGGGTGATGACCGGCGCGAAGGCGGAGATGAGGATCAGGATGAGGAGGATCGTCGCCCCGGCGACGGCCATGCGGTTCCGGAGGAACCGCCGCAGCACCAGCCGGGCGTACGAGGTCTCCTGCGCCGTCAGGCCGTCGAACTGGGTCGGAATCGGGTCCGGTGTAGGACGGGAGATCGCCACGGCTGTACCTCCTTACGCATACCGGATGCGGGGGTCAGCGACGGCATAGAGGATGTCGGCGATGAGGTTACCCAGGATGACCAGCAGGGCGAAGAACATGTTGGTGGCCATGAGCACAGAGTAGTCGCGGTTGTTGACCGCCTCAAACGTCAGCAGCCCCATCCCCGGGAACGTGAAGACCTGTTCGATGATGACGGCCCCGCCGAAGAGTCCGGGCAGGCTGAACCCGAAGAGGGTGATCACGGGGATCATCCCGTTGCGGAAAGCATGTTTGTACACCACCACCCGTTCGGCCAGCCCTTTGGCGCGCGCAGTCCGCACGTAGTCCTGACGCAGCACCTCCAGCATGGCAGAGCGGGTGAAGCGGGCGTATGAGGCCATATCACGCAGCCCCAGGGTCACGGCGGGCAGCACGAGGTGGTGGAGCACGTCCCAGAAGCCGCCTCCGCCCGGGGTAATGATGCCGTTCATCGGGAAGATCGGAAGTCTCACCGCGAAGAAGTAGATCGCCAGGAGGGCGGCGAAGAAGGAGGGCAGGGAGATGCCCATGAAGGCGAACGTCGTCGCCGCGTAGTCGATCAGCGAGTACTGGCGTGTAGCGGAGATGACCCCGATGGGGATGGCCAGGGCCAGGCCGAGCAGGAAGGCCGTGCCCGTGAGCAGCAGGGTGCGCGGGATCGCCCGGGCCAGCATGTCGACCACCGGTTCCTGAGTGCGGACCGAGTACCCCAGGTTGCCTTTCAGCGTGGTGGTGAGCCAGCGGACGTACTGGATCGGGATGGGGTCGTTGAACCCCATCTCCTCCATGAGCCGGGCCCGGAGCGTGGGGTCGATCCGCGGGCCGAAGAGGTAGGCGTACGGGTCGCCCGGGGCGCTGTGGATGATGACGAAGACGATGATGCTGACGCCGAAGAGAATCGGGATCATCTGCAACAGGCGTCGCACGAGGTACCGGCCCACCTGTCAGTCTCCTTTCTTCCCGGCGGTGCGCGGCCCGGGGGTGCGTTCCCCCCGGGCCGCCAGCCGGTGGATGGTCAGAGGATCACCGGGAGAGCCACAGCTCCTCGATGTTCCAGAGGTAGCCCTGCGGGCCGGGCTTGAAGTTCTGCAGACGGTCGTTGGCTGCGATCAAGGTGTTCACTGCGTACAGGATGAGCGCCGGGGTCTCTTCCGTCCAGTGGCGCGCCCACTCGTGGTAGATCTCGATGCGCTCCTCGATGTCGTTGGTGGCCTTGCCGGCGGCGATCAGCTGCTCCGACTTCTCCGTCCACCACTGGCTGTCGTTGAAGCCGCCGGGCTCGGTGGCCGCCTTGTCCCACAGGCCCGTCGGGTCCGGGTCGGAGTTGCCCAGCGAGAAGCCGATGAAGTACATGTCGAAGTCCCGGGCCGCCCGCTTCTCATCCAGCGTCGGCCAGTCGTAACCCTCCAGGATGACCTCAATGCCGACCTCCTTCAGCCACTGCTGCACCACGGGCGCCGTCGCCTGCCGGACTGGGTTGCCGACGTTGGGGTACAGCAGCCGCAGGGTCAGCCGCTTCCCGTCCTTGTACCGGTACCCGTCGCTGCCCAGGACCCAGCCGGCCTCTTCGAGCAGCTGACGAGCCTTGTCGGGATCATACGGATACTGCTCGACGTCCTCCGTGTACGCCCAGGTGAGCGGGTGGATCGGACCGTACATCATGGAGGCGTGGCCGCCCATCAGGTTGTTGATGATGGCCTGCCGGTTGATCGCATGGTTGATGGCGCGGCGCACCCGCACGTCGGTGGTGGGTCCCATCTCACCCCGGGCGTTGGGACCGGTGTTGTAGACCATCTCCTGGAAGACCATGTCCGGGAACTCGTAGATCTTCACATGTGGCATCGCCGCGTAGGCGTCCAGCTCGTTGGGGCTGAACTCCACGTAGTCCAGCGTGCCGCGCTGCATCTCACCGACGGCCACCTCAGCGGCCACGATGCGCCAGACGACCTCGTCGATGTAAGGCCGGCCTGCCCAGTAGTTCGGGTTGGCCTCCAGGATGGCGTACTGGCCGTCAACATACTCCTTCATCTTGAAGGGGCCGTTGCCGTTGGGGAAGATGTTGTACGGGTCATTGGCCGTACCCCAGTCCTGCACCGGGATGCTGCCGTACTTGCTGCTGTCCACGATCCCGTAGGCGATGTTGTAGAGGAACGGCGCGTTCGGCTGCTTCAGCTGGAAGACCACGGTGTAGTCGTCTACCGCGTAGAGACCGGGCAGGTTGCCGGTGGTGACGATGCCCCGCTCGAAGTTCTCACGGGTTTCGCCGCTGATGCCGTTGGCGTAATCTTCGTACCCGACGACGTCCTCCCAACCGGAGTCACGCGGGCCGATGTACCTGGGGTGCCAAATGGCCTTGTACGTGAAGACGACATCCTTGGCGGTCACCGGGGTGCCATCGAAGAACGTCGCGTTCCGGCGCAGGTAGAAGGTCAGCTTCGTGTTGGTCTCGTCCCACTCCCATGCCTCGGCGAGGGCGGGCACGGGGATATAGCGCTCGTCATACTTCCACAGGCCTTCGTACATCAGGCCGGTAAGGTTGGAGCCGTATGTGTCATTGACGATGATCGGGTTGAAGGCCCCGATCGGCTTGTTCCACATGGCCAGGTTCAGCCGCCCGCCCCGGCGCGGCCAGTTCGGGTCGACGATGGAGATCGCCGTGGTGGCGGGGTCATACTCCACCTCGGCGCCGAACGCCTCGCTCACGAACCGCAGCGGAACCAGGGTGCGGCCGTTCTGGATGAACGGGGCGGCGTCCAGGGTCCGGGCCTGCCCGTTCACCCGGGCGGTGGTGCTGCCGATGACCAGCTGCACCGTGGTGTTGCCCCGGGTGGCCGTCACCGTGCGGGTGGACTCATCCCACTGCACATCCGCGCCCATCTTCTCGAAGATCGCCCGGAACGGGACGAAGACGCGGTTGTTCACGTTCACCGGCTCCACGTCGAACATCACCGGGTGGCCGTTGAACGTGACCGGGTACTTCACCTCCGGGCGGGCCGCCAGGGCCGGTGCTGACGAGGTCACAAGCATGAGGGCGGTGAGGAAGAGGACTAAGAACCGCTTCACGCAACCGATACCTCCTTTTCAGATTGTGTGTGGATCGGGAAAACTGGCAGCAGGCTCTCCTATCTCGTGGTTTTTCACCCCCAGGCGAGCATGGTCAGTCCTATTATTCGCACTTGACGAGGAAAATCCTTTATTCCGACACTCCAGATTAGGGGGAAATTGTCCCGGGGGCGCAGGGGGGCGGGCAGGATCTGACAGGAACCCGCCCTCCGGCAGTCGAAGAACTCTGCTGGCGTCACCCGATGGCGAAGGAGGAATCTACCGATGCGCGCATACGACATCATCTATCGCAAGCGGATGGGGCAGGAGCTCACCACCGATGAGATCCGGTTCCTGGTCCGCGGGTACGTTTCGGGTGAGGTGACGGACTACCAGATGGCGGCCTGGGCGATGGCCGTGTGCATACAGGGCATGACGCCGCGGGAGACCGCCGACCTCACGATGGCCATGGCCGAGTCCGGCGATCAGATCGACCTGTCGGGCATCCGCGGCCGCAAGGTCGACAAGCACTCCACCGGCGGCGTGGGGGACAAGGTCTCGCTGGTCCTGGTTCCCCTGGTCGCGGCCTGCGGTGCGCCGGTCGCGAAGATGTCCGGCCGCGGCCTGGGCCACACCGGCGGCACCATCGACAAGCTGGAGTCGATCCCCGGGTTCCGGGTGGAGCTGAGCCCGCAGGAGTTCATCGACCAGGTGAACCGGGTCGGCTGCGCCGTGGCCGGGCAGAGCGGCAACCTGGTCCCGGCCGACAAGAAGCTGTACGCCCTGCGGGACGTGACCGCCACCGTCGACTCCATCCCGCTGATCGCGTCGTCCATCATGTCGAAGAAGATCGCGGGCGGCGCCGACGCGGTGGTGCTGGACGTGAAGGCGGGGGCCGGCGCGTTCATGAAGGACCTGGACCAGGCCTTCCGGCTGGCGGAGATGATGGTGGCCATCGGCCGGGAGGTCGGCCGCGAGGTCGCGGCGGTGGTCTCCAACATGGACCAGCCGCTGGGGTATGCGGTAGGCAACGCCCTGGAGGTGGCGGAGGCCATCGAGACCCTGCGGGGCTTCGGCCCGAAGGACCTGGAGGAGATCTGCCTGCAGCTGGGCTCCCAGATGTTGCGCCTGGCCGGCGTCGCCCCGGACGGGGAGTCGGCCCGGAAGATGCTGCTCCGGGCCCTGCGGGCGGGCCACGGGCTGAACAAGCTGATCGAGATGGTGGAGGCCCAGGGCGGCGATCCCAGCTACATCCGGCAGCCGATCAAGCTGCCCCGGGCGAAGCGGATCGTCCCGGTGGCGGCGCCCCGGTCGGGCTACGTCCAGGCCATCGACGCCCTGGAGGTCGGCGTGGCCGCCATGCTGCTCGGGGCGGGGCGCGAGACCAAGGAGTCCGCCATCGACCTGGGCGTGGGCGTGGTGCTCCGCAAGAAGGTGGGCGACCCGGTGGAGGCCGGCGAGCCGCTGGCGGAGCTGCACGTGAACTCCGAGAGGCGGCTGGACGAGGCCCGGGAGCGGCTGGCGGGCGCCTACCGCATCGGCGGGGAGCGGTTGCAGGAGCCGCCGCTGGTCTACGGGCTGGTCACCAGCCACGGCACGGAGCGCTGGGCATAGGACGCGCAGCAGGAGGGGGCACGGGGTGCCGCCCTCCTGCTGTTTATGGCACTTTTGGGCCAGGACATGAACCTTGCGGGTCAGGAACTGTAGGGTCCCGAGACCAATGGTAGGTTTCGGTGAGGACAGGTATCATAAGAACCAGGAGGAGAGGACCATGCGCAGCCTGACGGCCAAGTTCATGGTCGGCATCACCGGTCTCGTCCTGGCCGTTCTCTTCATCGCGCTCTCGCTGGACTTCGCCTACCAGCAGCGGCAGGCCGACGCCGACCTGCTGATCAAGGCGAGCCTGGTGGCGAAACAGCAGCAGGCGACCCGCTCGTTCTTCTCCCGGTCCAGCGGGGAGTATGTCCACGGCGGGGAGGCCCGGCCCCTGGAGCCGTCGGAGGTGGGGGAAGGGGTCAGCGACATCTTCGCCGACCTCTCCAAGTCCCAGGTGAAGCAGACCAACCTGCACCCCCGGATCCCGGAGAACGCGCCGGACGACTTCGAGCGTGCCGCCCTGGAGTACTTCATAAAGGACCCGCAGAACAACGAGTTCTGGCAGCGGGTGACCCTGTCGGACGGCACGCCGGCCTTCCGGTACGTGATGGCCCTCAGGGCCGAGGAGTCGTGCCTGCGCTGTCACGGCCAGCCCAAAGGCGAGCTGGACCCGACCGGATACCCCAAGGAGGGGCTCGAGCTCGGCGATGTGGCCGGCGCCATCAGCGTGGTCCTGCCGATGCGGGAGACCCTGGCCTCGGCGCGCACCGAGTCCCTCCGGCTGGCGGCCCTGGTGGTCTTCATCGCGCTGCTCTGCTTCGGCCTGATCTGGCTGATCCTCTACCGGCAGGTGGCCACGCCGCTGGCCGAGCTGGCCGACGTCGCCACCCATATCGGCACGGGCAACTTCGTCATCGAACCGGAGCGGCTGCAGTCGCTGAAGGCGAACCAGGAGACCGCCGTGGTCGCTCAGGCGTTTGAGCAGATGTCGGATCGCCTGCAGGAGCTGTACGCGGGCCTGGAGCAGAAGGTGGCCGAGCGAACCCGGGAGCTGGAGGAGGCCAACCGGGAGCTGGAGCGGGCCTCGCGGTACAAGTCGGAGTTCCTCACGATGATCTCCCACGAGCTGCGCACGCCGCTCACCTCGATCATCGCCTTTACGGAACTCCTGCTGAACGACCCGCGCCTGGCACCCGAGCAGCGGGAGTCGCTCAGCGAGGTGCTGGAGTCCAGCCAGAAACTGCTGGGTATGATCACCAACCTGCTGGACTACTCCCGTCTGGAGGCCGGTAAGGTGAAGCTGTTCCGGGAGGTGCTGGACCTGCGCGACCTGATCCGCGACGGGGTGCGCACCATCCAGCCCCTGGCGGCGAAGAAGCGGATCATGCTTTCGATGGACTGCGCGCCGGAGGTGCCGCTGGTCCACGCCGACCCGCTGCGCATCTCCCAGGTGCTGCTCAACCTGCTCAGCAACGCCGTCAAGTTCACGCCCGAGGGCGGGCGGGTCGCGGTGGAGTGCCGGGCGGACCAGCGGGAGGTGCGCGTGACCGTGCGCGACACGGGCCCCGGCGTTCCGGAGGAGGAGCAGGAGCTCATCTTCCAGCCGTTCCGCCAGGGCCGGGAGAAGGGACGGCCCGAAGGCTGGGGGCTGGGGCTGGCCCTCTCCGCCTCCCTGGTGCGGGCGCACGACGGCCGGATCTGGGTCGAGTCGGAGCCCGGGCACGGCGCGGCGTTCACGTTCACACTACCGATCTGGTTCGAGTGAGGGAGCGGTGGCGATGGCGACTGGCAAGAAGCGCATCCTGGTGGTCGACGACGACCCGAAGATCCTGAAGGCCCTGGACCAGGCCCTCCAGCAGGAGGGGTACGAGGTCTACCGGGCGGAGGACGGCCTGCAGGCCCTCGAGATGGCGCGCAAGGTGAAGCCGGACCTGATGATCCTTGACATCATGCTGCCCAAGATGGACGGGTTCGAGGTCCTGGCCCAGCTGCAGTCGACGGGCGGCGTCCCCACGCTCATCCTCTCCGCCCGCGGGGAGGAGATGGACAAGGTGGTCGGGTTCAACGTCGGGGCGGACGACTACCTGGTGAAGCCGTTCCGGCTCTCGGAGCTCCTCCTGCGGGTCCGGGCGATCCTGCGCCGCACGGCCGGCGCCGGCGCGCCCGTGGACGAGGACCGGCCGCTGAAGTTCAGGGACATCGAGATCAACCGCTCCTCCCGCACCGTCATCGTGCGGGGTCAGCCGGTGGACCTGACGCCCAAGGAGTTCGACCTGCTCTGGCTCCTGGCCAGCCACCCCGGGCACGTCTTCAGCCGGGAGGCCCTGCTGCAGCGGGTGTGGCACTCCGAGTACTCCGGCGACGAGGCGGCGCTCACCGTCTGCGTGCGCCGGCTGAGGGAGAAGATCGAGCGCGACCCCGGCCACCCGGAGCTGATCAAGACCATTTGGGGGATTGGGTATAAGTTTGATGGATGACCTTTAGTATGACTTTGGTTCAAGTTAGTTTTGCGAAAGGGCAGGGAAAGGATCGCGAAAGAAACGGGCGCTACCCTTGAAGGTGAACCATTCCACCCTTCAGGGGGTGCCCGTCTTGTCACACCTCTGCTATGCAACGGGTCTGCAGCTTCTTTCGTGGTCCCTGGGTCTTGCCGCCACGCTGGTGCTGCTCGACAGCCGCAGCGGGTTCCTGCGCGACCACCCGCCGCTGGCCTGGCGGGTCGCGGGCGTGCTCCTGGGACCGCTGGCGGTCCTGAGCCTTGCCGCGGTGGCGGTGGGTGGCGGACCGCGCTGGGTGACGCTGGGCCTCGTGCTGCCCTACGCGCTGATGGCACTGGGCGCGAGCTGGGTCTGGTACCGCGGCGCGCGGGCCGACCTGCGGCGCCAGCGGGAGCGGGAGGCCGCGGTCTTGGGGCTGCTGGCCGTGCTGTTCGCCAGCCTGGCGCAGACGGGGGGAGACGGGCTCCCGGTGCTGTCGCTGGCCGCCTCGCTGGGCAGCGCCGCCCTGGTGGGCGGACTGGGCATCCTCGCCCTGGGCTGTACGGTGCGCCGCCGGCGGGACGAGGTGGAGGTGGACCCCAACTGCGACGGCATTCCGGTGCGGGTGGTCGCCACCGGGCTGGGGATCATGGCGCTGGCCGCGTCCGACGTCGGGCGGGCCCTCCTCACCGGCAGCGCCCCGCTGCCGGCCTCGCTGGGGCTGTGGCTGGGCTGCTCCCTCCTGGTCCCGGTGCTGGTGCTCCTCGCCGGCCGCCGGCTCTCCGACTGGAACCGGCCGCTGCTCTGGCGCACCGCCTGCCTGGCCGCCCTGGTGGGGCAGCTGGCCCTGCAGACGACGCTGGTGGCGTGAAGGGGAAAACGAGCAACCGCCTGCCGAACGGGCAGGCGGTTTTGCTCGCGATCAGGGGACGGACTTCCAGGTCCAGACGAAATCCTCGGCGGTCAGCGGGTCGCCGTTGGACCACTTCAGGCCGTCACGCAGGTAGAAGGTGAAGACGGTGGCGTCGTCGTTGACTTCGTACCGCTCTGCCGCACCCGGGATCGCGTTGCCCTTCTCGTCCAGCCGCATCAGGCCCTCGAACAGGGCGATCTCCACGTGGGACTCGGGAAGGCCGGTGGTGACCCGCGGGTCGAGGGACGGCGGGTTCGTGCCGATGTTCATCCGGATAACCATCTCTTGCGAACCCGAACTGGACCTGCCGGAGCACCCGACGGCTGCCAGCATCAGCACCGCCAGCATGCCTGCAACGAAACGACGCATCGTGTGTAAACCTCCCTCAGCGCATCTCTGTCTCTCTCAGTCGTTCGCTCCCGGACACTCGTCGGATCGCGGTCGCCTGTCTGACCGGTGTCCTCGGTTCACCTCCTCACGCGGACATCGGCAGCGGCAGAGGCCTCTCAGGAGACCCCATTAATAGAAGATTTCCTCCAGTTCAGCAAGAGGGATATTCTCTTATACCCTAATGCTTTACCTGGGGAAAACACCAAAGGAACTCGGCCCGGAAAAACACATATCCTTCTAGCGCGACGATGTCGCACTAGAAGGATAACTCTGACGGCTGTATTCCTGCAAGAGGGAGGTCAGCGGCTGTCGACCTTCCGCTGCCTGCGCCGGGCCAGGAACCGCTCGGTCAGCCAGGCGGCCCGGGCGGCGCCCAGGCTCAGCAGCATGCCGAGGGCGAGAATGACCAGCACCAGCAGGAAGAGCGGCCAGGCCGCCTGCAGCGCCTCCAGCGGTCCGACGCCGAAGACGCGGCCGATCCACCAGAAACCCACACCGGCGGCGGCAACCCCCATGACCGCCGCGGTGATCCCCATCTGCCGATGTACGCGCGCCTGCACCTCGCGCTCCGAGGCGCGCCGGGCGGCGCGGCCGGGCTGCGTCGCGCCGTCAGGGGCCACCCTCACTGCCACCTCCTGCCGGACTCAGACGGCCTCGACGGCCCGGATTTCCGGCACCTGCTGCCGGACAGCCCGCTCAATGCCCATCTTCAGGGTCATCGTCGACATCGGGCAGCCGCCACAGGCACCCACCATGCGAATGCGGGCCACGCCGTCCTCGACGGCGACCAGTTCCACCTCGCCGCCGTCCATGCGGATCGCGGGCCGGATCAGGTCAAGCGCCCGCTCGACGCGCTCGAACAACGTCTCTTCAGCCATGCATTCTCACCCCCGAATCGGTGCCCGTGGCAGGCACCAAAACTTTGGGCACACGACAGCTTAAGTGTACCATAGGGGCGCAGGCGTGAAAAGCCACTCAGGCTGAGGGTTCATGCTGGGCGATCAGGTGGCGGACCTGCGCGATCAGGACCTCGAGCCCCGGTTTGTTGTGGGCCCCCTCGGGAATGATGACGTTGGCGTACCGCTTGCTCGGCTCGACGAAGGCCTCATGCATGGGCTTGACGGTGGACAGGTACTGGTTGATCACCGAATCCAGGGTGCGCCCGCGCTCGTGGATGTCACGCACGATCCGGCGCAGGATGCGCACGTCGGCGTCGGTGTCCACGAACACGCTGAGGTCGTACAGGGCGCGCAGCTCCGGATGCGCCAGCACCAGTACGCCTTCCACGACGATGATCGCCGCCGGCTCCACCCGCAGGGTCTGGTGCTCCCGCAGGTGGGTCGAGAAGTTGTACACCGGCCGCTCCACCGCCTGGCCAGCCTTCAGTGCCTTCAGGTGGGCGATGAACAGGTCGTTGTCGAAGGCGTCGGGGTGGTCGTAGTTGAGCTGGCTCCGCTCTTCGTAGGTGAGGTTCCGGTTGTCCTTGTAGTAGGCATCGTGGGGCAGCAGCGCCACGTCGTCCGGGAACGCGGCCGAGATGTAGTTGGCGATGGTGGTCTTCCCGGAGCCCGTGCCCCCGGCGATCGCGATCACTGCCCTCGGGGCTGGCATAGAGATACCCTCCTTAGAACATGCGCTGGCGCTTGCAGAGTCCAGAAGTCCCCGTTCGATTATCCCCCAGGGGGTGGACGTGCGCAAGGGCTGCGCGCGGGGCTCGTGACCAGGTTCTGGCCAACTTTCGGAGCAACAAAGTTGAAAATCCGGGTGGGATTCGCTACCCTATGCAGCAGAGACCATTTCTCCGCGCCACCAACTGGCGTCATATTGAATGGAAAGGAAACATCAAGATTGCGTTAGGAGGGTTCCGCACATGGCTTTCCAGCTGCCTGCGCTTCCGTATCCGACCAACGCCCTGGAGCCGTACATCGACGCCCAGACCATGGAGATCCACCACGGCAAGCATCACGCCGCGTACGTCAACAACCTGAATGCCGCCCTGGAGGGGCATCCCGAGCTGCAGTCCAAGTCGATTGAGGAGCTGCTCCGGGGGATCGACAGCGTGCCCGAGTCCATCCGCACCGCCGTGCGGAACAACGGCGGCGGCCACGCCAACCACACCCTGTACTGGGAGATCATGACCCCCGGTGGTGCCAAGGAGCCCGGCGGCGAGCTGGCCGAGGCGATCAACGCGGCCTTCGGCTCGTTCCAGAACTTCAAGGACGAGTTCGCCAAGGCCGGCGCGGGCCGGTTCGGCTCCGGCTGGGCCTGGCTGGTGGTGACGAAGGACGGCAAGCTGGCGGTCTACTCCACGGCCAACCAGGACAGCCCGCTGATGCAGGGCGATACGCCGATCCTGGGCATGGACGTGTGGGAGCACGCCTACTACCTGAAGTACCAGAACCGCCGGCCGGAGTACATCCAGGCCTTCATGAACGTGATCAACTGGGACAAGGTGGCCGAGCGCTACGCCGCGGCCAGGAAGTAGCGGCCGGGCGGCCGGATCGGGCGGCGCCCCCTTGCGGGGGCGCCGCCTGCGCATGCAGGGCGCCCCGCCGCGCCATACTAGGCGCGAAGGAGGCGGAGCGGCATGGAGCAAGACGGCCGCAGGGCCCCCGGCCGGGACGGAGGCGGGCGACTGACCGAGCAGGAGCTGTACTTCGTCACCCGTGCGCTGGACGCCGAACTGCTGGCCCTGCAGAAGAACGACCACTACGCGGAGGAGATGGCCGACGAGAACGCCCGCCGGCTGATGCAGGAGCATGCGGACATCCACCACAGGCGGGTCCGCCTGCTTCTCGGGCTCCTCGATGCGCCCGACGACATCACCACGCACGCGAAACTCCTGCTGCAGTCGGGGGAGGGGGTGCAGGCTGGTGCGCATGACTGACGCCGACCGGCTGCGCGACTGCCTCTGCTCGTCCCGGGATCTGGCGAAGCTGTACGCGGAGGCGGCCCTGGAGGCGGCCAACAACGGCGTTCGGGAGTTCTTCCTGGCGATGCACGGCGAAGAGACCCACAACCAGGAGGTGCTCTTCCACTTCCTGCACACCCGGGGCGAGCACCCGACCCGGGCGGCGGACCCGGGCCATATCGCGGCGGTGCGGCAGCGCTACGGCGAAGCGTACCGCGCGCTGGGGCTGACCGACCCGCCCTCGTTCCGGCGCTATGCGACCGCGGATCCGCGGGTGCCCCCGGCCGCCGCACAGGCGCCCGAGCACTTCCGGCCGCACTGACGGACGGCGCCCCCTGTCGCCGCACACGGCGGACGGGGGGCGTCGCCGCGCCGCGCGGTATGTTAAGATGAAGGTGGAGGGGGGGAGCGAAGGTGGCCCGGATCCGCGTGGGCACCTGTGCCTGGTCCGATCACGAGGAGTACTACCCGCCCGGCCTGCCGCCGCGCGAGCGGCTGTCTTACTACGCGCGGCACTTCTCGCTGGTGGAGGTCGACAGCACCTTCTACCGGCTGCAGCCTGCCAGGTGGTTCGAAAGCTGGGCGGAGCGCACGCCGCCTGACTTCCGCTTCAACGTGAAAGCTTACGGCGCGATGACCCGGCACCACCGCGAGCCCCGGCCGGGGGAGGAAGACGTGGTGGAGGTCTTCCGGCGGTTTGACGCCTCGGTGCAGCCGCTGCGGGAGGCCGGGAAGCTGGGCGCGCTGCACTTCCAGTTTCCGCCCTGGTTCACCTGTACGGAGGAGGCGCGCGCGTGGGTGCGGTTCTGCCGGGAGTTTTTCGCCGACGACCTGGTCGCGGTGGAGTTCCGGCACGTGTCCTGGTTCCGGGGGGAGAGTCGCGACGCCACCCTGGAGTTCCTGCGGGAACTGCGGGCGGTGCATGTCGCGTGCGACGCGCCGCAGGTGGGCACGGGAACCGTGCCGCAGGTGGTGGCGGTGACCGACCCTCGCCTGGCGATCGTCCGGTTTCACGGCCGCAACGCGCAGACGTGGTACGTGAAGGCGACGACCACGGCTCAGCGGTTCGACTACCTGTACAGCCAGGAGGAGCTGGCGGAGTGGCTGCCGGCCATCCGGGACGTCCTCGCTCCCGGTGCGGCGGAGGTGCACCTGTTGATGAACAACAATCGCGCCAACTACGCCGTGCGGAACGCGCTGGACCTGATGGAGCTGCTCGGTCTGCCGACCCCTCCCCGCGACGAGCGCGGGGTGCCCCTGCCCCCCGTTCGGCCCAGGCGCACGGAACAGTTGCGGCTGTTCTAGGGTGTCGACTTCTGTCACGTTCATGTAACAGAAGTGGGACTGCTCCGCAAAATGGAGTGGCGCGGTGCAGGGGGATCCGTTAGAATAACTCTACCCGTGACAGGTCGACGTCAGAAAATTAGACAGAATATTTAATCGTGCGCGAAAGTGCTAAGGGAAAGGGGCGGGATGAGCGGTGTCATGGCAGGCTCGCCCCGGCGCGCAGCCTCTCCCTGCGGGGGATGAGGAGGGGCGCCGCATCGTCCGTCGGCTCACGGCCGGCGATGAGGAAGCGCTGGGCATGATGATGGAATCCTTCGGGGGCGCACTGTTGCAGTACGCTCACCGCCTCGTCGGTGACCGGCACGCCGCGGAGGAAATCTGTCAGGATGCCCTGCTCAAGGCCTGGCAGCAGGGGGAGGAGTTCGACCAGGACGGCCACCTGAAGGCCTGGCTCTTCCGCGTCGCGCGCCACCGCGCCATCGACTGCCTCCGGCGGCGCCGCAGCGTCGTCGTCGAAGCGTTCGCGAACCAGCCCGCGGAGAGGGCGGTACATCCCGAGGCCGAGGCCGAACGGGCCTGGCTGACGGAGGCCATCCTCGACGCCCTGGCGGAGCTGCCGCCGCCCTACCAGTCGGTGATCCAGATGCGCTTCTTCCACGACATGGGTTACCGCGAGATCGCCGAGTGTCTGCACATCCCGATCGGCACGGTCAAGAGCCGGCTCAACTATGGCCTGAAGGGGCTCGCGCGCATCCTGCGCGCGCGGCGGATCTCCCTCGACGTCCTGGAGCACTGACGCACGGGGGACGCTCCGCGCCGCGCCCCGGGGGTTCCCGGTCGGACCCGCTCTGCTATAATGGGGCAGAGAACGGTGCGAGGCGGGACGCACCAGGAGGAGGTCCGGGATGGCTCACGGAGGACGGCGGCGCGCGGCGATCTTCGCCGCGGGGGAACTGCTGGATCTGGATCGGGTCAGGGCCCTGGTGGGGCAGCCCGACCTGGTGATCTGCGCCGACGGCGGCCTGCGCCACGCACAGGCGCTGGGTCTGCGGGTCGACTTGCTGGTGGGCGACTTCGATTCCCTGGACGGCGCCGCGCTGGCCGACGCCCGTGCGGCCGGGATGGCCATCGTGCAGGTGCCGGTGGAGAAGGACAGGACGGACAGCCAGATCGCCCTCGAGGAGGCGCTGCGCCGGGGTGCGGACGAGATCCTGCTGGCGGGCGGCTCCGGCACCCGGCTGGATCACACGCTTTCCAACGTCCTGCTCCTGCCCCGGTGCCCGGTTCCGGTCACGATGACCGACGGCAAGAGCGTCGTGCGGGTCCTGCGGGACGGCCAGACGCTGGAGGTGCCGCGGGCAGCGGGCGCCTACCTCTCCCTGGTTCCGCTCACCCCGGCCGTCACCGGCGTGACGGTGACCGGCGTGCACTGGCCCCTGGGGGGCGCGGCTCTGCGGTGGGGCGAGTCGCTGGGCATCTCCAACCGGGTGGTTGATGTCGCCGCCCGGGTGTCCGTTGGCGCCGGTTGCCTGCTGGTCATCCAGGCGTGGGACTGACGGAAGCTTTCGACCTCCAGGTCCGTCCTCGCGGCGGACCTGGATTGCCTTTCGGTGGAGGCCCCGGCGGACCCGGATTCCGCTCCGGGCCGGCCTGTGTTAAGATGGCGCCATGAAGATCCGACTCTTTGCCTTCGATCTGGATGGGACCCTTGTGGACCGGGCCGGGCGCATCTCGGCGGAGAACCGCCGCGCCGTGGCGATGGCCCGCGCCTCGGGCGCGGAGGTCATCCTTGTGACCGGCCGGTCCTGGCGGACGACCCTTCCCTATTACCGGGAGCTGGGGCTCACCGGTCCGGCGATCTGCTACCTGGGCGCGCTGGTGGTGGAGGACGAATCCGGGTGGATCGGCTACCACCGCCCGCTGGCGCCGGAGGCCTGGGCCCGGCTGCGCCGGTTCGCCCTGGAGGAGGGGCTCTCCATCACCGCGGTCGCGGCGGCCGACCGGGCCGTGCCGGGGTTCCAGCTGCCGCCCAAGGACCTGCTGGTGAATGATGTCGCCTACAGCACGGGCCCGCCGGACGACTTCGCCTGCTGGCGGGAGTGGAATCCTTACACCGAGATCGACCCCGGGCTGGAGCGGGCCACCGCCCCGCCGACGATGGCGGCGATATACGGCGACCGGGCGGTTGCGCGGGTGACGGCGGCGTTTCCGGACGGGCTCCCGGCCTCCCAGTTCGACCTGAGCGACCGGGTCCCCGGCGAGACGGTGCTGCACGTCTGGCACGAGGAGGTCGACAAGGGTCGGGCGCTGGCGCGCTACTGCCGGCGCCGGGGGATTCCCGCCTCCGCCGTCATGGCCCTGGGCGACACGACGGTGGACGTCCCCATGCTCCGGTTCGCCGGCATCGGCGTCGCCGTCCCCGACGGCCATCCGGCAGCGCTGGAGGCGGCCGACTGGGTCGCCACCCCCGCGGAGGCGGTCGCCCGGGCGCTCGGTGCCGGGGGGTGAGGGCATGGGCGGAGCGGCCAGGGCGCTGCGGCTCGGCTGGGGCCGGTGGGCCCTGCCGGGCCGGCTTCGGCGCGCCCTGCCTCCCGGCGGGCGGACGATCCTGGCGAGGCTCACAGGAGCCGGGCACGAGGCGGTCGTGGTCGGCGGCGCGGTGCGGGACCTCTTGCTGGGCCTCGTACCCCAGGACTGGGACCTGGCGACCAGCGCCCGCCCGGCCGAGCTGCAGGCCCTGTTCCCGGAAGGCCGGGCCGTGGGCGCGGCCCGGGAGACCGGCACGCTGCTGATCCCGGGGGACGGGACGACCTACGAGATTACGCCCTACCGCGCCGGCAGGCTGGAAGGGGACCTGGCCCGGCGCGACTTCACCATCGACGCCATGGCCGCCACCCCCGAAGGCCGGCTGATCGATCCCCTCGGGGGGCGGCGGGACCTGGCGGCGGGGGTCGTGCGGGCCTGCGGCCGACCCGAGGACCGGCTGGCCGAGGACCCGCTGCGGATGCTGCGGGCCGTGCGGCTGGCGGCCCAGTTCGACCTGGAGCTGGACCCGGCCCTGGCCCGGGCCATTGCCGCGCTCGCGCCGCGGCTTCAGGCCGTGGCCCCCGAGCGGATCGGCGCCGAGTTCGGCCGGCTGCTGGTGACCGACCGGCCCGCGTGGGGGATGCAGCGGCTGCGGGAGCTGGGGCTGCTGCATCAGTTCGCCCCGGAGCTCCTGGAGATGGTGGGGGTGGAACAGAACCGGTACCACGCCTTCCCCGTGTGGGAGCATTCGCTGATGGCCCTGGCCCTGGTGCCGCCCGCCCTGCACCTCCGCCTCGCGGCGCTGCTGCACGACGTCGCCAAGCCCCGGTGCCTCTCCGTGGACGCGGACGGGGAGCGCCACTTCTACGGGCACGAGGCGGTCGGGGCCGAACTGGCTGACCGGCTGCTGCGGCGGCTGCGGTTCGACAACGCCACCCGGGAAAAGGCCGTGCACCTGGTGCGCCGCCACATGGACCTGCACCTGGACGGCCCGGTCACCGACGCGGCCCTGCGCCGGATGGTCCGGCGGATCGGGGTGGAGCACCTGGACGACCTGGTGCAGCTTCGCCGGGCCGACCGGCTGGCTTCGGGCAAGCGGGAGGGCGACCTGGGCCCGGACACGATGGCGATCCTGGACGGCATCCGGAGGGTGCTGGCGGAGGACGCGGCGCTGAAGGTCACGGACCTGGCCGTCGACGGCCACGACGTGATGGCCGCCTTCGGGCGCGGCCCGGGCCCCTACGTGGGCCAGGTGCTGGAGGCCCTGTTGGAGGAGGTTCTGGATCGGCCGGAGCTGAACCGGCGGGAGGCGCTGCTGCGGCGGCTGCAGGAGATGGCGGACGGCGGCTGGAAAGGATGAGGCAAGGAGGCGGAACACGTGACGGAGACAGAGCTGCGGGAGTTGACCGCGGGCTTCGTGCCCTGGAACCAGTGGGTGCGGCCCGTGGCGGAGTCGAAGGTGGCCCTGGTGGCCACGGCGGGCGTGTACCTGAAGCACGGGCTGCAGGAGCCGTACGACGACGGGCGCCCCGGCGGCGACCCGTCCTTCCGGGAGTTTCCGGTGGTCGTCCGGTACGAGGATCTGGCCGTCGCGGGGCCCCTCCCGGCGCCGGCCCGGGAGGATCTCAACCTGGTCTTCCCGCTGGAGCGGCTGCGGGCCATGGCCGAGTCCCGGGCGATCGACGCCGTCGCGCCCTTTGCGTACAGCTTCAGCGGGACCATCACCGACCCGGTGCCGCTGCTGGCCGGGTACGGGCCGTCCGTGGCCTACCGCATCCGACGCATGGGCGCCGACGTGGCGCTGGTCTGCGCCGCCGGCGGGACGGGCAGGCTCACCGCCGCCCTGGTGGCGCGGCTGATCGAACTGGCCGGCGTCCCCACGGTGGTCCTGGACGGCGAAGCCGACGGGCTGCGCGGGCTGGGGATCCCCCGGGGCGTGGCGATCCGGCGGCCCGCCGCGCCGGGCGACGCCGAAGGGCAGCAGCGGCTGCTGCGTGCGGCGCTGGAGGCCGCCTGGGGCCTGCACGAGCCCGGCGTCGTGGAGCTGTGATGCCATGAACTACGAGTGGGTGGAGGTCTACAAGGCGCCGGACCACGTCGAGGCCGAGCTGGTCCGCGGCCTGCTGGAGGCCAGCGGCATCCCCGTCGTGACCGAAGCGCGCGGGGCCCAGTCCCTGCCGTTCCTCCTGGGCCCGGCCCGGGTCGGCGGGCACATCTCGATCCGGGTGCCGCCGGAGCATGCGCAGGCGGCCCGGGAGGTGCTGGCGGCCCGGGAGGAGCCGTCCTGGCCGTCTGGTCCGGGCGGTGGAAACGGGGAGGACGAGATGTAGCCGATCGCAGGGGCGGCGGCCGTCGTGCACAGAGCAGACGGCCGCCACTTCACGTCTGTGGCATCAGCCGTTCCCGCGCCCGGCGGCAGTGGAACCCCGGAGTTGCAGGAAGAGTCAAACGCGGTAGGGGGATGACACGAGCCCTCATGTGGGTGCTGGTGCTGGCCAACCGGTCGGTGAAGGCCCTGGATTCCATCGCCGAGTCGCTGCGCCAGAACCGCCCCACATCGCGCGAAAGCCCTTGGCGAACCGACACTACCGTGGCGCGCCGGCGGCGCGCGCCGAAGCAGGAGAAAACCAGGACGCTGCAGGTAGGCGTCCTGGTTTCTTCTCGTCTACGGTCCACGCCCGCCTTCGCCACCGACGTCACCTCACACTGGGCGGGCCGTCCACTGCGGACCCCCTGCTGCTTGCCGCGCACTGCGCACTGCTCACCGGCTCAGCCGGGCGCTCACCTCATGCCACAACAGGTTCAGCTGATCGCGGGCCGATGTGGAATCCAGGATCAGGGCGGCCTTGGTGGACTCCGAGAGGTTCACCAGCTTCTGCAGGTCCTGCTTGTCCGCGGTGGGGGCGGCCTGCAGCGCGTCCAGCAGCGTCTGGTGGGCGATGGCCAGCTCGTCCCGGGCGAGGCCGCGGTTCCCCTCCGCCTAGTAGACCTGGGCGAGCAGGACCTCCCCCTGGGCCTTGATCAGGAGCCCCTTCACCGACATCTCCAGCGACAGCGCGGCGGCCGTCTCCTGCTCCGACGAGGCCAGCTGGTCCTTCAGTGACGCCTCCAGGGCCTGCAGCTTGGCGTCCATTTCCTCGCGGGCGCTCTTCAGGTCCAGCTTCAGCGTCTCGATCTCCTTCAGCCGGGCCTCGAGGCCGGTGAGCTCGCCTTCCTGTTCCAGCAGCACGCCGGCGGCCACCGCGGCCTCCTGGACCCGCTTCATCTCCGCCTCGAGCTCTTCCCGCTGCCGCCGCACCTCCGCCTGAAGCTCCGCCGTAGTGCTTGCCAGCTCGGCCCGCAGGGCGGCTACCTCGTCCAGGGTGGCCTGGCGCAGCGCCGTGAGGTCGTCCTCCGCCGCCGCGGTCGCGGCGGCGATGGCATTCATCCGCAGCTCGACGATGAGGAAAGCGGTACCCGCGCTGATGGCCGCCATCAGCACCACCAGGCCCAGCCCGCGCAGGAGGGATACGGCCAGTCCGTGGCGTTGTGCGTGGTTTTCCGGCTGTGGCGCGGTGTCCGGGGTGCTCATTGCGCCAACTCCTTTCAATTTTGTATAACGACTAGCAGGTACAGGCGGATCTTTGGCGAAATTGGGTTAAATCGTATACGCGCTTTATCGCGGTAACGAGACAGACAGACAAAGAGTGGGGGTTCAACGTTGATGAGAAAGAGTTCCGCTTTCCTCCTGGTTATCCTGCTCCTGACCGCGTTGGCGCTCGCCGCGTGCGGGGGTGCCCGGTCGTCGGACGGCGGCCAGCCCTCCGGCGGCAGCGCCGCCCAGCAGCCGTCCGGAGGCGCGCAGGCGCCGGCCGACGCCGGGGCGGAGGCGCCGTCGGCCGGAGAGTCCGCGCAGCCGGCCAGCTCCCTCGAGCGGATCAAGGCCGAGGGCGTGCTGCGGGTCGGCATTGACGCGTCCTACCCGCCGATGGAGTTCGTGGATGAGGACGGCAAGACCCCGATCGGCTTCGACATCGACCTGGCCAACGCCGTCGCGGAGAAGCTGGGCGTGAAGGCCGACTTCACCATCATCGACTGGGCGGGCATTCAGGCCGGCCTGCTCGGCGGCCACTACGACGTCATCATGTCCTCGATGACCATCACGGAAGAGCGGCAGAAGGAGATGGACTTCGTCCAGTACCTGACGATGGGCATCGCCTACGCCTCCCGGCCGGGGGTGGAGGTCAGGTCCGACGCGGACCTGGACGGCAAGATCGTCGTCGTCCAGGAGGAGACCACCGCCCAGTACTACGTCGAGGATCTCATGGCCGACAAGGGCATCCAGCCCAAGGAGCTCCGTTCCTTCCCGTACGCCACCGACGCCTTCCGGGAGCTGGCCAACGGCCGGGCCGACGTGGTGGCCATCGACGCCCCGGTGGCCGGTTACTACGCCCAGCTGGACCCCGACCAGTACCGGGTGACCGGGTTTGCCGAGATGGATCCCGACCCCATCGGCATCGCCCTGCGCAAGGGGGAGACCGAGTTGCGGGAGGCGCTCCAGAAGGCCGTGGAGGAGCTGGAGGCCGAGGGCGTGCTCCGGGAGCTGCAGGTCAAGTGGTTCGGCGACGCGGCCGGGCAGTAGCGCCGGCGACGAAGGCTATGCAGCGCGGGTCGGCCGGCGGCCGCAGCCCTGGGAAGTAGGTGATTCCGGTTGGCCAGGTTCATCGAACATACCCTCAACATCCTGCCCGTCCTCTTCGAGGGGCTGGGCGTCACGCTGAAGCTCACGGCCCTCAGCGCCCTCTTCGGCACCCTCCTGGGGCTGCTGGCGGCCCTGGCGCGCATCTCCCGCAACCCGCTGTTCACCGTGCCCGCGACCCTTTACGTCAACCTGTTTCGCGGGACGCCGCTGCTGCTGCAGCTGCTCTTCATCTACAACGCCCTGCCCCAGCTGGGGCTCCTCATCCAGCCCTTCCCGGCGGCCGTGCTGGGGTACAGCCTGAACTCCGGCGCCTACATCGCGGAGATCATCCGGGCCGCCATCCAGTCCATCGACCGGGGGCAGATGGAGGCCGCCCGGTCCCTGGGCATGTCCTACGGGCTGGCGATGCGCCGGATCATCCTGCCCCAGACCTACCGCCGCCTGCTGCCGCCGATGGTCAACGAGCTGTCCGCCCTGACCAAGGACACCTCGCTGGCCTCCACCATCTCCATCCTGGAGCTGATGAAGTACTCGTCGCAGTTCGTCTCCCGCACCAACCTGGCGTGGCAGACCTACGTCTGGACGGCGGCGTTTTACCTGGTGGTCACCATGACCCTGAGCGCGCTGGCCAGCCGGCTGGAGAAGAAGCTGGAGGCGAGGGGATAGCATGGGCGAACCCATCATCGTCATCGAGGGGCTGAAGAAGAGCTTCGGCAGGCTGGAGGTGCTCAGGGGCATCGACCTGACCATCCACCAGGGGGAGGTCGTGGTGGTCATCGGCCCTTCCGGCTCGGGCAAGTCCACCCTGCTGCGCTGCATCAACTTCCTGGAGAAGCCCACCGCCGGGCGGGTGCTCTTCCACGGGGAGGAGGTGGGGCAGCGGCTCGTGAACGGCCGGCTCGTCCCCCTTCCCGAGAAGGTGCTGGACCAGCAGCGGGCCCGCATGGGCATGGTCTTCCAGCGCTTCAACCTGTTCCCGCACATGACCGCCCTGGAGAACGTCATCGAGGCGCCGATCCGGGTCCGGAAGCTGCCCAGGCACGAGGCCGAGGAGCTGGGGCTGCGCCTGCTCCGGCGGGTGGGCCTCGCCGACAAGGCCGGCCAGTACCCCAACTTCCTCTCCGGCGGCCAGCAGCAGCGGGTGGCCATCGCCCGGGCCCTGGCGATGGAGCCCGACGTGATGCTCTTCGACGAACCCACCTCCGCCCTGGACCCCGAGCTGGTGGGCGAGGTGCTGCAGGTGATGCAGGACCTGGCCAACGACGGCATGACCATGGTGGTCGTCACCCACGAGATGGGCTTCGCCCGGGAGGTGGGGGACCGGGTGATCTTCATGGACGGCGGCCTGATCCTGGAGGAGGGTCCCCCCGAGCAGATCTTCGGGGAGCCGCGCCATCCCCGGACCCGAGAGTTCCTCTCCAAGGTGCTGCACTGACCGATCCGGCGGGCCGGGCGCAGCGCCGGGCGGCACCCCAGGGAAGACGGACCGGCAGACGGCAACGGGCAGCCCCCGGGTGCGCACAGCCACCCGGGGGCTCTTCGCTGGCCTACTTCTCCCCGAACCGCTCGAACGAGTAGATCTCCTCCAGGGGCCTGCGGGTGCGGGCGGGCTGTTGCCATCCCTCCGCCGGGTAGCCCACGGCCACGACGCCGGCGAAGAGGGAGTCCTGCGCCGGCGCGCCGACGGCCTCCTTGACCTTCTCGCCGTCGAAGCCGGTCATCCAGAGGGTCGCGAGCCCGAGCCGGGTCGCGGCCAGCAGCAGGAAGCCGACGGCTGTATAGGTGTTGGGCAGGACCAGCAGCTGCCGGTAAGCCTGGTCCTCCCGCAGCCGTCGGACCATGGCCTCGCGGTCGGGCGGCGCCTGTCCGGCCCGGATCTGGCCTTCGATCCGGTCCGCCAGGGCGTCCGCCTGCCGGAGCGATGCCAGGCAGACCACCGATGCTCCCGCCGTCTGCACGACCTGCGCGTTCCGCCCTGCGGTGGCGGCGGCCAGCCGCGCCTTGGTCTCCGGTCGGCGGACCACCACGAACTCCCAGGGCTGAAGGTTCATGGCGCTGGGGGCCTGCCGGGCGGCCTCCAGGAGTTGCAGGAGCACCTGCTCGGACACCGGATCGGGCCGGAACTCCCGCACGCTGTGGCGGCGGGCGATCGCTTCGAGGACGTCACACGGATTCTGCGGCAACTCGGTCATGTTCACAACTCCCTTCACGGGATCAGTCTCCGGAGGAGAGGCCCTCCTTTATGCCCCGCAGCGGGATGGAGGAGAGGAGCAGCACCGCCCACCCCAGGAGGGCCAGCAGCGCGCATCCCGCGGCGATGGTGCCCAGCCCGGTGACGAAGTCAGGCCAGGGCAGCGCCGCCAGGACCATGCCCAGCGACCCCATCGCCGTGTTCCCGAAGTTGATGAGCGCCGAGGCGGAGCCGGTGTCGGAGTCCTGCTGGCTCAGCAGGGTGTTGGTGGAAACCGGCCGGATCAGGCTGGAGCCGAAGGAGTAGGGAATGAACGAGAGCAGGAAGGCCAGCGGGGCCGTCCGGCCGAGGAGGAGGACCGCCAGCCCGCCGCAGAGCGCGAGCCCGAGTGCGCCGGTGATGATGAGGCGGGGCGGCACCTTCCGGTTGATCGCGATGTACGTGAGGGGCCCCAGCACAGAGACCCCGGCGTTGGTGGCGAAGAAGAGGCTGTAGGCGGTCTCCGACAGGCCGAAGAAGTCCTGGTAGATGTACGAGCTGACGGAGATGTAGGCCATGAAGCCGGCCGGGATCAGCGCGACCACCAGCAGCAGGCTGGTGAACGACGGGTTCCGGGCCACCACGAACAGCCGCCCCAGGCTGCCCAGGATCGGGCCCCGGAGGCGCGCCCCGGGCGGGAGCGGCTCCTGCAGCAGCAGCGCCGCCGTCAGCGAGCAGAGCGAGATCCCGGCCAGCATCAGGAAGGTGGTCCGCCAGGTGGCGTACTGCACGATGAAGGCGCCGATGATGGGCGCCAGCATGGGCGCGACGACGCTCATCGACTGGATGGTGGCGAGGATGGTGCCCCGCATCCGGCCGTCGAAGCAGTCCTTCACCAGGGCCGTGGACACCGAGACCATGCAGCCCGCCCCCAGGGCCTGGAGGACCCGGAACAGGATGAGCTGCCAGATGGAGCCGGCCCCGGCGCAGGCGAGGGACGCGGCGAGGTACAGGCCGAGCCCGGCCACCAGCACCGGCTTCCGCCCGTAGCGGTCGCTGAAGGGGCCGAAGACCAGCATCCCCACCGCAAAAAAGAAGAAGAAGCCCACGAGGGTCAGGTTGAGGACGCCGGCGGTCACGCCGAACTCGTCCATCATGGTGGGGAACGACGGCAGGTACATGTCGGTGGAGAGCGGGGCCGTCATGTTGAGGACGGTGATCAGGGCGATGAGGCCTGCCGTCCCCAGCCGTTTCTGCGGGGCGAGCAACCCTTGCTGCATGCGCGGTCGTCCTCCCGGATGTTCAGGCTAATCGGGGTTCACGGTGTCGGCGGGGCGCTCCGTCACCACCAGCCGGCCCGCGCTGTCCCAGTGGCCGACCACGCTTTCGCCGACGAGCTGGGGCTGGCTGCCGTCCCACCGTGCAGTGTAGAGCCGGTTCTCCTTGTAGAAGAGCACCTGGCTGCCGTCCGGCGAGGGGATGAGGCTCGTTGCGCCGGTGAGGAAGGCGCTGAGGGGGGTGACCAGGGCCGTCTCCGGATCGGCCTCCAGCCACCGCTGGGCCGTGTCCCGGAAGAGCAGCGTGGACCGGGGCGTCCACTGGATCGGCGCCAGCGGCCGTACGTCGGCCCCATCGGCCCCGGCCTGGGCCGCCGTGGCGATCCCCGCTCCCGGCGGGCTCCCGGAATCCGGCGAGGCATCGGGGCCCCCGGCGCCCGGCTGGGCCCCGGAGCCGGCGTCGGCCGGCGAAGGCGTCCCGACCGGCGGCGGCGTCACCTGCCAGAGCCAGGCGCCGTCGATGCGGGTGACCCAGAGTTCGTCGCCGTGCAGCACGGCCCGGAACAGCCCGTCGGGGGAGACGGGCGCCGTGGACAGGGCCTCGAGGGTGTCAGCCGAAGGCGGCGATGCATACAGTCCAGACAGAGCGCGGCCGGTGAGCGGCGTCGGTTCACCGGGCAGCGGCAGCGCGGCATGACCGGCGGCCACGGGGGCCGCCGGATCGATCCCGTTTGGGTTAGGCGCCTCGGACGGGCCGGACCGGCCGCAACCGGCCAGCACGAGGCCGGCGAGCAGCAGGGCGGCACGGCCGAACCGATGTGGCGTCACGGTGGATGACTCCCTTCTGCGAAGGAAACCCGCAGGACGCGGGGAATATAATCAAGGTTTGTCGCCATCGTGGTCGTAAACCGGATGAAGGCTCCACGAAAGAAATTAACATAAACCGAGGTGAGGGGGAAGGGCAACCGACTCCCGGGAAAGGCGAGGGAGCGCGATGAACCTGCGATCTCGAATGGCCGTGTGGATGGGCAAGGCCCTGGTCACCGCCACCCGCGTGGCGGGGCGCGGCGGCACGAGCCTGCCCGGCGCGGTGGCCCGGAAGGTGGCCCCGGACCTGCTGCGCACCTTAGCGGCGCAGCCGCGGGAGGGCGTGGTGGCGATCACCGGCACCAACGGCAAGACCACCACGGCCAAGATGCTCGCGTCCATCTGCGAGGCCGCGGGCTGGGACGTGGCCCACAACCGGGCCGGCGCCAACCTCATCTCCGGCGTGACCACCGCCTTCATCCAGGCGGCGGACTGGAAAGGGCGCATCCACCGGTCCGTGGGGCTGCTGGAGATCGACGAGGCCACCATGCCCCGGGCCTGCCAGGAGGTGCGGCCGAAGGTCGCGGTGGTGACCAACTTCTTCCGCGACCAGCTGGACCGGTTCGGCGAACTGGAACACACCGTGGACCTGGTCGCCCGCGGCCTCGCCCATCTGGCCCCCGGCGGCCGGGCGGTGCTGAACGCGGACGACCCGAACTGCGCGCGCCTGGGCCAGCGCCGGGGGGTGGAGCCGCTCTACTACGGACTCCAGGTGGACGCCGCGACGGCGGAGGCCGCCTCCCAGGCCGCCGACGCCCGCCACTGCGTGCAGTGCGGCCATCCCTACGAGTACCGGGTCCTGCACTACGCCCACCTGGGCGACTACCGCTGCCCGCAGTGCGGCCACCGCCGGCCCGAGCCCCGGGTATATGTCGACCGGCTGTGGGACGTGGACGCCCGGGGCTCCTCCATGCGGCTGGTGACCCCCGAGGGCGCCTGTGAGGTGCGGCTGCAGATCCCGGGCCTGTACAACGTCTACAACGCCATCGCCGCGGCCGCCGGCGCGGTCGCCCTGGGGCTGCCGCTCGCCGCGATCCGGCAGGGGCTGGAGACCACCACCAGCCAGTTCGGCCGCATGGAGATGATCACCATCGGCGACCGGCAGGTGTTCATGGCCCTGGTGAAGAACCCCGCGGGGTTCGACTCGGTGATCCAGACGGTGATGCAGGCTGAGGCCCGCAAGAACCTGGTGATCGCCATCAACGACCAGTACGCCGACGGCACCGACGTCTCGTGGCTGTGGGACGTGGACTTCGAAAGGCTGGCCGGCCACCAGTCGGAGATCAACTTCGTCATCTGCACCGGCGTCCGGGCCGAGGACATGGCCGTCCGGCTGAAGTACGCCGGCATGGACCCCGCCAAGCTCTCGGTGGAGAAGGATCCCGAACGGGCCGTGAAGCAGGGGCTGCGCTACATCCAGCCCGGTGACCTGCTGTACATCCTGCCCACCTACACCGCGATGCTGCAGATCCGCGGCCTCATCGCCCGCAAGGGGCACGTCAAGAAGTACTGGGAGGTGTAGCCGTGGAGCGCCCCCGCATTCACATCGGCTGGCTCTACCCGGAGTATATGAACCTGTACGGCGACCGCGGCAACATCATCGTGCTCACCCAGCGCTCCCGGTGGCACGGCCTGGACCCCGTGGTCACCCCGGTGCGCATGGGCGAGTCGGCCGACTTCGCCCGGTTCGACCTGCTGCTGATCGGCGGCGGCCAGGACCGGGAGCAGTCGCTCATCGCCGAGGACTTCGTGCAGGTGAAGGTCCCTTCGCTGGCCGACGCCATCGAGGACGGGCTCGCCGTGCTGGCGGTCTGCGGCGGCTACCAGATGCTGGGCAAGTACTTCAAGACCCACACGGGCGAGCTGATCCGCTTCAGCGGCATCCTCGACCTGTGGACCGAGGCGGGCCGGGAGCGCATGATCGGCAACTGCGTCATCGAGAGCGACCTGTTCGGCGGCACCCGGACCATCGTGGGGTTCGAGAACCACTCCGGCCGCACCTTCCTGGGCAAGGGGCTGCGGCCGCTGGGGCGGGTGGTGAAGGGTTACGGCAACAACGGCTCCGATCGCACGGAAGGGGTCGTCTACAAGAACACCGTGGGCACCTACCTGCACGGCTCCATCCTGCCCAAGAACCCGCACCTGGCCGACTGGCTGATCCAGCGGGCGCTGGACCGGCGCTACGGCGGCCAGGTGAAGATCGGCGCCCTCAACGACGACCTGGAGATGCGGGCCCACGAGGCGATCATCGCCCGCTTTGGAAAGTGAAGGAGGACGCGGCGCGAGCCGGGGGATACCCCCGGCTCGATCGTTCTACCGCCGCACCACCCGGAAGGCGTCGGCGATCACGTAGCCCGTCCCGCTGGTCCAGCGGCTCACGGCGATGATCTCCCGGTCGCCGGCCAGCAGCCGGAACGTGCCCAGGTGCACCCACCTGCCGCCGTTTTGTCGCTGGTTGACGTACACCGTCACCGGCGTGGTGCCCGTGCCCGCGCTGTTGGCCTGCCAGATCACCACCGGGGTCCTGTCGTTGTAGCCGCTGTTGGCCGGGTACCACATGTAGATGTCGTAGTTGCCGGTGGACGGGATGTTGAACTTGTAGTAGGCCGCGTCGCTGACCGCCTTCGGCTCGGCGAAGCGGTAGTTGCTGCCGTACCGCTGGCTCGACCAGGAGGAGGTGCCCCAGTTGCTGCTGGCCCGGAACCGGCCGCTGGTGGTGTTGTCCACAATGGCCGACCACGAGCCCGAGGACTGGGTGACCAGGCTCATGTAGTAGTTCCAGTCCCAGCAGCTGCCCGGGTCGGTGTGGGTGGCCCCCGGCACCTCGTTGTGGCCGATGATGTAGCTACGGGTCATGGGGATGCCGTACTTCTGGGCGATGTTGCGGGTGAGCGCCGCGCTGGCCCGGTACATGGCGTCGGTGAACCAGGTGCAGCTGGACACCCAGCCTTCGTGTTCGATGCCGATGGACTGGGTGTTGTAGGTCCAGTTGCCGGCGTGCCAGGCGATGTCCTTCTCCCGCACCATCTGGGTGATGGCGCCGTCGCTGGAGCGGATGACGTAGTGGGCGCTCACGTTGGAACTGGGGTTCTGGAACCAGCTGATGGTCCCGGAATAGGAGCCCTGGGTCACGTGGATGACGATGTACCGGATGGGGTAGCTGCTGGGCCGGTTGGAGGCGGTGTAGTTGGAGGAGTGGGCGGGCACCCAGGCGGCGGGGCCGTAGTCCTGGGACTGGACGGTGATCAGGCCGGCGAACCGGCCCAGGTCGGGCGTGACCGCCTGCGGCTCGATGCGGATCTCCTCGCCGTCGACCACGGCGTCGATGCCCCGGTTCAGAAACTCGTAGACCTGCAGCGCGTAGTCCCTGGCGGCCACCCCTTCGAGCTGGCTGTACCGGGCCACCGCCTCAAACCAGTCGCCCAGCTTCAGGGATTTGACGTCCGCCCCCTGCTCCGCGGCGTAGTGGGCCAGCAGCGCCGCACCGCCCAGGATGTTGGCCGCGGTGTCGGTCCTGAGCCGGGCCGGGTCGAGCCCCGTGAGCTTGGCGGCCAGGTCCAGCGTCGTCACCTGGGGATTGGAGACCAGGTGCATCACGCCGTACCCCCCGGCGACGCTGGGCACGCCGTCGTGGTCGTCCAGCCGGGTCTCGGCGTAGGCCAGGGCCACCAGCAGCTCCACCGGCACGCCGTAGGCGTCGGCAGCCTTCCGGAAGGCCTGCCCCATGGGGCCGTCCAGCCGGTGGCCCCGCTCGAACTCCTCAGGGGCCGCCCATCCGGTCCCCACCACGGTCAACAGGAACAGCAGGAGCACGAAGAAGCTCAGCCCTCGACCCTTGCGCATGGTGAACCTCCCCTTCCATCGTATGATGGTAGGGACTTTTTACACAAATAAGTCAGAACAATCAATACTCTGACAGGAAAATTGTCGATATCGGTCGAGTGGCGAAGGCAAGAATGTCCATACCTGAAGGACTGGCGGGCGGGCGGGGCGAACAAGAAGGGGAGTCCGCAGCAGTCCGCAGGAAGGGAGGGTTTCCATGCGCCGGAGGCTGCGTCTTCTCGCGCCCCTCCTGGCCATCCTGCTCCTCACCGCCGCGGGCTGCGGCGAGCCTGAGGCGCAGGGCCCGGCCGCGGGCGGCGACCAGACCGACGTCCAGAGTGAACCGCCGGCCGAGGGGGAAGGGCAGCAGGATGGGCAGCAGATCCCGCTGACGCTGGTGTACAGCCACCCCGATACCGGCCTGACCCTGGGCGTGCCCGAAGGGTGGGTCGTCTACCCGCTGGAAGACGCGGTGGTGGCGCTCATCAGCCCGGAGCGGGGGGAGGAGGACTTCTTCCGGGAGAACATCCTCGTCACCGCCGACGGCCAGTTCCCCGACCCCGCGCTGGACGTGTACGTCGAGGCCCTGGAGCAAGAGGTGCGCCACCGGTACCCCGACACGGAGACGCTGGAGAGCGGCGAGGCCACCGTGGGCGGCGTCCCGGCCCGGTGGATCGTCGACCGCTTCACGGGTGAGAAGGGCGAGACCCGGGTCTACCGAGTCGTCCTGGTGCGGGACGGGATCGCCTACGTCCTGCACGGCACTGCGCCGGTATGGACGTTTGACGACTACCGGCCGGTGTTTGAGGCCGTCGCGCAGTCCATCACCTGGGTGGAGCCGCGCGCGGTCGAGCCCGAGCCGGAGGCCCCCTCCGAGACCGGCCCGTAGCCCAGGGAGGATGGAGATGGAGGAGTCACTGGTGATCCGACCGGCCACCGCGGCCGATGCCCCGGCGGTGGCCGCCTTGCTGACCGACTTCAACGGGGAGCCGACGGACGCCGCAGCTTCCGCCCGCCGCATGGCGGCCATGGAGGGGACGGAGACGGTGCTGCTCGCGCTGCGGGGCGGCGCCGCCGTCGGCCTCTGCAGCTTGCGGGTCGTGCCGTTCCTGTCGGCCGACCACCCGTACGCCGAGGTGACCGAGCTGTACGTGGCGCCGCAGCACCGGCGGCAGGGCATCGCCCGCCGGCTGATGGCGGAGGCTGAAGCCCTGGCCCGCGCCAAGGGCGCGCCCGCGGTCTACCTCCTCACCGGGTTCCGGAACGAGACCGCCCAGGCCTTCTACCGCAGCATCGGCTACGGCGACTACGCCCTGGCCATGCGGCGCAGGCTGGTATAGCGACACGCCGAGGACGCGCAAGCGGCGCCGGGGAGATCCCCGGCGCCGCCTGTCCGGAACCGCCGAGCCGGCCGTCATACCCAGACCGAGAGCAGGAGACCGAGCGTCATCAGGCCGCCGAAGCCGGCCAGCAGCTGCGCCACGCCCTTGACCGCCGGATGCAGCCGCACCGGCTCCCGCTCCCGCAGAAACAGCCGGACCGGGGGCCACGCCTTGGGCAGCGACAGCAGGATCAGCAGGGCCCACGGGGTGAGCCGGCCCGTCGCCACCAGGCCCACGGCGATGGCGTAAGCCAGCACGAAGCTGCCGGCGAGGACGCCCACCGCGGCGCCGCGGCCCAGCACGATGGGCAGGGTGTGCCTCCCGCCCGCGCGATCGGCCTCGATGTCCCGGATGTTGTTGGCCAGCAGGATCGCGCCGATGAGGATGCCGATGGGCACGGCGACCCACAGCGCCGTCGCGGTCACCCGCAGCGTCTGGGTGTAGTAGACCAGCAGAATCATGACCGGGCCCATCGTGAAACCGGCCGCCAGCTCCCCGAAGGGGGTCGACGACAGCGGCAGCGGACCGCCCGAGTACAGGAACGCAACGCCGAGGCAGGCCAGGCCGACGGCGAAGACCCACCACGAGCTGGTGGCGGAGATGTAGAGCCCCAGGGCCACGGCGGTGGCCAGGAACATCCAGGCCAGCGTGATGACCACCCGGGGCGATACGCCGTCGCGCACGATGGTCCCCGCGATGCCCACGTGGTCCCGGGTGTCCAGCCCGCGCACATAATCGAAGTATTCGTTGAACATATTGGTGGCCGACTGAATCAGCACCGCCGCCAACAGGAAGGCCAGGAAGCGGCCCGTGTGGAAACCGCCGTGCGCGTAGGCCAGGGCGGTGCCGCCCAGCACGGGCGCCACGCTGGCCACGAGGGTGAAGGGGCGGAGCATGCGCCACCAGACGCCGAATCTTGCCCGTACAGCCATACGACGCTCCTTCTTAGCGATCTGTATTCATCGCCTATTATACTATCAGACCCATGTGAGGGCGGCACAGCCCCCGATGCGGTTGTCCCCATTCGGACGCGGCGCACACGCGCATAAGCCGGATCCCGCCCGGAGAACATACGGGGTGAGGTTCGCTGCCCGACCAACGCAGGTGGGGCCGACCTCCCCGCAAGGCGGCGGATTCGCCCTATCGGGCCGTGAGGGGTTCCGGCGGCGCTCCGCCAGTGCCGTTCGGACGGCCGGGCGCCCGGTACGTCCGTTGCGGGTTCCGTCGCCTGGAGCTGGTTCTCCAGGTTTCAAGCCGAAGGCGCGGACCCTGGGTCCGCGCCTTCGGCGCGCCCGGAGGCCGCTGGTGGTCTGGATATACCCCTGGGGGCATATCTCTCCGGTACCCGAACATCGTCTTAACTGGTAGAATGGACGGGAGCGGCGGCCGGTCTCGTCCGAATCTCTTGTGCAAGTAGGGGGAAGCTGTTGTGCGCAAAGTGGTGATTCTTGGCACCGGACCTGCCGGCCTGACGGCGGCGATCTACACCGCGCGGGCCAATCTGCAGCCTCTGGTCATCGAGGGCAACGAGCCGGGTGGACAGCTCACCACCACCACCGAGGTGGAGAACTTCCCCGGTTTCCCGGACGGCATCATGGGGCCGGAGCTCATGGACAACATGCGCCGCCAGGCGGAGCGGTTCGGCGCGGAGTTCCGCAGGGGGTACGTCACCGGCGTCGACTTTTCCCGCCGTCCCTTCCGGATCACCGTGGATGAGACCGACGTCATCGAGGCCGAGGCGGTGATCATCGCCACCGGCGCTTCGGCCAAGCACCTGGGCATCCCGGGCGAGGATGAGAACATCGGCCGCGGCGTCTCCTACTGCGCCACCTGCGACGGCTTCTTCTACCGCGGCAAGAAGGTGCTGGTCGTCGGCGGCGGCGACTCGGCCATGGAGGAGGCCAACTTCCTCACGAAGTTCGCCGATGTCACCGTGGTCCACCGCAGGAGCGAGCTGAGGGCCTCCAAGATCATGCAGGAGCGCGCCCGGGCGAACCCGAAGATTAGCTGGGTGCTGAACGCCGTTCCCGTCGAGGTCCTCGCGGACGAGCGGGGCTTCAAGGCCCTGAAGGTGCGTGACAAGGAGACCGGCGAGGAGCGGTTGCTGGAGGCCGACGGCATGTTCGTGGCGATCGGCCACAAGCCCAACACCGACTTCCTGCGGGGCCAGATCGACATGGATGAGTTGGGCTACATCAAGACCATTCCCGGCACCGCCCAGACCAACGTCCCGGGCGTGTTCGCCTGCGGCGACGTGCAGGACTCCCGGTACCGCCAGGCGATCACTGCCGCCGGGTCGGGCTGCATGGCCGCGCTGGACTGCGAGCGGTTCCTGGAGGAAGTGGCCGCGCAGGAGGGGTCGCTCACCAAGTAACGGGGCCGGCCCGGCTGGGCGGGCCGGCCGGAAGGAGGGCGCCGTGAAGCATTACATCATCGGAACAGCCGGACACGTCGACCACGGGAAGAGCGCCCTGATCCGGGCATTGACGGGCGTGGAGACCGACCGCCTGCCCGAGGAGAAGGAGCGGGGTATTTCCATCGACATCGGCTTTGCCCGGTTTCCCCTGCCCAGCGGCCGCCGTGCGGCGGTCATCGACGTCCCCGGCCACGAGAAGTTCGTGCGGAACATGCTGGCGGGCATCACCGGCATCGACCTCGTCATCCTGGTGGTGGCGGCGGACGAAGGGGTGATGCCCCAGACCCGCGAGCACCTGGACATCCTGCGGCTTCTGGAGATCAGCAAGGGGCTCGTGGCGATCACCAAGATCGACCTGGTGGACGAGGAGATGGTGGAGCTGGTGGAGGCCGACGTGGCCGAGGCCGTAGCCGGCACCTTCCTGGAGGGCGCCCCGGTCTGCCGGGTCTCCTCGGTGACCGGGGAGGGGCTGGACCACCTCCTCCGGACCGTGGACGCGCTGCTGGAGGAGACCGAACCCAAGGACACCACCGCCTTCGCCCGGCTGCCTATCGACCGCGCCTTCGTCCGCCCCGGCTTCGGGACGGTGGTGACGGGCACGCTGGTGGGGGGCGTCATCCGCCAGGGAGACCGGATGGAGCTGCTGCCCCTGGGGATCGAGGTGCGCGTGCGCGGGCTGCAGGTGCACGGGGAGCCCGTCGAGCAGGCCCAGGCGGGCCAGCGGGTGGCCGTCAACCTCGCGGGCATCGAGCGGTCGGACGTGCGGCGGGGCCACGTGCTCTGCGCCCCGGGGGCCCTGCGTCCGACCCGGAGCTTCGCCGGCCGGCTCCACCTGCTGGAGTCGTGGCCGAAGGAGCTGAAGCACGGCGAGCGGGTGCACCTGCACACCGGGACCAGCGAGGTGCTGGCGCGGGTGCTGCTGCTGGAGGGGGATGCCCTGAAGCCCGGCGGCACCGCCTACGTGCAGCTGAAGCTGGAGGAGCCGGTGGTGGTCGGCCGCGGCGACCGGTACATCATCCGCTCGTACTCCCCTGTGCACACCGTGGGCGGCGGCATGGTCATCGAGCCGCACGCGCAGTACAGGCGGTCCCAGGCGAAGGCGGCCATCGCCGAGCTGCAGGCGAAGGAGTCGGGCGGCACCGGCGGCGTCATCGCGGAGACCCTGCTGCGGGCGGGCATGACCCCCCTGGGCCTGGGCGAACTGGCCAAGCGGACGGGCGTGACGGTGGAGACGGTGCGCACCGAGCTCCCCGGCCTGGGGGCGGACGTGCGGGAACTGGAGGGCGGGCTCTGGATCCACCGCCGGGGCTTCGGCCAGTTCTGCGATGCCGTCCGCGCGGAGCTGGAGACCTTCTACGGCCGGTATCCGCTCCGGTCGGGGCTGGGCAAGGAGGAGCTTCGCCGGAAGCTGGGGCTCGGCGGCAAGGAGTTCGCGGCTTTGCTTGCGGCCGCGGAGGCGGCGGGCGAGCTGAGCGTCAACCGGGACCGGGTCGCGCTGCCCGGCCGGGCGCCCGCCCTGAACGGCGCCCAGGCGAAGCTGGCCGAGCGGCTGCGCGCGGCCATCGCCGGGGCGGGCTTCAGCCCGCTCACGGTGGCGGAGCTGAAGCAGCAGGTGCCGGGCGCGGACACGGAGGAGGTCATCATCTACCTCATCGAACAGGGCGAGGCCGTACGCGTGGGCGACGACCTCGTCATCGCCGCCCCGGTTCTGGAGGAGGCGGTGCGGCGCACCCGGGAGCACCTGAAGGCGCGCGGCAGGCTGACGGTCGCGGAGTTCCGCGACCTGCTCGGCACCTCGCGCAAATACGCGCTGCCCCTCCTGGAGTGGATGGACGAGCAGCGCATCACGCGGCGGGCGGGCGAGGAGCGGGTGGCCGGCCCGAATGGGTAGCGGAGGAGGGGGCGGGGCCCCCTCCTCATTTTGCGCTCACGAGCCCGAGCCCGGCGAAGGCCAGGAGCAGCACCAGGAGCACGGCCCACAGCGCGCCCATGGTGCGGTCCGGGTTCCCCCGGCTGCGCCGGTGCAGCAGGAACAGGACCAGCAGGGCGACGGCCGGGGCCACGAAGCCGACGGCAACGATCCACCAGACGATGGGGGACATGGAATCCTCCTTCTTGGGCCTCTGTATGCGACTTTGTGCGGGTACCTTTAGGACGCTCTGACGACGCGCATGGTGATTGTTGACTGATCTGTCAGTCATCCGGCAGGATAGGGGTGAGTTCTGCAGAAATGTAAAGTGATGAACCAAGAAGCCTAGGCGGGAGATGATGCCATGCGGCAGGCCGGGCGGGTTCTGGTGGCGAACCCATCGCTGCTGGAGAGGCAGCGCATCGCCAGCGTGCTGGAGGCGGTCGGCTACGAGGTGGTCCAGGCGGCGAGCCTGGCGGAGGCCACGCAGCTGCTGACCGAGGCCGCGCCGCGCAGTGTCCGCGCGGTGCTGACGGAAACGGAGTTCGCCGACGGCACGGTGGACGACCTGATCCGCCAGATCCGCCGCGACCCGGCCTGGGTGTTCACGCCGGTCGTCGTGCTGGGCCCGGCGCCGCCCATCCCCCGGTTGATCGAGCTCATCAGCCTCGGGGCGAGCACGGTGGTGAACAAGCCGTTCTCCTCCCAGGTGCTGCTGCGCCGGTTGGGCGAGAGCCTGGCGGAAGCCCGGGAGCGCGAGGCCAGGGGGGAGTCGCCGGTCCGGAACCTGCCCGATTACCTGCGCCGGGAGTTCCGCCGGGCAGACCTGGGCGGGTTCCAGGTGGCGCTGATGGTCGTCCGGCTGCCGGACTCCGTACCCGAGCACCGGGTGCCAGGCTTTGTGGAGACGGCGGCCCGCAGCCTGCGGGAGTATGACCTGGCCCTCAGGATCGGGACACGGCTGGTGGCCCTGGTACTGGCGGAGACCGGCGCCTCGGGCGGAGAGGCGGTGCGGCGCCGGCTGGAGGCGCTCTACCCGACGCCGTTCTCGTCCGGCGTGGCCGTCTACCCCGACGACGCCACCGATCCTGAGGAACTGATCCGGCTGGCCCGCGCGCGGGCGGAATCTGCCCTGTCTGCGGTGTGACGGCGGCGAGGCGCCGCCGCTTTTTTGTGGAACCGCACCCGGGCGGGCAGGCGTCTAACCGATGTCCGCCGTAAGTCACGGAAATCCTGGCAGGAAGGTGAGCAGATGTCCTTTCCGTCGAAGCAAGTCCGCCTGACCCTGCTGGCCCTGCTGGCCGCGGCGCTCGCCGCCGGATGCGCCCCAGGGCCGCAGCTGCCGCCTCCCGTCCCGGTGGACCCCACCGCGGAGGCGCCGGCCCCCGTCGAGCCGGAACCCGAGCCGGATTCCGGACCGGTGCCTGACCCGGGGCCCGGCGCAGCCGATCCGGAACCCGCGGACGCCCCGGGCGGGCGCGAGGTGCAGCTGGTTGCGGACCCCACGGCGATCGACGTCCTGGTCAACAAGCAGTACGCCCTCCCGGCGGACTACGTCCCGCCGGATCTGGTGGAGCCCAACGTCCGGTTCATCTTCACCGAATGGCACGAGCGCCGGCTGATGCGGGCCGAGGCGGCCGCCGCCCTGGAGGAGATGTTCGCCGCGGCCGAGGAGGACGGCATCTACCTCGCGGGCGTCTCGGGCTACCGCTCCTATGAGTACCAGGAGGCGCTCTTTGCCAGCTACGTGAGCACCGACGGCCTGGAGCTGGCCGAGCGCTACAGCGCCCGGCCGGGCCACAGCGAGCACCAGACCGGGCTGGCGATGGATATCTCGGGCAGCACCGGCGAATGCGCGGCGGACGACTGCTTCGCCGGCACCCCCGAGGCCGAGTGGCTGGCTGCCCACGCCCACGAGTTCGGGTTCATCGTGCGGTATCCCAAGGGCAAGGAGCACATCACCGGGTACATGTATGAGCCCTGGCACGTGCGTTACCTGGGCAGGGAGCTCGCCCGGGCGGTCTACGAGTCCGGGCTGACGTACGAGGAGTACCTGCAAGCGCACCGATAGCGAGCGCCGCCTGCGCCCGCCGCCCCACCCGAAACGGAGGGTCGGCGGGCGCTTCGCTTTGGAAAGGGTTAGTATGAATTCCTGGTAATTGTTGGACAGGGCAGGAGTTGGCGGAACGCCGATTGAACATAATGTCCATCCCGATTGACATTAGAAGGGGATGGTGGGTGAGGCTGGCAGTCCGCGTCGACGGGCCAGAGACCCGCTCCCGACACACACGTGCAGACGGAGGCGGATCGACGATGCAGCGTTCCTGGAAACGGCGGCTCCTCGCGGCCCTGGCGCTGGCGGCCCTCCTGGGTACGGTTCCCGTTCCCGCCGCGGCCGCAGGCTACAAGGTGATCAGCAATGGCGTCGTGGTGTCGGATGTCCAGGCCGAGATGGTCGACGGCCAGCTCATGACGGCCGTGGGGCCCTTCGCCGAGAGCCTGGGCTACAAGGCCAGCTACGACAGCAAGAGCAAGATGATCACCGTCTACAAGTCCGGCTACTGGCTCACCATGTGGATCGGGACCCACCTCGCCTTCCAGAATGACCGGGAGGTGTGGTCGCCGGTGAAGCCATACATCAAGAACGGCCAGGCGATGGTACCGGCCTGGTGGCTGGCGGTGCGGCTGGGCGCCGACGTCTCCTACGCCAATGGGACCCTTACCGTGAGCAACGGCTACAAGGCTCCCCAGCCGGCGACCGGGGTCAACCCCAACCCCCGCCCGGACTCCCCCTTCGCAGATCCTACCTACGTTTTCCCGTTCCCGCAGGGAGCCACGTACTCCGCCTACGCCGACACGATGGGCGCCTCCCGGTACTGGGACGGTCAGACCTTCGGCCACGAAGGCACCGACATCCCCGCGCCCCACGGCACCCCGATCGTCGCCGTGGCCTCCGGGACCATTGTCCGGTACGGCTGGAACACGCTGGGCGGTTACCGGATCACCATCGAGCTGGACGACCACCCGGGTTACTACTTCTACTACGCCCACCTGAGCGGCTACGCCCCGGGCCTGAAGCTGGGGTCGCACGTGAAGAAGGGGCAACTGCTGGGCTACGTGGGCTCCACCGGCGAGGGGCCCGAGGGCACCTCCGGGAAGTTCATCGATCACCTGCACTTCGGGATCTACGATTCCAACTGGAAGCCCATCAACTCCTACCCGCTGCTGAAGTACTGGGAGGGGAACAAGGTCAAGCTGTGAACCCGCGCCAAAGAAACTGCCCCGCCGCAGCGGCGGGGCAGTCTTCGCGGCTACTCCGCGACCCGCAGTTCGGCGGTCACGGCATCCACCCAGGCAGTGACCCAGACCTTGCCATCCCGCAGGCCCCGGACCTCCCACACGGGGGAATCCGCCCCCGAACCCGCGCCGTCGGCGAGGTATGTCGCCACCCACTGGTTCTCCCGGCTCTCGGGGTACCTGGCCCGGACGATCCGGACGGCCGCGTCCTCGGGCACCTCGGCGGTACCGCGCAGGTGAGACCACATGACCGTCGTCCCGTCGGGTTCATCGGCCGCGGCGAGGCTGAGGAACATCTCCCCTTTCCGGAAGAGCAGCGCCCGGTCAGGGGCGGGCAGGGCCTCCCATCCACTGGCCGGCATCTCGGCCCGGTACCACGCCAGCAGGTCGGCCGCGGTCACGTCCCTGGCCCGCGACAGGTAGCGGCCTTCCGAGAACGGCGGGTGATCCAGGAAGGCGGGGTGGGTGGGGAAACTGAACAGATCCGGGTCGTTGGCCAACCGGCGGGGCTCATCGCTCTGCGTCACGCGAATGGCTTCGGGCGGCACCTCCAGGAACTGCTCGCCGCCGTCCCAGACCAGGTGCACCCTGAGCGGCTTCTCGGCCAGTTGCCGTACGACGTGCGCCTGGCCCCAGTCGGGGAACGTGAAGGTCCGCCCCAGGCCGTAGGACGGTTGGTCCGGGGTGAGATCGTAGCCGCGCGGCGACTCCAGGTAGGGCTCGACGTCGCTCACCAGGGCGATCTCTTCGGGGTAGAAAACGGCCATGCGCAGGCCTCGCACGCCTTCGTCAGACAGAGACTCCACGTGCACGATGAAGGAGGCCAGCCCGCCGCCCACCAGTTCGTGGTGCGGGTAGAGGTGCAACTCCCCCCGGATTGCGAAGCCCGACACGGCGCCCGCCGGAGCAAACTCCGCCCCCTCCGGAAGTTCGGTCAAGGGGCGGTCCGGCCCGAGGCTGCAACCGACCAGGGCAGCCGCCAGGAGCAGCCCCGTTGCGATGGTCCTGATCCGCACGGTCATCACCTGCGCGTTGAAAAGACTTATGCATTACACGGTCTGCACGCATCAAGGTTCCGCGTTTGGGGGGCCGGCAGGTAGGAGACGGTGCTTTTTCCCCCGAAATGGTTGCGGGAGACTTGGGCAGGAAGGAGAGGAACCCATGATCCTGGTGAGCGCCTGCCTGGTCGGCTGCCGCTGCCGCTACGACCAGGGAGCCAAGCCGCACGACCCGGTGATCGTCCTCATCCGGGAAGGGAAGGCGGTGCCGGTGTGCCCCGAGCAGATGGGCGGCCTGCCCACGCCTCGGCTGCCCGCGGAGATCATCGGCGGCGACGGCGACGACGTGCTGGACGGCCGCGCCCGGGTTGTGAACGCGGCCGGCGAGGACGTGACCGAACAGTTCCTGGCCGGGGCCCGGGAGGCCCTGCGGATGGCCGAGGCCGCGGGGGCCACCGTGGCGATCCTGAAGGAGCGCAGCCCGTCCTGCGGCAGCGCGGCGATCTACGACGGCACCTTCCGCGGCACCGTCCGCCCGGGCCAGGGGGTCACCGCCGCCCTGCTCCGCCGGCACGGCATCGAGGTCCTCTCGGAGGAGAGCTGGCCGGAGGGGACAGGAGAAGTCGGGCGCTGATGGCGAATCTAATAGGGCAACACTGGAAAGAAGGGGCGACCGCGCGTTGGACATCACCCAACACCTGGCAGAACTGACCCGACTCAGCAGCATCACCGGGCGTGAGCGGGCGGTGGCGGAGTATCTCCTGCAGGCCTGGGCTCCGCTGGTGGACGAGGCGTACCTGGACCGCCTCGGCAGCTACGTCGGCGTGAAGCGGGGCGAGGGGCCCGAGCCCCGCCCGCGCGTGCTGGCCGCGGCCCACATCGACTCCATCGGCGGCGTGGTGACCGCGATCGAGCCCGGCGGCTTCATTCGGTTCAACCCCGTGGGCGGAGTGGACCGCCGGCTTCTGATGGCCCAGGAGATGGAGGTTCACGGCCGCCGCGTGATTCCCGGCGTGGTGGGCTCCAAGCCGCCCCACGTGACCAGCCCCGAGGAGCGCAAGCGGCTGGTGCCGGTGGAGGAGCTCTATATCGACACCGGCCTGCCGGAGGACGAGGTGCGGGCGCTGGTTCAGGTCGGCGACCCGGTGCTGTTCCGCTACCAGTTCCGAATCCTGCAGAACGGGCGCATCTCCAGCCGGTACCTGGACAACCGGGCGAGCCAGGCCGCCCTGGCCGTGGCGCTGCAGGAGCTGCAGGGGCTGCGCCACAGCGCCGACTTCTACGCGGTGGGCACGGTGGGCGAGGAGTTCGGCGCTTACGCGGGTGCGACGGCAGCCGCGTTCGCCCTGCAGCCGGACATTGCCATCGCCGTCGACGTGACCTTCGCCCGCCACCCCGGAGCGGAAAAGGACACCTTCCCCCTGGGCGGGGGGCCCGCCATCGGGGTGGGACCCAGCTGCACGCCCCAGGTGGTGAAGCTCATGCGCAAGGTTGCGGAGGAGGTCGGCATCGACTACCAGGTGGAGGTGATGGCCGGCCCCTCGGGCACCGACGCCTGGGGCATGCAGGAGGTGCGGGGCGGGGTGGCGACGGCCATCCTCTCGATCCCGCTCCGGTACATGCACACGCCGGTGGAGCTGGTGGACCTGGCCGACATCCGGCAGGCCGGCCGGCTGCTGGCGCACGTCGTGGCGCGAATCGATCAGGCCTTTGTGGAGGAGTTGCGATGCTTCTAGAACGGCTGTCCAACGCCTGCGGCGTGTCAGGCGACGAGGGCGAGGTGCGCGCCCTCCTGAAGGAGGTCCTGGCGCCGCGGGTCGATGAGATGTGGTCCGACCCGATGGGCAACCTGATCGTCCGCAAGGGATCGGGGCCCGTGCGGGTGATGCTGGACGCCCACATGGACGAGGTGGGCTTCCTGGTGGGCGAGATCACCGACGAGGGGTACCTGTCGCTGCGCAAGGTAGGTGGCCTGGATGACCGGGTGCTCCCCGGCCGGCAGGTGTGGGTGACCCACCGGCGCATCCCCGGCGTGATCGGCGCCAAGGCCTGGCACCTCTGCAGCCCCGAGGAGCGCGGGAAGGTCATCCCCTTCGACGAGATGTACGTCGACCTGGGCTGCCGGTCCCGGGCCGAGGTGGAGGCGCTGGGCATCGAGCTCGGGGATCCGGTCTACTTTGCCACCGAGTTCGAGCTGCTGGGCGACCGGGTGGCCAAGGGCAAGGCCCTGGACGACCGGGTGGGCTGCACGGTGCTCGCCCGGGTGCTGCTGGAGTACGACTTCCCCGGCATCACCCTGCTGGGGGCGTTCACCACCCAGGAGGAGGTGGGGCTCCGGGGTGCGAAGGCGGCGGCTTTCCACCTGAACCCCGACGTCGCCCTGGCCCTGGAGGGGACCGGCTCGGCCAACGTGGCCGGGGTCGACCCGTTTGACACCATCACCAACATGGGGGAGGGACCGGTGATCTCGCTGATGGACGCGGCCGGCATCCCCCACAAGCGGGTCCAGGAGGAGCTGATCCGCCTGGCCCGGAAGCACGGCATCCGGCACCAGTTCCGGCGGCTGACCTCGGGCGGTACCGACGCCGGGGCCATCGCCCGGTCGCGGCAGGGCGTGCCCGCCTGCACGATTTCGGTGCCCTGCCGCTACATTCACACCAACGCCGCCCTCTGCCACCTCGACGACGTCGACGGCGCGGTGCAGCTGGTCCGGCGGTTCCTGGAAAGCGTGGAGAAGGGGGAGTTCCGCCCATGAGCGAGAAGCTGCTGGAGCGCGTGCGGGAGCTGGCCCGGCTCTGGGGGCCGTCGGGCCGTGAGCAGCGGGTGCACGACGCCCTGAAGGCGCAGATCGCACCCTTCGTGGACGAAGTCCGCACAGACGGGTTCGGCAATCTGCTGGCCGTGCGGAAGGGCAGGGAGGGCGGCCGACGGGTGCTGCTCTCCGCCCACATGGACACCCCGGGGGCCATCGCCCTCAACGTGACCGACAAGGGGCTGATCTACCTCGCCCCGGTGGGCGGGCTGAAGGTCCACCATGCGGTGGGGCAGCGGGTCGTCTGGGGCAGCGGCGCCTTGGGCGTCCTGCAGTATGAGCACGTGGAGGAGCCGAAGGACCTGAGCTTCAGGAAGCTCTTCTGCGACATCGGCGCCGCGACGAAGGAGGAAGCCCTGGAACGGGTGTCCCTGGGCGACATGTGCACCCTCGCCGGCACGGTGGAGGCATGGGGCGACCTGGTGGTGGGCCCCGGCCTGGACAACCGGCTGGGCTGCGCGGTGCTCCTGGAGGTCGCCGAGCGGCTGGGCAGCGGTCCGCACACGGTGATCTTCGCCTTCACGGCGCAGGGCGAGGTGGCCCCGCGGGGGGCGGCGGTGGCGGCCTTCGGCGCCGAGCCCGACGTGGCCGTTCTCGTCGACTCGGCCGTGAGCGGCGACCAGCCCGGCGTCCGGCAGGTCGCCACCCGGTTGGGCGGCGGTCCCGCCCTGCGGCTCAAGGATTCGGGCTTCATGGCCCACCACGGGCTCGCAGCGCAGATCGCCGCCGCGGCCGAGGCCGGGGGGATACCGCTGCAGCGTTGCGTCAGTCCCACCGGCAGTGAGGGCTGGACGGTGACCCCCGTCGGCCCCGGGGTGCCTACGGCGGTGATCGACATCCCCGTGCGGTACCCGGGAACCGGCGGGGAGATGGCCGATCTCCGCGACGCCCGGGCCGCGGCGGAGCTGCTGTTGCACTTCCTGGGCCTTCCGCTTAATCTGGCCTGAACCGCACAGAAGGGCAACGCCACTCCCGGCCGCTCAGCCGCCGGGAGTGGTCGCTTTCCGACCGCCAACCATCATCTTTTCGATCGATTTACCTCCAGGGTTCTTGACCAAGGGGACCACTGCCGTCTACGATAATGACCAATCAGGAGGATATTAGCATATTAAGTTCCTATCCCCTACCATTGGTTAGCTGAGATTTTACGCAGTTATGAATAGAGCCTGCAGTCCGGCCGGTGGGGGATGGGGCCGAACCCGGCGGCTGCCCTGCTCGACGGGGCCGGCCGCAGGGGCGGAAAGGTCTCGGGTTCCAGTTCAGCACGGCCTGCAGGAGGGACACCAATGCGGAACAGGATTCGCCTCAACATTCTTGCCAAGGTTCTGGCATCGCCTGTGCTCGTGATTCTGCTCCTTGGCACGGTGGGCGGGCTCGGCTACTTCGCCATGCGGGACGTGGTGACCACCTTGAACGAACTGGCCACCCAGGAAGCCCTGCTGGAGGGAAGCAAGGAGATTCAGGCGGACCTTTTGCGGGAACTGGCCTATGTCCGGGATTACATCATCTTCACCGACGACGCTTCCCTCAACTCCCTCCACACCGCGCAGGAGAACCTGCTCGTGACGCTGGACGAGATGCTGGCGATCGCCGCCGACGACTCACTGCGTGAACAGTTCCAGACCCTGAAGCAGAAGCAGGAAGAGTACGCCGTCATCCTGCAGAGGGTCGAGGACAGGGTGCGGAAAGGCGACATCGACATGTCCACGGTGGTGCTGCGGGCTGAGGCGGTCCCCTATCTGAACCAGATGTTGCACCTGGCGGACCAGATCATCGACAGGGTCAGCCAGGACGCCGACCAGGCGCGCAGCGCCATGCGGCAGTACGCGGGGACGATGCAGTACGTGCTGCTGGCCGTGGTGAGCGCGGGCCTGGTGGTCGGTCTGGCCCTGGCCCTGATCGTGGCCCGGACGATTGTGAAGCCGGTGCGGAGCCTCGCCGAGGCCGCCACCCGGATGGCTGCGGGGGATCTGAGCATCAGCGAGGTGCCGGTGACTTCCCGGGATGAGGTCGGCAGGACGACGGAGGCGTTCAACTTGATGCTCCGGAGCCTGCGGGACGTGGTGGGCAGGATCAACGCCGCTTCCCAGTCGGTCATGGCTGCCTCCGAGCAGCTGGCGGCCGCCGCGGACCAGGCCGCCAACGCCACGACGGGCTCGTCCCAGGCCATCACCCAGGTGGCTGCCGGCAGTTCCGAACAGGCCCACAGCACGGCTGAGGCCAACGCGCTGGTCCGGCAGCTGCGCGACGCCATCGAGCAGATCGCGTCCAGCGCCGGCACCGCGTCCGTGGAGGTTCAGGAGGCGGCCGACCGGCAGCATCGGATGGCCGATGAGCTGGACGAGATGACGCACCTCGCGGCGGCCACTGCCCGGGTCTCCACGGAGACCGAGGCGCGCGCCCGGGCCGCGGCGGCGGTGGTGGAGCGGGCCCTGCAGGAGATTCAGGAGGTCAGCGGGGAGGTTGGTCAGTCGGCCAGCCGCATCCAGGAGCTGGATCGGCTCTCGGAGCAGGTGGGCGCCATCACGGGGCTGATCTCCAGCATCGCCGACCAGACCAACCTGCTGGCGCTCAACGCGGCCATTGAGGCCGCCCGGGCGGGCGAACACGGCCGCGGCTTCGCCGTCGTGGCGGACGAGGTCCGAAAGCTGGCCGAGCAGTCGGCGGCCTCGGCCCAGGAGATTGCCGACCTGATTCGCAACATCCAGACCGGTACTGCCGAGGCCGTGAAGGCGATGAACCGGGGCACCGAGCGGCTGACGAAGACCAACGAGCTGGCCGCGCAGGCGGGCTCGGCGCTGGAGGAGATCCTGGCCGCGGTGCAGCAGGCTGCGGACGAGGCCAGGCGCATCGCCGAGAAGGCGGAGAACGTGAAGGAGCAGGCCATCGCGGCGGTGCAGACGTTCACCAACGTGGCGGCGATGACGCAGGAGAACACGGCGGCGAGCGAGGAGATGGCCGCCAGCGTGGAGGAAGTGGCGGAGGCCGTCAACCGCATCGCACGGCTGGCCGAGGAGAACGCGGCCGCCGCGGAGGAGGTCTCGGCGTCGGTGGAGGAGCTGACCGCGTCGGCGGAGCAGGTGGCCTCGTCGGCCCAGGGGCTGAAGCGGACGGCCGCCGAGCTGCGGGACCAGGTCGGCCGGTTCCGGCTGTAGCCAAGGCGAATAGGACGGAGCGGGGCTGTCCCCGGCAGCGAAGGCTGCCGTCGTGGGCAGCCCCGCCCGCGCGTCAGGGCCTGCCGCCGGCGACGGGCCGGCGGCAGGCCCCTTTTGGTTGACGCCAAAGGGCGTTCACCCCAGCATCGAAAGCATCTCTTGCGTACCACGGCCGGTCTATTTTCTGAAGTCTGCCTTGATCACGACTCATAAGGTCGCTATCCTATCTAGCATCTACCTCAATAATTGCCAAATTTATTTGAAGGGCCTGCTATCCGTCGCGGCGGGTGGCTGCAGCAACGTTCACAGGAGGGGTCTCTATGCAGACACATCTTCGGACCCGTGCCAGCATCTTCGCCAAGGTACTCTTCGCACTGTTCGTCGTGATCCTTTTGCTGTGTACTGTCGGGATCTGGAGCTACCTCTCGATGGAGGACGTCATCTCGTCTGTGACGACCATCGAACGACGGGAGACGCTGGTCGACGGGAGCCGGGAAATCAAGGCTGACCTTCTGCTGCAGCTGGCGTACATCCGGGACTTCATCATCTTCGCCGACGAGCAGGCGCTGGACAGCCTGGAGGCGGCCTCGGCCGATCTGATGGCCACCCTGGACCGCATGATCGCGACCGCAAATGTCGAAGAGACGCGCAACCAGTTCCGCTCGATCCAGGCCACCCAGGTCGAGTACGATGCCATCCTCCAGCAGGTCGAGAGCCTGGTGCGCCGCGGTGACCGGGAGCAGGCCGCCGCAGTGCTGCGCGACGAAGCCTATCCCAAGATGAACGACATGCTTGACGTGGCGGACGCCATCATCGTCAAGGTCAGCCGCAACGCCGCGGAGACCCGCAACACGGTGCGGGCCGACGCGGCGCGGATGCAGATCGGGCTGCTGGTCACGATGGCCGTGGGCCTGGTCGCCGGCGTGGTCATCGCGGTGGTGGCGGCGCGGGCGATCACGCAGCGGATCCAGCGGCTGGCCGAGGCTGCCACCCGCATGGCCGGAGGCGACCTGAGCCTCAGCGAGCTGCCCGTGAACTCCGGCGATGAGGTGGGCCGGACCGTGGAGGCGTTCAACACCATGCTCCGGAACCTGCGCGCCATGGTCCGGGACATCGGCGCGGCGTCCGAGACGGTGATGTCCGCATCCGAGCAGCTCTCCGCGGCGGCGGATCAGGCAGCCCGGGCGGCGGCGGGCTCGTCCCAGGCCATCACCCAGGTGGCCGCCGGCAGCTCGGAGCAGGCGACCAGCACGGCACAGACCAACCAGCTCGTCGAGCAGCTGCGGGGGGCCATTCAGCAGATCGCCGCCAGCTCCAGGGGGTCGGCCGTGGAGGTCCAGGAGGCCGCGACGCGCCAGGTCCGCATGGCGGAAGAGTTGCAGCGCATGTCGGCGAGCGCGGCGGGTACGGCGCAGGTGGCGCTGCAGACCGAACAGCGGGCGCGGGCCGCGGCGGCGGTCGTGGAGCGGGCCCTGAGGGAGATCGAGCAGGTGGGGGCGGTGGTCGGAACCTCCGCCGACCGGATCCAGGAGCTGGACCGGCTCTCGGAGCAGGTGGGGTCCATCACCGATGTCATCTCCAGCATCGCCGACCAGACCAACCTGCTGGCGCTCAACGCGGCGATCGAGGCCGCGCGGGCGGGCGAGCACGGCCGGGGCTTCGCGGTGGTGGCGGACGAGGTCCGCAAGCTGGCCGAGCAGTCCGCCGCGTCGGCCCGGGAGATCGCGGACCTCATCAGCAACATCCAAACCGGCACCGCCGAGGCCGTTCGGGCGATGTCCCAGGGCACCGAGCGGCTGGCCGCCACGAACCAGTTGGCCGCCGAGGCCGGCTCCGCGCTGGAGGAGATCCTGGGCGCGGTGCAGCAGGCGGCGGAGGAGGCGCAGCGCATCGCAGAGAAGGCCCGTCAGGCGAAGGAGCGGGCCGCGGCTGCGATGCGCACGTTCAACGCCGTGGCGGCGATGACCGAGGAGAACACCGCCATGAGCGAGGAGATGGACGCAGGCGCCGCGGAGGTGGCGAGCGCGGTCAACCGCATCGCCCGGCTGTCCGAGGAGAACGCCGCGGCCGCGGAGCAGGTCTCGGCGTCCGTGGAGGAGCTGACGGCTTCGGCGGAGCAGGTGGCCTCGTCGGCCCGGGAACTGAGGCAGACGGCCGCTGAACTGCAGGCCCGGGTCAGGCGGTTCCGGCTGTAGGGCGCGGCCGCCGCCGGTTGGGATTGACGCTGCCCGCAAAAAGGGGATACACTTCAGGGGTGAGCAGTTTCGCCTGAAGCGCAGGGGTCACCCGGAATGGAGAGTTTGGCGCGATGCAGGACAAAGAACTGACCCTCGTGGAGCACCTGACCGAGCTGCGGGAGCGCATCATCAAGTCGCTGATCGCCGTCGCGATCGGCTTCTTCGCCGCGGTTTTCCTCTCGCAGCCCGTCTTCCAGCACATCATGGAACAGGCCAAGGCGGAAGGGGTCCAGCTGATCCAGTACAACTTCGCGGACACGTTCATCACGCAGATCAAGCTGGCGCTGATCCTGGGGCTGGTGCTGGCCTTTCCCGTGGTGCTCTACCAGGTGATCGCCTTCATCCTGCCGGCCTTGAAGCCGGAGGAGAAGCGGCTGCTCTTCATCGGCCTGCCGTTTGCCACAGGGTTGTTCCTGGCCGGCTGGGCCTTCGGCTACTTCATCGTCGTGCCCATCACGAAAGAGTTCTTCAAGTCGATGGCACAGGCGTCGCTGGTCGAGGTGGCTGTCACGCCCAGCAACTACCTGTCGTTCATCCTCAGCATCTGCAACCCGCTGGGCATCGCCTTCGAGCTGCCGCTGGTGGTGCTGATCCTGGCGCGGATCGGGCTGGTGACTCACCAGTTCCTGGGACGGGTGCGGAAGTACGCCTTCCTGGCCCTGATGATCCTGGCGGCCGTGCTCTCCCCGCCCGATGTCATCTCCATGATGATCTTCCTCGTGCCGCTGTACGGCCTCTACGAGTTCTCGATCATCCTGGCCCGGTTTGCGCAGCCGAAGAACGAGTAGGCGCGGCGGCCGGGTCCCTTTTTGACCCCGCCGCTTCACGCCGGCAGCCTGGAGCACGGGATCGCGGCGCGCTGCGGATGGAGGCGGGAATGGTCAGGCCCCGGGCCTGGACCGCTACGGCGGCGTCCGGTCCGGTTCTCCAGGGGCGCTGCCGCACAGGAGGATCCTCTTCCCACCGCCCACGGCTCACCGCTCAGCGTTCCCTTGACTTCCGCCGCTCCAACCCCTACACTGGTTACGAAATCTGTTGCCACAGGCGGAGGTACACGACCGTGAAGAGGACGACCGCTTTCTAAGCTGAATACGGCGCCCGCACCATCGGCCGGCTGGCCGGCGGACCGGGCGCGGCTTGAAGCGGTCCCGTCACGGTGGCGCCTGTCAGCGCTTGCGTTACGCACTTGGTATTCCATCGCGGAGACCAGGACCACGGGAGGGCCCGTGGTCCTGTTTTGCTTTGCCCGTGCACGGGACCGCCCCGACCATGACGGAGGAGGCGGTTCACGATGATGACGTTACAGGTCCGCAACCTGCGGAAGGAGTTTGCCAACCGAACGGTATTGGACGGCGTCAGCTTCGACCTGGCACAGGGTGAGCGGGTGGGGCTGGTGGGGCGGAACGGCTGCGGCAAGTCCACCCTCCTGCGCATCCTGGCCGGCGAGCTGGCGCCCGACGAGGGTACGCTCCACTGGATTCACCCGGGCGCCGCGTGGGCCTACCTCAGCCAGGAGGACCGGTGGGATCCGGACCGGCCGCTGGGCGAGCAGCTGGGGCCGGTGGATCCCGCCCTGCTGGGCCGCTGCGGGATCGACCGCTCCCTGCTCAGCCGCCCGGCCGGCGCGCTCTCCGGCGGGCAGAAGACCCGGGCGGCGCTGGCGAAGGTGCTTGCCGGGTCCCCGGAACTGCTGTTGCTGGACGAGCCCACGAACCACCTGGACACCGAGGGGCTGGACTGGCTGCAGGACGTCCTGCGCCGGTACCGGGGGACGGTCCTGGTGGTGAGCCACGACCGGTACTTCCTGGACCAGGTGGTCACCCGCATCCTCGAACTGGAGAACGGCCGCATCCGGGAGTACCCGGGAAACTACACCGCCTACGCCAGGCAGAAGCAGGCCGAACGGGAGCGGGCCGAGGCCGAGTACCGGGAGTACGTGCGCAAGAAGAAGCAGCTGGAGGCGGCGATCCGCCGGGAGCGGGAGTGGGCGAACCGGGCGCACAACGCCAAGCCCGATCCCACCGCCAGCGTGTTCCAGAAGGGCATCGACCGGAACATGGCCCGCAACCACATGCGGGTGGCCAAGGCGCGGGAGCGGCGGCTGGAGCGCATGAAGGTGGAGAAGCCCCGGAAGCCGGAGCACATCAACCTGGCCCTGCGGGGCGGCACCGATGTGGCCCGCAACCTGGTGCTGGCCGAGGGCCTGGGCTTTACCTACGACGGCCGGCGCTGGCTTTTCCGCGACGCCTCCTTCTACCTGCAGCGGGGGGACCGGGTCGCGGTGCTGGGCTCCAACGGCAGCGGCAAGACCACGCTGGTCCGCCTGCTGACCGGGGAGCTGAAGCCCACGGAGGGCCGCCTGCACGTGGCGCCGGTCAAGGTCGGCTACCTGGCGCAGGAACTGGAAACCCTCGACCCCCGCCACACGGTGCTGGAGGAGGTCAGCGGCGGGAACCCGGCCCCCGACCAGGCCCGCATCCGCACGCTGCTGGCGTGCCTGCTCTTCCGTGAGGAGGAGGTCTACAAGCGGGTGGCGGTGCTCTCGGGCGGCGAGAAGGTAAGCCTGGCGGTAGCGAAGCTCCTCCTGGCCGAGCCCGACCTGCTGGTGCTGGACGAACCCACCAACGGCCTGGACCTCGCCTCCCGGGAGCGGGTGGAGGAGGCGCTGGCCGACTATCCGGGTACCCTGATCCTGGTCTCTCACGACCGCTATCTGGTGCAGCGGCTGGCCGACCGCATCCTGCACATCGCGGACGGGCGGCTGGAGCTCTTCCGGGGCACCTACGCCGAGTACGCCGCGCGGGGCGGGACCGAGAAGGCGCCGGATGCCGCAGAGGAGATCCTGCTCCTGGAGACCCGGCTGGCGCAGCTCAGCGCGGCCCTGGCCGCCCCGCCGGAGGGGGAGGCCGAGGCTTTGGAGCAGGAGTTCATCCGGGTGAGCCGGGCCTTGCGCGCGCTAAAGGAAAAAAGGGCTTGACGCGGCCGGGTTTCACTGCTAAGATGCACTCAATACCGAAAGGCGAGGATGGGGAACAGTAGAGCGCCCCTCCGCCGGTCAGAGAGCCCGGGCCCGCCCGAGGGCGGAGCTGAGAGCCCGGGTCGGCGTGAGCCGCTCGAACCCGCCCCGGAGCCGGCGGCGATGAGCCGTCCCGGCCTGGCCGACCGTTACAGCGGGCCACGGGTCGCAGTGCCCGGCAGAGTGGGTCGCCCTGCAGGCGGCCAATGAAGGTGGTACCGCGGAGGATCGACGCCCTTCGCCCTTCCGTCAGGTTGGGCGAAGGGCGTTTGGATTTGCGTCACGGCAAGACACCCTGCGTCCGGCGGAAAGGCCCTGCAGGCAGCGAGAACGGAGGTGGAGCGGATGCTTACGGGCAATGTGGGATTTCTGGGTGCGGGCGCGATCGCCGAGGCCCTGATCCGCGGCATGCTGAATGCCGGGGTCGTACAGCCTGAACAGGTTCTGGTGAGCAACCGCTCCGATCGGGAGCGCCTGGCCGACCTGAACCGGCGCTACGGCGTGCGCACGGCGGGGAGCAAGGGGTACGTGGTGGACGTCTGCCAGGTGGTGGTGCTGGCCTGCAAGCCCAAGGACGTGGCCGGTCTGCTGGCCGAGGTGGGTGGCCGGTTCCGCCCGGGGCAGATCGTGCTCTCCCTGGCTGCGGGGATCGCGACGTCGTTCATCGAGGAGCGGGTGGCCGACGGGGTGATGGTCGTACGGGCGATGCCCAACACCTCCTGCCAGGTGGGCGAGTCGGCCACGGCGGTCTGCCTCGGCCGCGCGGCTACGCCCGAGGCGATGCGGCTCGTCACCGAGATGCTGGCCAGCGTCGGGCAGGTGTATACCGTGCCCGAGGAACAGATGGACGCCGTGACCGGCCTTTCCGGCAGCGGGCCCGCGTACGTGTACTACATCGTCGAGGCAATGATCGAGGCCGGCGAGGCGGTGGGCCTCGCCCCCGAGGTGGCCCGGGCGCTGACCCTGCAGACGCTGAAGGGCGCGGCGCTGACGCTGGCCACCACCGGGGCCGACCCCGCCGTGCTGCGAGAGCAGGTGACCTCGCCCGGGGGCACCACCGCGGCGGGCCTGCAGGTGCTGCGGGAGGCCGGCTTCGCCCAGGCGCTCATCAGCGCGATCGTCCGGGCCACCGAGAGGTCCCGGGAGCTGGGCCGGATGCCGGCGCAGGCCGCCACGGAGGTCGGCGATTGAGGCTCGCCAGAGCCGCGACAGCCGGCACGGAGACACGACCAACATACCAAGCGGGGCTGCACCGAGTCATCGCAGATGACGCTCGGGGCAGCCCCTCGGCTTATCTCGGCACAGGCATGGGCAGGGGGGTTCTCTGCTGGTAGTCCCGGCTTCGGGACTCCAGGTGGGCGATGACGAGCTCCTGACCGTCCAGACGGCGGCGGGGCAGGCAGTCGGGTATCCGTCGCAGCATGCCCTGGAGGGAGAGGTCTTCGGCGTGAACGACGGCCAGGTGAATCCCCCGCCGCAGGCAGATCGCCTGTTTGATGAGGTCGCGTCCCAACTGTCTGCGCGCCTGCTCTTCGCTGGGGTACAGCGCCGTCGGCCCGTAGTGCTGCGCACCGTTGAACTCGAACCCCGCGTTGGGCGGGTAGAAGCGGTCAATCTGCATCTCTTCGCCGGTGTAGGGGTTCACGAGGAACCCGGGCGAAGCGTCGTCCTCGAAGTTGTCCAGATCGATCAGCAGGGTGAGCCACTCGCGCATCAGGGCCTCACCCCGGTACGGCGCCTTTTCCAACCGGCGGTTGATCTCGGCGATGGCCTTCTTCTGGGCGTCGAGCTGGGGATTGGAGAGAATGAGCTGAAACGGCCCCGTCCGCCTGGACCGGCGGACCTCAACCCAGCCCGCATCGACCAGGCTGCGCAGCGCCCGCCGCGCGGTGCTCGGATCGCAGCGTGTCAGTCTCGCGATCTGGTTGACCGTGATCTCCACTTGACCGTCGCGGAACGTGGGCGCCAACTGAAGGGCACCGTACGTGATCTTGGCCTGTGCGATGACACACCGGCTTCGTAGCAGATCCACGGGAAGGTAAGCATGTTGACCCTTCGAGCAAGTCCAGGGTCTGAGCAGGGATAGTTGCTCAAGCTGTCTATAACTGGGTTTGATGGCGGTGCGGGAGAGCCCGCAGAGTTCGCTCAGGTGGTTCTGACCTCTTGGCCGGAGTTGAAGCCCCGCCCACGCCACCTTTGCCGAAGCGCCCAGCTGTTCATGGAACAGGATGAAGGCGGGCACCTTTACCTGGCTCGGCATGTACAGTCCGTTCACGCGCATCACCCGAATTTGCGTTCGCCACGTAGATGGAAATTCCTTCTAGATACTGCGGGTGTATGCAACCGTTCCCGGGGGTCGGGTCGGTAAGGGCGGCGAGGAGGCGGAATGTGCGGTGAGCGGAGGGGGACGAGTGCACATTCCGCCTCGAACTCGGGGCTTGGGGGCAAGTGAGTAATGTCGACGAGGCGGAATGTGCAGTGAGCGGTGGGGAGCGAGTGCACAATCCGCCTCGAACTCGGGGATCGGGGGCAAGTGGGTGATGGCGACGAGGCGGAATGTGCAGTGGGCGGTGGGGGGCGAGTGCACAATCCGCCTCGAACTCGGGGGTTCAGGGGCAAGTGGGTGAAAGCGAGGAGGCGGAATGTGCAGTGGGCGGTGGGGGGCGAGTGCACAATCCGCCTCGAACTCGGGGGTTCAGGGGCAAGTGGGTGATGGCGACGAGGCGGAATGTGCAGTGAGCGGTGAGGGGCGAGTGCACAATCCGCCTCGAACTCGGGGGTTCAGGGGCAAGTGGGTGATGGCGACGAGGCGGAATGTGCATTGGACGGTGGGGAGCGAGTGCACATTCCGCCTCGAACTCAGTCACGCATGGCCACGAACCAGTAGATTGTCTTTCGGTCCCACCCCAGGTCAAACGGCACGCGGTACCGATCGGCGGTGTGGGAGTTGGCCACCGGGTAGCCCCGGCTGTCGAAGCCGGTGATCAGGGCCACATGGGTCATCTTGCCCTTCTCCTCGTAGCCCAGCACGTCGCCGGGCTTCAGGAAGGAGCGAAACCCCTCTGGCCGGCCGGCGGCGATCCGCCACACGGTGCCGAAGTCGCCCCGGACCGCCAGGTCACCCTTGCCCGCGTACCGCAGGTGGCCGATGAGGGCGTCCGCCCTCGTGAACAGCGGCATCTGCAGCTTGCCCCCGTAGCGGAGCGCCTGGGAGACGAAGTTGGCGCAGTCGCCGCCCTCGCCCATGTAGTTGCGGAACTTCGGGTTGTACTTGTGGTCGTTGCCGCAGCCGGCGGCCAGGCCGCAGTAGGTGTCGGCGTATTCCACCGCACCACGGCGGTCGTACCGCTGCGCCGCCAGGGCGGTGACGGCGTGCAGCCCGGAGTTGCCCCGGTTACCGGAGGAGCGGCGAGCGGGCAGTTCCGCCGGCGCCTCCGTCTCGTCGCCCAGCGGGTCGGAGTACCACTCCAGCCCGATCAGCCAGCGGCCGTCGGCCGTCCGGTGCAGCTCGACGATGTGCCGGCTGCCCACGCCGAACCGGTTCACCGCCTCCTCCCCCGGGTACTGATACCCCAACTGCAACGTCTGTGCGACGTAGAACCGGGCGCGGTCCTCCGTCACCTTGAGCTCCTTCACCCAGATCCTGGTCCGTGCCTCGACGAAGCGGACCCCGCGCGCCTCTGCCCACGCCTTGACGTACCTGTACTTCCCCTCCTCGTGCAGCAGGGCCCACTGGGCGGTCTTCCGCTCCAGTAGGAAGTCCTCCTCCAGCGGCGGTCCCTCCCAGTCCGTCAGAAACCGCCGGGCTCTCCGCTCGTAGATCTCCCGCAGCCGAGGCGTGAGGTCCGGCTTCTCCGGCTCCGGCGGATCTACCGGCTGGGACTCCGACGATGGAGCCGGGGCAGGCGACTGCCCAGGCTCGGCTGCCCGGGACGGTTGGCCGGGCTCGGGCGCACGTGGCGGCTGCCCAGGCTCGCGTGTCCGGCGCGACTGGCCGGGCTCGGCCGCGGGGGGAGACTGCCCAGGTTCGGCCGCCCGGATCGGCTGCCCGGGATCGGGCGATGGCGATGGCCGGGGCTCGGCTGGCCGGGACGGCTGCCCCGGGGACCGCTGTCCCGGCGCCCGCAGCCGGGCCTGGGACGCGGGCGGCACCGCCGCAAGCGCAGCAGGCACGGGTTGGCTGGCCGCCGGCCGGGGTTGGGCGCCGATCAGGATTGCCGTCAGCACGACGGCGTGCAGGTACGGGCGGTACCGCCGCTTCATGGCCGAGATCCCTCACTTGAGTCTTCGTCGATGGCGCCGCCGCGCGGGCCATCGTCTGTGCTTTATTCTGTCCGCCGGCATCGGTCGCGGTGCATCCTCTTTCTGTCACGTGCGCCTGTCGGCGACGAGGCTCTTATGCGTACCCGTCGACGACGATCCTCCTTCTTTCACGCACATCGATCGGCGGCAATCCCAAACCCGTCACGTGCGCCTGTAGGAGACAAGGCTCTTATGCGTACCTGTCGGCGACGATCCTCCTTCTTTCACGCACATCGGTGGGCGGCAATCCTATACCCGTCACGTGCGCCTGTCGGCGACAAGGCTCTTATGCGTACCCGTCGGCGACGATCCTCCTTCTTTCACGCACGTCGGTCGGCGGCAATCCCAAACCCGGCAAGCGCACCTGTCGGCGACAAGGCTCTTATGCGTACCGTCGACCACGATCCTCCTTCTGTCACCCCCATCGATCGGCGACAATCCCAGACCCGTCACGCGCACCTGTCGATGACAAGCCTCTTATCCGTACCCGTCGGCAACGATCCTCCTTCGGTCACGCACGTCGGTCGGTGCGACAATCCTATGCCTGCCACGTCCACCCGTCGGCGGCAATCCTCTTTCTGTCATGCGCGCTCGTCGGCGACATACGGGCCGAGCGCAGGGGAAGACTAGCACCCACAGTCTCACCGCGGCGGAAGCCGCAGGATCAGCATCCGGACGAGCGGCAAACGGAGGGTCCGATGTGCGCAGGAAGACGGCAGTCCCCTTGCTCCTGATCCTTTCTCTGATCGCGTTGAGCGCGTGGAGCCTCCTGCCCCGCGGCGCGGAGCAGGCCGAGGCTGCCGCCCGGCCCACGCTGCGCCGGGGGGCGACGGGGGATGCGGTGCGGGAAGTGCAGCAACGGCTGAGAGACTGGGGCTACTACGAGGGCCAGGTGGACGGCAGGTTCGGCCCCCTCACGGAGAAGGCGGTGCGCTTCTTCCAGTCGAAGAACGGGCTCACGGTCGACGGTGTGGTGGGCCCCGAAACCTGGGCTGCGCTCGGGTATAGCGGCGCCCAGGCGGCGTCGGCGGGCGCGCAGCGCCCGGGCGTCAACATCGACCTGCTGGCGCGGGTGGTGCGGGCCGAGGCGGAGGCAGAGCCCTACGAGGGCAAGGTCGCGGTGGCGGCCGTACTCCTCAACCGGGTCGCCGACCCCCGCTTCCCGAAGACCCTGGAGGGGGTGATCTACGAGCCCCACGCCTTCGAGTCGGTCAGCAACGGGCGCATCTACAACACCCCGCCCACCGCCGACGACCTGCGCGCCGCCCGCGATGCCGTGAACGGCTGGGATCCCACCTACGGCGCCGTGTTCTTCTGGAACCCGAGCAAGCCGGTCTCCTCCTGGGTGTGGACGCGTCAGATCATCACCCAGATCGGCAACCACGTGTTCGCCAAGTGATCACGGAAGCGGCGGGCCCGCCCGGCGGGCCCGTCCGCGGGCAGATACCGAAGGGAGATACCAAAGATGGCGGGAAGGGGAATGCAGATGCGGCGAAGCAGGCCGGTCGGGGGCGCGCTCCTGGGCCTCCTGGCGGCCGGCGTGCTGGCTGTCTGGGGCGCCTGGACGGTCCACCTGTACCGGCAGTACCAGGCCCTGGCCTATGAGCTGGAGGCCGAGCGGCAGCGGAACTTCGCGGAGATGATCAGCCACGTCGAGGCCATGCGCGGGCTCATGGGCAAGAGCCTTGCGGCCGGGTCCACCCGTCAGAACGCCCTCTACATGGGGGAGGTCTACCGGCGGGCCAGCCTGGCGGCGGCCAACTTCATGGCCCTGCCGCTGCCCGAGGAGTTGGGGGCGGCCACGGGCAAGTTCCTGAACCAGATCGGCGACTTCGCCTACAGCGTGGTGCGCCACGAGGCGGCCGGACGGACCATGGACGAGGCCCAGCGCCAGGAGCTGGCCAGGCTGTACCAGGCGGCCACCGATCTCACCGCCACCCTGCGGGACACCGGCCAGGCGTCCGTGAGTGAGGGTTTCCGCTTCGCCAAGGCCGGCGTGGGCCTCTCGGACCTGTTCACGGCCTGGCGGGAGCGCAGGGCCGCGGGCGGGGCGGACCTCACCCAGGACCAGGCGCAGAAGAGCCTGATCCCGCCCGGGCTGAACCAGGTCGGCCCGCAGATGGACCAGATGCCGGTGCTGGTCTACGACGGCCCCTTCTCCGACCACCTGGAGCAGCGGACCCCGGCCATGGGCGGGCCCGCGATCACCCCGGAGGAGGCGAGGGCCCGGGCGTTGGCCTTCCTGCCCGAAGGCGTCACGGCCGACGCGCTGGAGGTGACCGAGCGGAACGGGCGCGTGCCGGTCTTCGCGGTGCGGCTCCCGCCCGGCGGCGGCCGGCCCGCAGTGACGGTGGACCTCGCCCGGGAAGGGGGCCACCTGGTCTCCTACATCAACGCCCGGCCGGCCGGCGAGCCCCGGCTCACCCTGGAGGACGCCCGGGAGGCCGGACTGGCGTACCTGGCGGCGCACGGCTGGTCCGAGATGGAGCCCACCTACGGCGAGGTGGCCGACGGCTTCGCCACCGTGCAGTTCGTGCATGCCCCCGGGGGCGTCCGGATCTACCCGGATCAGGTGAAGGTGCGCGTCGCCCTGGACAACGGCGAGGTGGTGGGGGTGGACGCCCGCAGCTACGTGATGTCCCACCGGGAGCGGGGCGGGCTGACGCCGTCGGTGACCCGGGAGCAGGCCCGGGCGGCGGTCAATCCCGAGTTGCAGGTGGAGGAGGCGCGTCTCGCCCTGATCCCCACGGAGGCCGGCGACGGCGAGGTGCTGTGCTGGGAGTTCCGGGGCACCCTGGGGGAGGAGACGTACCTGGTGTACGTGAACGCCCACACCGGCCTGGAGGAGCGCATCCTGCAGATGCTGATCACCGACAGCGGGACGCTTGCCCTGTGACGTCGGGCGGCGAGGGTGCAGGGCCCCGCGACCCGGCCTGCGGCGGGTCAGCGGCCCCGGCAGCGCAATCGCGCGTGGCGATGCTTGACAACCCGTGAACGACGTGGTAATCTCTCCACGCAAGCATTAACGGGACCTCAGAAGTAGAAGCCACCGCTTCTCACCGTACGGCCGGTTGTCGGTACGGTTTCGAGGTTGAGTACGTGGATTCGCCGCAGCAGGCGGCGCTGCAAGCTCAGCTTTGGACGCGGGTGGCCAATGGCCACCCGTTTCTGCTGTGTGCTTTGGGACGAGGCTGCCCGTTCTACCAGTCAGGAGGTGTTCGTGTATCAAGGATCAGCTCCGGGTGAACGAGATGGTCAGGGCCCGCGAGGTTCGGCTCATCGATGAGAACGGTGAGCAGCTGGGCGTGTTCTCCTCGCGGGAGGCGTTCCGCATCGCGCAGGAGCGCGGCCTCGACCTGGTCGAGGTGGCGCCCAACGCGAAGCCGCCGGTCTGTAAGCTGATGGACTACGGTCGGTACAAGTACGAGCAGGCGAAGCGGGAGCGCGAGGCGCGCAAGAAGCAGAAGGTCATCACCATCAAAGAGGTCAAGATGCGGCCCAACATTGATGATCATGACTTCGCGGTTCGCCAGCGCCAGGCCGAGTCGTTCCTGCGGGACGGCGACAAGGTGAAGGCCACGATCATGTTCCGTGGCCGCGAGGTCGTGCACGCGCAGCTGGGCAAGGAGGTCCTGGACCGGCTGCTGGAGACCGTCAAGGACATCTGCGTGGTCGAGCGGCCGCCGCGCCTGGAAGGCCGGAACATGATCATGATCCTCGCGCCCAAGGCCAATCTCGAACCCAAAGCAGCCCAGCAGGGCCAGGAAAAATAAGGAGGAGTAACCGCCCATGCCGAAGATGAAGTCCCATCGCGGCGCTGCCAAGCGGTTCAAGCTGACCGGCAGCGGCCTGGTGAAGCATTACCCCAGCAACAAGCACCACAAGAACACCCACAAGAAGGAGAACAGGATCCGCGCCCTGAAGCGCAACCTCGTCCTGTCCAAGTCCTTCCAGAAGAACATCCGGGAGATTCTGCCCCACTAACCCCATAGAAGTCCGCGCGTGCCGGAGCGGGGGCTCCGGGACGTGTCATAGGAGGAGAGCAACATGGCGCGCACCAAGCCCGGGAAGACCACCCGTGCTCGTCATAAGAAGATCCTGAAGCTGGCCAAGGGTTACTACGGCGCCCGGAGCAAGCACTTCCGGCCCGCCAACGAGACCGTCATGAAGGCGCTGTTCTACGCCCGGCGCGACCGGCGGCAGCGGAAGCGCAACTTCCGCCGGCTCTGGATCGCCCGCATCAACGCCGCCGCCCGCATGAACGGTCTGACCTACAGCCAGTTCATCAATGGCCTCAACAAGGCCGGCGTCCAGCTCAACCGCAAGGTCCTGGCCGACATCGCGGTGAACGACGCCGCCGGTTTCTCCGCTCTGGTGGAGAAGGCCAAGGCCAGCCTCTAGCAGGCCCCGACGCCCACCCGAGAGGGTGGGCTTTCGTCTGCTGTGCGGGATTTCCTGTACTCGGTCGCACGACTGCGGCCCGAAGGGAGTAGCCGTCATGGCGAAGCGATATGCTGTCATTGGGCTGGGGCGGTTCGGCGCCAGTCTGGCGCAGGAGCTGACGGGCGCGGGCCAGCACGTGCTGGCCGTGGACGTCGATGCCGACCGGGTGGACGAGCTGGCCGCGGTCCTGCCCCGGGTGGTGCGGGCCGACGGCACCGATCCGGCGGTGCTCAGGGCCCTGCGCATCCACGAGTTCGACACCGTGGTGGTCGCGATCGGCGACAACGTGGAGTCCAGCGTCCTCACCGTGCTCAACTGCCGGGACCTGGGCGTGCCGTACCTGGTGGCCCAGGCGCAGGACGAGGCCCACGGCCGGATCCTGAAGCGGCTCGGGGTCGACCGGGTGGTGTATCCGCAGCGCGACATGGGCATCCGGGTCGCCAGCAACATCGCCACCGGCGGCATCATCGACTACGTCCGTCTCTCCGACGAGTACGGGCTGGCCGAGCTTGCGCCGCCCCGGTCGGTGCTGGGCAAGAGCCTGCGGGACCTGGACCTGCCCCACCGCTTCGGCCTGAACGTGATGGCCATCAAGCGCGGGCAGCGGGTCATCGTCTCCCCGCGGGCCGAGGAGCGCATCGCGGAGGGCGACATCATGGTGGTCATCGGCAGCGCAGCCGGCATCACCCGGCTCCAGGGCGAGTAGGGGGGCGGAGAATGGCACTGCAGCACCGGAGGAGGGGGCCGACGTTTACGCCGCCGCAGGCCCTGGCGGCGGGGTTTGCGCTGCTGATCCTCATCGGCACCGTCCTGCTGGCCCTGCCCGTCGCCCACGAGCCCGGCCACCGGTTGTCCTTGACGGATGCGTTGTTCATGGCCACGTCGGCCGTCTGCGTCACCGGCCTGGCCGTGGTGGACGTGTCCACCACCTTCAGCGCCTTCGGCGAGGTCGTGCTCCTGCTGCTGGTCCAGGCGGGCGGCCTGGGCATCATGAGTCTGTCGGCGCTGATGTTCCTGCTCACGGGCCGGCGCATCGGCCTGCACGAGCGGCTGATGATGCAGGAGGCGCTGGGCTCCCTCTCCATCGCCGGGGTGGTGCGGCTCACCCGCACCATCATCGCCGGCACCCTGGCCGTCGAGGCGATCGGGGCTGCGCTGCTCTCCCTGCGCTTCCTCGCCTACTATCCCCCGGCGCAGGCGCTCTACTTCGGCATCTTCCACTCCATCACGGCGTTCAACAACGCGGGTTTCGACCTCACCTCCCGGTCCCTGCGCCCGTTCCAGCACGACCCGGCTGTCCTGCTGGTGATGGCGGGCCTGATCCTGATGGGCGGCATGGGCTTCGTGGTGCTGCAGGACGTGTGGCACCACAGGCGGTGGGAGCGGTTCAGCCTGCAGACCAAGCTGGTGCTGGCCGTCACGGGCGTGCTCGTGGGCGCAGCCACGCTGCTGGTGCTGGCGCTGGAGTGGGGCAACCCGGCCACGCTGGGCGGGCTGCCGGTGCCGGAGAAGCTGCTCAATGCCTTCTTCACTGCGGTCACGTTCCGCACCGCGGGCTTTGAGTCGATTCCCACGGCCGGCATGGCCTCCGCGGCGCTGCTCCTGGCCATGGTGCTCATGTTCATCGGCGGCTCCCCCGGCGGCACCGGCGGCGGCATCCGCACCACCACCTTCGCGGTCATCGCCCTGGCGGTGCGGGCCACGGTGCGGGGCACCGAGGACATTCAGGCGATGGGCCGGCGGCTGCCCCGGGAGCTGCTGGACCGGGCGATCGCCATCGTGGCGATGTCCATGGCCGTGATCGTCGCGGTGGGCGGGCTTCTCCTCGTGACCGAGGGGCACCTCGTCACCGCGCCCGGAAACCCGTTCGGCGCGGCCGACGTCTTATTCGAGAGCACATCTGCCTTCACCACCATGGGGCTGTCCACCGGCGTCACCCCGCACCTGAGCATGGCCGGCCGGCTCCTGCTGACGGTGACCATGTACGTCGGCCGCATCGGGCCGCTCACCGCTGCGGTGGCCCTGGCCCAGCGGCGGCGGGAGCGGGTGAACATCGACTATCCGGAAGAGCGGGTGATGATCGGGTGACCCGGAAGACCATCGTCGTGGTGGGCCTCGGCCGGTTCGGCTCCACCGTGGCCCTGCACCTGGAGAAGATGGGCCACGAGGTGCTGGGCATCGACGCGAACCAGGACCTGGTCGACCACTTCGCGCCGGAGCTGACCCACGCCGTCGCCTGCGACTCCACCGACGAGGAGGCGCTGCGCGCCCTGGGGTTGCGCAACTTCGACGTCGGCGTCGTCGCCATCGGCAGCGACGTGGAGGCCTCCATCCTGACCACCGTGCTCCTGAAGGAGCATGGGGTGCCGCTGGTGGTGGCCAAGGCGCGCAGCGAGCTGCACGGGCGCACCCTGGCGAAGGTGGGGGCGGACCGGGTGATCTACCCCGAGCGGGAGATGGGCGCCCGGCTGGCCCACTCGCTGATGACCGGCAGCGAGATCGACTACATCGAGCTTTCGCCCGACTACACCATCATGGAGATGGCGGCGCCGCCGGCCCTGGCCGGCAGGACCCTGCGGGAGGCCAACCTGCGGGCGCAGTTCGGCATCTCGGTGCTCGCGCTGAAGTCCGGCGAGCACATCAACGCGGCGCCGCTGGCCACCGATGTCATCCGGCCCGGCGACACCTTGGTGCTGCTGGGCAGCAAAGAGGGCGTGAAGCAATTGGAAAGGACGCTGCAGAAGGGATGACGAGAGCGGAAACGCCGCTGGGCCCCAAGCACGCCCTGGTCAGGCAGGCCCGGGAGCTCGCCCGGGAGCGGCGTGCGCGCGAGGAGTCGGGCCTGGCCCACATGGAGGGCGTGCGGCTGGTGGAGGAGGCGCTGGCCGCCGGCGTGGAGGTCGCGTACCTGCTTTACACCCCCGAACTGGCGGAGCGTCCCCGTGGTGCGGAACTGCTGCGCACCGCCGCGGCGCGCGGGGTGCCGCTGCACCCGGTGACGCCGGAGGCGCTGGAGCGGGCGGCCGACACCCGGACCCCGCAGGGGGTCGTGGGCGTCTTCCGGCCCCTTTCCCGGACCCTGGACGACCTGGGGCCGGGGCTGGTGCTGGTCCTGGACGGCCTGCAGGACCCCGGGAACCTGGGCACGGCGATCCGCTCCCTGGAGGCGATGGGCGGCGGCGGCGCGGTGGTCGCCGGCGGGGTGGACCCCTACAACCCCAAGGTGGTGCGGGGCGCGATGGGCTCGCTTTTCCGGCTGCCGGTCGTGAAACGGCCGATCGGAGACGCGCTCGCCGGGCTGCGGGCCGCCGGCCGGCGCATCTACCTGGCCGAGGCGGGGGGCGCCCTCGCCCCCTGGGCGGTGGACCTGGCCCGGGGTGCGGCGGTCGTGGTGGGCAGCGAGGCCGCCGGCCCCTCTCCGGAGGCCCGGGCGCTGGCCGACGGGGTCGTCTCCATTCCGATGGCCGGGCCCACCGAGTCGCTGAACGCCGGCGTGGCCGCCTCCCTGCTCGCGTACGAGGCGATGCGGCAGCAGGGGGCCGCGGCACCGCCCGCCTTGTCCCATTAATGTGTGGAATGTACAATAGCCTGGACAGCCCGCGCGCTGGGGGTGACGGAGCGCCTTGACGACAGACATGCCCAACATCCTGCTCGCTGCCATGGCCCTCGACCTGGGCGGGGCGGAAACCCATGTGATCAGCCTCGCGCGTGAGCTGCACCGGCGCGGGCACCGCGTGGTGGTGGCTTCGGCGGGCGGTCGCATGGTGCCCCTGCTCGAGGAGCGCGGGATCCCCCATATCGTCGTGCCGATGGCCAGCCGAAACCCGCTGGCCATGGCGCGCGCTTACCGGCGGCTGCGCCGGCTGATCGCCGAGCACCAGATCGGGCTCATCCACGCCCACGCCCGCATCCCCGCGTGGCTGTGCGCGCTGGCGGTGCGGGGGAAGGGCATTCCGCTGGTCACCACCTACCACGGGGTGTACAACGCCGGCTTCCCCTGGAAGTACCTGACGACCTTCGGCCAGCGCGCCATCGCCGTGAGCGAGGACGTGCGCCGCCACCTGGAGGGGCCGCTGGGCGCGCCGCCCGCGATCATCCGGGTCATCCCCAACGGCTTCGAGACCGGCGAGTTCCGGCCGGGGCTCGACATCGCCCCGCTGCTCCGGGAGCTGGGCGTCGACCGGACGGGGCCGCACGTCGTGCACGCCAGCCGGCTGACCGACGAGTTCGCCGATACGGCCGTGGCGCTGCTGCAGGCCCTGCCCCGGCTGAACGAGCAGTTCCCGACCATCCGGCTCTGGATCCTGGGCGACGGCAACCGGTACGCCGAGGTGGCCCGCCTCGCCGACGAGGTGAACCGCCGGCTGGGCCGGGAGGCCGCGCGGGCGGTGGGCCACCGGCTGGACGTGCCCGCCTTCTTCAACCTGGCCGACTGCGTGGTCGCCGTGGCCCGCACCGCCACCGAGGCCATGCTCTGCGAGCGGCCGGTGATCATCGCCGGCGAGGGCGGCTACCGGGGCATCCTCACGCCCGAGCGGATCCCGCTGTACGCCGGGTCCAACTTCACTGCCAGGGAGGGCGGCACGCCCCTGAACCCGGCGGTGCTGGCCGCGGACATCGCCGGCCTGCTGGCCCCCGGCAACGAGGCCGAGCGGCAGCGTCTGGGGCGCGCCGGGCGGGAGTTCGTCGTCGCCAGCCTCTCCATCGAATCGGTGACCGCGCGCATTCTGGACGTCTACGCGGAGGTGCTCTGACGTGCTGATCGACAACAAGGGCCGGCTCTTCGGCAAGATCAACCTGCTCGACCTGGTGGTGCTCCTGGGAATCCTGGCCGTCGCAGGGCGGTTCGTCTACGGGGCCCTGACGGGCCCGGCGGCGACCCCGACCGGGCAGGACCAGGTGATCGAGATGACCCTCCGCATCCCGGCCGTGACCCAGTGGACCATCGACGCCATCCAGGTGGGCGACGAGGTGTACGACAGCAAGTCCAACACCCGCATGGGCCAGATCGTCGACGCCTGGTGGGAGCCGGCCGTCGTCGTGCGCGAGATGCCGGACGGCATCGTTCCCCACGAGTCCGACACCCACTTCGACCTGTACGTGACCGTGCGCGGGCCCGCCCGGGTCTCGCCCAACGGCGTCACCATGAGCGGCATCGAGGTGAAGGTGGGGCGGAGCAACCAGTACAAGAGCGCGTTCTGGGCCGCCACCGGGACGACGGTGGCCTTCGACCTGAATCCGCCCGAGCGGTAGGGGGCCGGTCACATGGTACGGTCACCCCTTCTGGATGTCTGGGAGACAAGCCTGGTCGGTCGGCTGGCCGCGTGGTTCCTGGGGGTGTGGGAGGCGAGCCTGACGGGGCGGGCCCTTGCCGCGCTGGGCGCCTTCTGCGCGCGCGTCTTCGCCGGCTCGCTGATCGGCCGGTTCTGGTACTCGGACTGGCCCCGGTCCGGCGACGGCGACGGGCCGGTGAGCCGTGCCCTCGGGGGGCTCCGCCGGCTGGCCGAGGCCGTCGGCCGGGCCGCCGGGCCGTGGCTCCGGGGGCTCTGGGAGACCAGCCTGCTGGTGGCCCTGGGCGGCCGCGTCGCCCGGGCGGTGGGGGGGCTCCTTGCGGGCAGCCACCTGTGGGGGCTGTTCTGGGGCTACGCCGGTGACGTCGCGCCGGCCCCGGCCGAGGCGGAGGACCGGCCGACGTCGCCGGTGGTCTACCTGCTGGGGCTGCTGCTGGGGTTGCTGCCCCTGGTGCCGCACACCCTGTCCGGCCTTTCCACGGCCGCGATGATCGCCGGCGTCTGGTCGCTGGCCGGCCTCGCCGTGCTGGTCCGCTTCGCCCGGGGCGAGTTTGACTGGCGGGCGCCCTCGGCCCTGCTGCCGCTGTCTTTCCTGCTCCTGGTGGTCGGCGCGGCCGCCGTGCAGTCGCTGGCGCCGGCGGCCAGCTTTCGCAACCTGATCATCTGGCTGACCGCGGGCCTGCTCTTCTGGCTGGTCGCCGACCAGGTCCGCACCTCCCGGGACGCGGCGGCGCTGCTGGGGCCGGTGCTGGCCGGGGCAATGCTCATGACCCTCTGGGCGGTGTACCAGGTGTTCCGTCCGCCGCAGGTCGAGGAGTCCTGGGTGGACCCCGAGCAGGCGGGACAGGTGATCCGGGTCTTCGCCAGCATGGGCAACCCCAATTACCTGGCGGAGTACATGACGCTGCTGCTGCCGCCGGCGATCGGCCTCTGGCTGCAGAACCCCCGCCGGCAGCTGCCCCTGGCCCTGCCGGTGGCGATGATGCTGCTCACGCTCCTGCTCACCGGCTCCCGCGGCGGCTGGCTGGCCACGGCCGGCGCCCTGGGGCTCTTCGTGCTGCTGCGCTTCCGCCGCTGGACCGTCTTCCTGGCGCTGGGCGGACTGGCGCTCCTCCTGGCGGCGCCGGACGCCATCCTCACGCGGCTGCTCTCGGCCTTCTCGCTGGCGGACACGTCCAACCAGTATCGGGTGAACATCTGGATCGGCGTGCTGGCCATGCTGCGGGAGCACTGGGTGCTGGGGGTGGGCGCCGGGGCCGAGGCGTTTGCGAAGGGCTACCAGGCCTTCATGCTGTCCGAGGCCCGGGCGGCGCACGCCCACAACGTGCCGCTGGAGATCTTCGCCGAGATGGGCATCCTCGGCCTCATCGCCGCGGTCTGGGCGCTCCTGGCCGCGCTGCGCCGGCCCTTCGTCGTCGGCGCAGACCGGCAGAGCAGCTACATCCTCGCCGCCGTCCCCTGCGCCCTGACCGGCCTCCTGGTCCACGGCCTGGTGGACTACGTGTGGTACAATCCCAAGATCCTGTTTGCCTTCTGGGCCCTGGCGGGCCTGGGGGCGGGCCTGGCAGCAGGCCACAGAGAGGAACGAGCGACTTGACGGACGCAAGACGAGACCTGCCGCGGGTGCTGCACGTCTGCAGCGACACCAACATCGGCGGTGCCGGCCGGTACGTGCTCACCCTGCTGACCCAGCCCCGGATTGCGGAACGGTTCACGGTGGCGGCAGCCTGCCCCGAAGGGGCGCTGGCTGCCGCCCTGCGGCGCGCCGGCGTGACGGTCTTCCCGTACGCGGGCGCGGACCGCTCGCTCTCCTGGTCCGGCCTCAGGGAGCTGGTCGGGCTCATCCGGCGGTGGCGGCCGCACGTCGTTCACACCCACGGCGCCCTGGCCGGCCGCATCGCCGGCCGGCTGGGCGGCGCCCGGGTGGTCTACACCAAGCACGGGCTCGCCGCCGCTGTGGAGGCCTCGGTGCAGGTCCGGAGCCCGGGAGCCTGGCTGCGACGGCTGGCCGTGCGCCGCTTTGCCGACCGCATCGTCGCAGTGTCCGGCGCGGTGCGGGATGCCCTGATCGCGCAGGGGGCCGACCCCGCGGCGGTACGGGTCATCCCCGGCGGCGTCGACCTCGGGCCGTATGAACAGGCGCCGCCTCCGGTAGCGGGAGTGGTGGGCGCCCTGGGGCGGCTGGAACGGGAGAAGGGGTTCGACGTGCTCCTGGAGGCCATGGCCCGGCTCCGGGGCGAGGCCCGGCTGCTCCTGGGCGGCGACGGCTCCCAGCGGCAGGCCCTGGCGGCCCGGGTGGAGGCGGAGGGGCTGCCGGTCGAACTGGTCGGCTTCGTGGACGACGTGCCGGCTTTCCTGGGCCGCACCGGGGTGTTCGTGGTCCCGTCCCGGTCGGAGGGTCTGGGGCTGGTGGCGGTGGAGGCGATGGCGGCCGGCAGGCCGGTGGTGGCTTCCCGCACCGGCGGCCTTCCCGAGGTGGTGGTGGATGGCGAAACGGGCCTCCTGGTGGCGCCGGAGGATCCGGACGGCCTGGCCCGGGCGATCCGGATGCTGCTGGCCGACCCGGAGCGGTCGGCCCGGATGGGCGCGGCCGGGCGGGAGCGGGCGCGGGCCCTGTTCAGCGCCGAGCGCATGGCGGCGGAGACCGCCGCGCTGTACGAGGAGTTGATCGCCCCATGACGTCCGGCAGCCCGCGCTCCCTGGTGAAGGCGGCGTCCATCATCACCGCCGCCGCCGTGCTGAGCCGCATCCTCGGCTACGTCCGGGAGATGCTCCTGGCCGCCCGCTTCGGCGCGACCTACACCACCGACGCCTACGTGACCGCCCACGACCTGCCCTACTCGCTGTTCCTCACCGTGAGCGCCGGCGTGGTGATGGTCTTCATCCCCGTCTACCGCGAGGTGGTGCAGCGGCGGGGGCATGAGGCCGCCGGGCGGCTGGTGGTGAGCGTCACGAACCTGACCCTGTTGTTCGCCCTGGCGCTGCTGGCCCTGGGCTGGGCCCTGGCGCCATGGTTCGTGCCGATCCTGGTGCCCTGGTTCCCCGAACACGCCCATGCCCTGACGGTCTCGCTCACCCGTACCATGCTGCCGATGCTGCTCTTCATGGGGCTGGGCGGTGTGGCCACGGCGGTGCTCAACGCCCACCACCGGTTCACGGCCCCCGCCTTCGTCGGGCTGGTGAACAACCTGCCGGTGGTGCTGACCCTCCTGGTCGTGTCCCAGACGGCCCACATCCGCTGGGTCGCCTGGTCCGTGGTGGCCGGGGCCGCGCTGGGGGCCCTGATGCTGCTGCCGAGCCTCCGCCGGCTGGGCATCGGCTGGCGGCCCGCCGTCGACTGGGAGGATCCCGGCCTCGCCAAGGTGGGCCGGCTCATCGTGCCGGTCCTGATCACCACGGGGATCATCCAGGTCCAGGACTTCTTCGACCGCTTCCTGGCCTCGGGTCTTGCCGAGGGCTCCATCTCGGCGCTGAACTACGCGGTGCGGGTCAACTCACTGCCCTACGGGGTCGTCGGCACCTCCATCGCCACTGTGCTCTATCCCACGCTGGCGGCCCAGGCCGCGGACCAGCAGGCCGACGAGCTGCGCGCGACCCTCGCCCGGGGGCTGCGGATGCTCAGCTTCGTGCTGCTGCCGATGGCCGTGGGGCTCCTGCTGTTCCGGGAGCCCATCGTGCAGCTCATGTTCCAGCGGGGGGCGTTCGACCCCGCGGCGACACGGCTCACCGCCTACGCCCTGCTCTTCTACGCGCCGGGCATCCTGCTGTTCGGCTGGCAGGACTTCCTCAACCGGTGTTTCTGGGCCCTGCAGGACACCCGCACCCCCGCGTGGGCGGCGGCCGGGCTGGTGGCGTTCGGCCTGGTCTTCAAGCTGGCGCTGGTCGGCCCCCTCGCGCACGGGGGTCTGGCCCTGGGCCAGACCCTGGCCACGCTGGTCTCCGTGGGGTTCCTGCTCTGGCAACTCCGGAAGCGGCTGACCTACATCGGCGGGCGGGAGATCCTGCGGAGCCTGGGCGTGCACCTGGCCACTGCGGCGGCCGGCGGGCTTGCGGGCTGGGGGCTGTACGGGCTCATCGCCCGCGCAGCGCCGGGCGACGGGCTGGTCGCGCAGGTGGTGCGGCTCTTCCCGGCCCTGGGCGCGGTGGTCGTGGTGCACGTGGCCCTGGCGCTGCTGTTCGGCGACCGGGAGGGGGCCGAGGTCGTGTCAAAGGCATACCGGCGGCTGGCGAGGCGAAGGGCATGACCGGGGCGGAAAGGAGGAGTCACCGTGGCTGAGATCCTGATCGCCGGATACTACGGCTTCCACAACGCCGGCGACGAGGCGATGCTGGCGGGCCTCAGGCGCGCCATCCGGGAGCTGCGGCCCGACGTGACCTTCACCGCCATCTCCGGCACCGCGTCCCAGACCCGCCGGCTCCACGGCATCGGCGCTGTGAGCCGCAGCGACATCCGGGGGATCTGGGAGGCCATCGGCCGGGCCGACCTGGTCATGTTCGGCGGCGGCAGCCTGCTGCAGGACGTGACCAGCAGCCGCTCGCTGATCTACTACCTCGGCCTGGCGACCATGGCCCGGCTTCGCCGCAAGCCGGTCATGTTCTGCGCCCAGGGCATCGGCCCCGTGACCCGCCCGCTCGGCCGGGCGCTGGTGCCGCTCATCGTGAACCGCGCTGCCCTCATCACCGCCCGGGATGCCGAGGCCGCCGAGACCTTCCGCAGGCTGGGCGTCACCCGCCCGCCGGTCACGGTGACCGCCGACGCCGCACTGGTGCTGGGCCCCGCCGATCCGGCTGCCGGCGAGGCGCTGCTCCGCGGCGCCGGGGTCGACGTGAGCCGGCCGGTGATCGGCGTGTCCGTGCGGCCCTGGAAGCCGGGACGCGAGCCCCTGGAACCCCGACTGGCGGAGGCCCTGGACCGGCTCGCCGGGGAGACCGGCGCCCAGGTGGTCTTCATCCCCATGCAGCAGGTCAAGGACGTGGAGGCCAGCCGGGCGGTGGTCGCCTGCATGCGCGCGCCGGCCGTGGTGCTGAACGGCCCGTATACATACGAGGACCTGCGGGCCGTGATCGCCCGGTGCGACCTGCTGATCGGCATGCGCTACCACTCGCTGGTCTTCGCGGCGATGAGCGGCGTGCCGCTGGTGGGGATCTCATACGACCCCAAGAACGACGCCTTCCTGCGCCAGATCGGCCACGAGGCCGCCGGCAGCACGGGCGGGCTGAATCCGGCCGCCGTGGCGGCCGCCGGCCGGCGTGCCCTCGCCGACGCGGAGAAGGTCCGTGCCGACCTCCTGCGGCAGATGGACCGGCTGATTCCGCTGGCCCGGCTGAACGCCGAGCTGGCTGTCGGGTTGCTGCCGGACCGGTGAAAGCGGCGCCGCCGTGCCCTCGCCATGCCCTTTAGCGCGGTTATGTGTTGCAGCCTTGCTGTGGCATTTCCGCTGTGGTATACTTACAGCCATCAGGTGCATGGAACGAGGGTAGAGGGAGGGAATGGCGGCATGTCCAATTCAGCGGCCGCTGAGGTCTTCTGGACCATCTTCTCCAACACCGGTTCCGTTATCGCCTACCTGCTCTACAAGCGTTTCACCGTGCAGTGACGAGTCCGTAGCGACCTGCTGCTGAGATGGTGCACAGGCTGTGATGGAGGAAAGTAGCCGACCCGGCGGTGTCCAGGGAGGCCGCGCCCAGACTGAAAGCCGGCTCTCCGCCAGTCGAGCGAAGTTCCCTCCGGAGCCTCTCCGCTGAACGGCCGCCGCCCGGCCCACTAGGTGGAGACGGGGCCCTCCCGTTACCGAGGGGCGGCGTGTTGGCGCCGGCCATGAGGGGAGCCCGGAAACGGGCTCAATTCGGGTGGTACCGCGGAAGCGAGCGCTTTCGTCCCGATCGGGGGACGGAGGCGCTCATTTTAGTATTGCTGTTTCTCGGAGGTGGCCTCATGAAGGACCAGTTGCTGAAGCTGCGGGATGAGGCGCTCGCCGCCATCGCCGCGGCAGCCGACGTCGGGGCAATCCAGGAGATGCGCGTGCGCTACCTCGGCAAGAAGTCGGAGTTGAGCCAGGTCCTGGGCGGCCTGGGCAGGCTGCCCACGGTGGAGGAGCGCAAGGCCATGGGCGCCCTGGGTAACGAGATCAAGCAGGCGATCACGGCGGCCCTGGATGCCCGGGAGGCAGAGCTGGCGGCTGCCGCGCTGCAGGCGCGCCTCGCGTCCGAGCGGATCGACGTCACGCTGCCGGGAGCGCCGGTGCGCCGGGGCCACCTGCACATCCTCAACCAGGTGATCCATCGCATCGAGGAGATCTTCATCGCCATGGGCTACGAGGTCGCGGAGTCGCGCCAGGTGGAGACGGACTGGTACAACTTCGAGGCCCTGAACATCCCCAAGGGCCACCCGGCCCGCGATGCGCAGGATTCTCTCTTCCTCTCCGAGGAGGTGCTCCTGCGCACGCACACCTCCAACACGCAGATCCGGTACATGCTGGAGGTCGCCAGGGGCAGGACCCCGGTCAAGATCATCTGCCCCGGCCGGGTCTTCCGCCGCGACTTCGAGGACGCCACCCACGCCATGATGTTCCACCAGGTGGAGGGGCTGGTGATCGACAAGGGAATCACCATGGCGTCCCTGAAGGGCGCCCTCACCGAGATGGCCCGGGCGCTCTTCGGCCCGGACGTGGGCATCCGGCTCCGGCCCTCCTACTTCCCGTTCACGGAGCCATCGGCGGAGATGGACATCTCCTGCATCTTCTGCGGCGGCAAGGGCTGTCGCACGTGCAAGGGCTCGGGCTGGATCGAGATCGGCGGCTCGGGCATGGTGCACCCCAACGTCCTGCGCGCCGGCGGCTACGACCCTGAGGAGGTCTCGGGCTGGGCCTTCGGCTACGGCCCGGAGCGGGTGGCGATGCTGATGTACGGCATCGAGGACATCCGGCACTTCGTGAACAACGACATGCGGTTCCTGCGGCAGTTCTAGGCGAGGGGAGGCGTGAGCGATGCGCGTTTCGTACAACTGGCTGAAGGATTACGTGAAGGTGGGCCTCTCTCCGCAGGAGCTGGCGGAGCGGCTGACCGCCCGGGGCGTGGTGGTGGAGAACGTCGTCAGGGCCAACCCCGGGGTGGAGGGGGTGGTGGTCGGCCGGGTGGTGGCGATGGAGCGCCATCCCAACGCGGACACCCTCTGGGTCTGCCAGGTGGACGTGGGCGGGGGCCGGGTGCTCCAGATCCTGACCGGCGCCCAGAACGTCACCGTCGGGGCGCTGGTGCCTGCGGCCGTCCCCGGCGCGAAGCTTCCCGGCGGCGTGACGATGGGCGTCAAGAAGCTGCGGGGTCTGGACTCCCACGGCATGCTCTGTTCGGAGGCGGAGCTGCAGGTGGGCGATGACGCGGACGGCATCCTGATCCTGCCGCCGGAGCCGGGGCTGGAGCCGGGCATGGACGTGGCCGAGGTGCTGGGCTTAAACGACTGGATCTTCGAGCTGGACCTCACCGCCAACTACGCCGCCCACTGCCAGTCGATGCTGGGCGTGGCGCAGGAGGTGGCCGCACTGGTGGGCGGCGAGGTGAACCGGCCTTCGACGTACACCCCCGACGCGCCCGGAACCGACGTGCGTAACCTGATCGCTGTGCAGATCGACGCCCCGGACCTCTGCAGCCGCTACGTCGCCAGGGTGGTGCGCGGGGTGAAGATTGGGCCTTCGCCGCTCTGGCTCCAGGCGCGGCTCCGGGCGGCGGGCATGCGGCCCATCAACAACATCGTCGACATCGCCAACTTCGTGATGCTGGAGACCGGCCAGCCGCTGCACACCTTCGACTACGCGCAGATCCGCGGGCAGAGGATCATCGTCCGCCGCGCCCGCACCGGTGAGCGGTTCACCACGCTGGACGGCCAGGAGCGGGTCATGGACGAAAGCGTCCTGGTGATCGCCGACGCCGAGCGGCCGGTGGCCCTGGCCGGCGTCATGGGTGGCGAGGACTCCGAGGTGACCGACCAGACGGCGGACATCCTCATCGAGTCGGCCCACTTCGACAACATCAACAACCGGCGCACGTCCCTGCGCTACAACCTGCCGAGCGAGGCCTCCAAGCGGTTCACCAAGGGGGTCGACCCGTCGGGGTGCGTCGCGGCCGCCGACCGCGCGGCCCAGCTCATGGCCGAGCTGGCCGGAGGCACGGTGGTGGCCGGCCACGTGGACGTCTGTCCCCGCCCGGCCGTCCCGCCGGTGATCCTGCTGCGCACGGAGCGGGCCAACGCCCTCACGGGCCTGAAGCTCACGCCGGAGCGGATGGCGGAGCACCTGCGCAGCCTGGGCATGGCCGTGCTGACGCCCGCCGATCTGGCGGCGGACCTGGCCCTGGGCGCGCCGGAGTCCGACGAGGAGCCGGGGGAGGACCTGGGCGGCCACCCGGTCTGGACGGCCCTGCACCAGGTTTCGCCCGTGCCGTCTGACCCGGTGGTGTACCGCACGTGGGCGGAGGCCGCCTGGGCGGAGGTGGAGGACGCGGGCAGCCGGCTGGAAGCGCTGCTGGGCGGAGGGGAAAGCGACGGCAAGGCCGCAGCGTCCGGCGAAGGCGTGTCGCCCGGTGGCGCCTCCGACGGCATCCTGGTGGTTGTGGTGCCCACCCGGCGCAGCGACGTCGCCGTCGAGGTGGACCTGATCGAGGAGATCGCCCGGTGCGAGGGGTACGACGCGATCCCGCTGGAGCTGCCGGTGCTCTCCTCCCACCGGGGCGGGCGAAGCCGCCAGGGCGAGGTAAAGCTGGCGGCCCGGCGCGCCCTGGCCGCCGCGGGCCTCACCGAGGTGCTCACGCACTCGCTGACCCACCCGCGGGTCTACGATATGCTCGCCCTGCCGGAGGACGACCCGAACCGGCGCTGCCTTGCGCTGGCGAACCCGATGTACGAGGACCGGTCCACGCTGCGCACCATGCTGCTGCCGTGCCTGCTGGACGTGGTGCGGTACAACGCCAACCGGCAGGTGCGGGACCTGGCCATCTTCGAGATCAGCCACGTCTACCGGCCGGTGGAAGGCGAGCAACTCCCCGACGAGCCGCTGATGATCGGCCTGGCCATGACCGGCAACCTGGCCCCGCTGGGCTGGAACAGCCCCGAGCGGCCCGCCGACTTCTTCGCCCTGAAGGGCGTGGTCGAGCACCTGCTCGCGGAGCTGGGCGTGCCGGATGCGCGTTTCGAGCGCAGCGCGCACCCGTCGCTCCACCCGGGCCGGCAGGCGGCGCTGGTGGTCGGCGGCAAGCCCGTCGGCCTGCTGGGCGAGCTGCACCCGCAGGTGCAGGAGCGGTGGGAGCTGCCCGGTCGCGTCTACGTCGCCGAACTCGCCTTCGCTCCGCTGATGGAGGCTATGCTGCCCCAGGCGGTGTACCGCCCGGTTCCCCGCTTCCCCGCTGTCACTCGGGACGTGGCCGTGGTGGTCGACCTCGACCTTACCGCCCACCGGCTGGAGACGGCGATCCGGGAGGCCGGCGGCGACCTGCTGGAGGAGGTCCGGCTGTTCGACGTGTACCAGGGCGAGCGGGTGGCGGAGGGCAGGCGGTCGCTGGCCTACCGGCTGGTGTACCGCGCCGCCGACCGCACCCTGACGGACGAGGAGCTGGAGCCGGTGCACAACCGGGTCCGGGAGGCGCTGAAGGCGCTGGGCGCCGAGCTGCGGAGCTGACGCCGGTCCCGTGCAGCCGACAGGAGGGGGTCATAACCCCCTCCTGTTGCATTGCGGCCCGGCGGCCGGCTAAGGCTTGCGCGTCCGGCCTCTGACCGGGGGTGGGGCCCGGAGGGAGTTGCCCAACGATTCCAATTCCTGCCCGCGGTGCGGAAGGGGTTTGGCGGGGGACCGTCGAATCCAGCAACTTGTCCGACCTTTGCAAGTTGGAAGATGGCGCGCGGCCGCCCCCGTCCAGGGCGGAGCGGCGGCGCGCCTACATTCTCCGGAGGCGAGAGGACAAGGAGGAGGGGGAAGAGTTGCAGACGCGCGGACGAGCGATCCGACTGGTGGCGGCTGCGATGGCCGCGGGCCTGCTGGTGACGGCCGGCTGCTCGTCGGGGCAGAGGAGCGATCCCGGCGAGACCCAGCAGACCCAGGGCCGGCGGCTGTCCATCACCATCGACACGTTCCAGGGCCGCATTCCCGAGGCGGAGGCCGTCGCCAACTACCTGCGCCAGGTCGGCGTGCAGGCGGAGGTGCGCATCTGGGAGAAGAACGCCCTGCTGGCCGAGATCCAGCAGGGGACCCGCATGGCCTACACCCAGGACTGGGGCAGCTCCACCTTCGACCCCTACGACCTGGCCGTGCCCAAGCTGAAGACCGGCGACCGGGGCAACTACTCGTTCTACTCCAACCCCGAGGTGGACCGCCTCCTGGATGAGGGGGCGTCCGGTACGGATCCTGAGGCCCGGCGCAGGGCCTACGAGCAGGCGCAGCAGATCCTGATCGAGGACGCGCCGTGGATCTTCGGCTACTACATGGACGTGGTCGAGGCGACCACCGCCGACGTGGTGGGCTTCGTCCCGGCGATGGACAGCCGCATCAACCTCCACGACGTGAGCCGCACCGGCGCGGACTCGCTGGTGGTCGGCATGCGCACCGACCGGCTCCAGTCGCTGGACCCGGCGAACCACCGGGACCGGGATACCGAGACGGTCATCCGCAACATCTACGACGGCCTGGTGACCCGCACACCCCACGGCGAAGTCGTCCCTGAGCTGGCGGAGTCCTGGGAGCAGCCGGACCCGACGACCTACATCTTCAAGCTGAAGCAGGGCGTCAAGTTCCACGACGGCTCCGAGATGACGGCGGACGACGTCGTCTTCACCTTCGAGCGCATCATGGCGCCCGACGGCATCGACGGCCAGCAGTCGCCGCGCCTTGGGCTCCTCGGCCCCCTGAAGTCCGTGGAGAAGCTGGGCGATTACGAAGTCAAGTTCACCCTGGAGTACCCGTTCCCCACCTGGCTCCAGCTGCTGCCGCACACCCAGATCGTGTCCAAGGCCCACGTGGAGCGGATGGGCTCCTCCCAGGCCCTGTCCGCGAACCCGATGGGCACCGGGCCCTTCAAGTTCGTGCGGGGCCAGGTGGACTCCGAGATCGTGCTGGAGCGGTTCGACGATTACTACGGCGGCTCGGATGCCCTGACGCCCGTCGGGCCCGCACCTTTGAAGACCGTCACTTTCCGCATGATCCCGGAGCCCTCGACCCGGGTGGCGGCCCTGAAGGCCGGGGAGGTCCACATCATCCAGGAGGTGCCCATCGACCAGATCCCGCTCCTGGAATCCGATCCCAATGTGCGGGTGCACACCACCCAGGGTACGCGCCTGTACATGATCGAGCTGAACAACAACCTGATCCCCGATGCCCGGGTGCGCCGAGCCCTGAACCACGCCATCGACTGGGACACGATCCTGCGGGAGATCTACGGCGGTCGGGCGCACCGGGTGGCCACCGCCATGCTGCCCAGCGGCTTCGGCTACGACCCGACGGTGGAGCCGCTGAAGTACGATCCGGAACTCGCCAAGCAGCTGCTGCAGGAGGCCGGCTACGCGACGGACTAGACGGATGAGGAGGCGGACGGCGTGAAGGCGGTTCGGATACTGGAGCGGGTGCTGACTGCCCTGCCGATGTCGATCCTGATGTTGCTGCTCGTCTTTGCCTTCGTGCGCCTCCTGCCCGGCGACCCGGTCGACATCATGATGGGGCAGGCCGGCAACGTCTCCCAGGCCGAGATCGACGCGCTCCGCCGCGAGCTTCATCTGGACCGGCCGCTGGCGGAGCAGCTCTCCATCTTCGTGCGGGGGCTGCTCCGCGGCGACCTGGGATACTCCTTCCGGGAGCAGCGGCCCGTGGCCGCGATCATCGGGGAGGCCTTCCCCGCGACCGTCGAGCTGGCCCTGGCCGGGCTGACCTTTGCCCTGCTGGTCGGCCTGCCCATCGGGGTCGTCTCGGCGGTGAAGCGGAACTCCTGGTTCGACCGGCTCGCCATGGGCTTCTCGTTCCTGGGGATCTCGATGCCGGCCTTCTGGCTGGGCATCATGGCGATGATGCTCTTCTCGGTGCACCTGGGCTGGACGCCGGTGCAGGGCAGGCTCTCCGCGGGCCTCGTGCCGCCGGATCTCACCGGGTTCTACGTGCTCGACGCGCTGCTCGCCCGGGACTGGGCGCTGCTGAAGGACGCCCTGCGCCACCTGGTCCTGCCCGCGGTGACCCTGGGTGCGGAACTGACGGCGATCATCGCCCGGGTCACCCGCTCGTCCATGCTGGAGGCGCTGCATATGGACTACGTCACGGCCGCCCGGTCCCGGGGGGTGCCCGAGTGGCAGGTGGTGCTGCGCCACGCGCTGCGCAACGCCCTGATCCCGACGGTGACGGTGACGGGGCTGCAGCTCGGGGTGCTGCTGGGCGGCAACATGATCGTCGAGACGGTCTTCGGCTGGCCGGGGTTGGGCCGGCTGGTGGTCGGGGCCATCTTCGCCCGCGACTACGCGCTCGTGCAGGGGGCGGTCATGCTCTACGCGCTGACGTTCCTCCTGGCCAACCTGCTCGTGGACATCCTCTACACGCAGCTAAACCCGAAGCTGGAACTCTAGAGGAGGTGGAAGATGGCTTTCTGGCGCCGCCTGTTCGCCAACCCCAGCGCGGCGGTGGGGCTGGTCGTCATCCTGCTCTACGCCCTCGCCGCCCTCCTGGCGCCCGTGATCGCGCCGTACGGGCCGCGGGAGATGGATCTGGCCAACCGGCTCCGGCCCCCGGCCTTCCTGGAAGGCGGGAGCCTGAACCACCCTCTCGGCACCGACCAGCTGGGGTACGACCTCTTTTCCCGCATTCTCTACGGCGCCCGTGTCTCGCTGCTGGTGGGGCTGATCTCCGTCGCGATCTCCCTGGTGGTGGGCACCTTGCTGGGGTGCATCGCCGGGTACTGGCGGGGCTGGGTGGACCGGATCCTCTCCCGGCTGGCCGACCTGCTCATGGGGTTCCCCTATCTGCTGTTCACCATCTTCGCCATGGCCATCATCGGCCCGGGATTCGGGAACCTCATCCTGGCGCTCTGCTTCAAGGCCTGGGTCGAGTTCTTCCGCCTGGCCCGGGGCGAGATGCTGACCGAGAACACCAAGGAGTACGTCGAGGCAGCCCGGGCTCTGGGCCGGCGCCCGGCCGCGATCATCTTCAGCGAGGTGCTGCCCAACATCTACCACTCGCTGCTGGTGCTGGCGACGCTGCGCATGGGCTACATGATCATCATGGAGGCGTCGCTTTCGTTCCTGGGGCTGGGCATCCCGCCTTCGATCCCGGCGTGGGGATCCATGGTGAGCGCAGGCCGCGACCAGATGCTGAACGCCTGGTGGGTCGCGACCATGCCCGGCCTGGCCATCGTGGGGCTGGTGCTGGCCATCAACCTGCTGGGCGAGGGGCTGCGGGACGTGCTGGATCCCCGGCTGCAGCGGTAAGGGAGGGAGCGGTGTGGAGAAGCTGCTGGTCATCGAGAACCTGTCCGTGGAGTTTCCCTCGCCCCGCGGGCCGCTGCGCGCGGTGGACGGCGTGACCCTGGAGGTGGAGGCGGGCGAGATCGTCGGGCTGATCGGCGAATCCGGGTCCGGCAAATCCACGGTCCTGCTGGCGGTGATGGGCCTGATCGCCCGGCCGGGCCGCATCCTGCCCGGCTCGTCCGTGCGGCTGAAGGGGCGGGAGCTCACGCGGCTCACCCCGAAGGAGTATCGGGCCGTGCGCGGTTACGAGATCGGCATGGTCTTCCAGGATCCCATGACCGCGCTCAACCCCGCGCTGCCCATCGGCGAGCAGGTCCGGGAGAGCCTGCGGGTGCACCGGTACTGCCGGTCGCGGGCCGAGGAGCACGCCCGGGTGATCGAGTTGCTGGAGGCGGTGGGGATCGTGGGCGCGGCCCAGCGGTACCGGTCGTATCCGCACCAGTTCAGCGGCGGGATGCTGCAGCGGGTGCTCATCGCCTCCGCCCTCGCCTGCAATCCCCGGCTGCTGCTGGCCGACGAGCCCACCACCGCCCTCGACGTGACGATCCAGGCGCAGATCCTGGACCTCCTGAAGAAGATCAACCGGGAGCGGCACACCGCCATCCTGCTGGTGAGCCACGACATCGGGCTGGCCGCCGAGTTCTGCGACCGCATCGCCGTGATGTACGCCGGGCGCATCGTCGAGGTGGGGCCGGCGGAGCAGGTGGTGAACGCCCCGCGCCACCCCTATACCCGGGGCCTGGTGGGCTGCCTGCCCAGCTGGGGCGGCCGGCGGGGCCGGCTGGAGCCGATCCCGGGTTCGCTGCCGGACCTGACGCAGCTGCCCCGGGGGTGCGCCTTCGCGGACCGGTGCGCCTTCGCCCTGCCGCAGTGCCGGGAGGAGGAGATCCCCCTGCGGGCGATGCCCGACGGCCGCCGGGTCAGCTGCATCCGCGCCGAGGAGGCGATGGTGGGATGAGCGCCGCACCCCTCCTGGAGGTCCGGGATCTGTACAAGCATTTCGTGCTGCCCCGCAGCCTCCTCAGCCGGGCGCTGACCGGCCAGGGACACCGGGTGGTCCAGGCCGTGAACGGCGTCTCGTTCGCGCTGCAGCAGGGGGAGACGCTGGGGCTGGTGGGCGAGAGCGGCTCCGGCAAGTCCACGCTGGGCCGGACGATCCTGCGGCTGTACGAGCCCACCCGCGGGGAGGTGCGCTTCGACGGCCAGGACGTGTTCCGGCTGGACGCGGCCGGCCTGCGCCGCTTCCGCCAGCAGGCCCAGATCGTGTTCCAGAACCCCTACGCTTCGCTGAACCCCCGCAAGACGGTGCGGCAGATCCTCGCCGTGCCGCTCGCGCTGCGGGGCCTGTCCAGGCGGGAGCGGCAGGAGGAGGCCGCCGCGCTCATGGAACGGGTGGGGCTCTCTCCGCAGCACCTGGACCGCTATCCCCATCAGTTCAGCGGCGGACAGCGGCAGCGCATCGGCATCGCCCGGGCCCTGGCGATGCACCCCCGGCTCATCGTCGCGGACGAGCCGGTCTCTGCCCTGGACGTGTCGGTGCAGGCCCAGATCATCAACCTGCTGGAGGACCTGCAGCAGGAGCTGGGGCTCACCTACCTGTTCATCTCCCACGATCTGAGCGTGGTCCGGCATCTCAGTACCCGGGTGGCGGTGATGTACCTGGGGCAGATCGTGGAACTGAGCCCCACCGAGCCGCTGTTTGAGGAGCCGCTGCACCCCTACACCCGCGCCCTGCTCTCGGCCGCGCCGGGTCAGGGCCGGCGGGAGCGGATCATCCTGCAGGGGGCGCCGCCCAGTCCGCTGGACCCGCCGCCGGGCTGCCCGTTCCACCCCCGCTGCCCGGCCGTCGTGGGCGACGTCTGCCGGACGGACCGGCCGGCCCCGGTGTTGCTGGGCGAGGGGCGGTGGGTGGCCTGCCACCTGTACGGCCCGCCGGCTTGACGGAGTGTGGCACGTTCCGTGCGCTGCGCCGGCGATTTTGCAGGCAAGTGCTGATTCGGCGGGACCGCTTGCATGAGCGGTTCATTTGCGGTATCATTACTTCTTGCCGACCGGCGGAACGGCGACGCCCAACCGCCGGGGCGACTTGCGGGTGTAGTTCAATGGTAGAACGTCAGCTTCCCAAGCTGAAGACGTGGGTTCGATTCCCATCACCCGCTCCAGACGGACCGCTAGCTCAATTGGTAGAGCATCCGACTCTTAATCGGCAGGTTGTAGGTTCGAGTCCTACGCGGTCCACCAGGGGTTGCATAATACACGGTGTCTTGTTATAATACGCTTCGTCCGCGACGGAAAACGGAGGCGTAGTGTAGAGGCCTAACATGCGGCCCTGTCACGGCCGAGATCGCGGGTTCGAATCCCGTCGCCTCCGCCATTCAACCTTCATCATTCACCTGGGGCTATAGCTCAGTTGGGAGAGCGCGTGAATCGCACTCACGAGGTCAGGGGTTCGAATCCCCTTAGCTCCACCAGAGTCCGGCCGTCTGAGACCGCGGCCGGACGGCATGCGCCGGTAGCTCAGTTGGATAGAGTACCTGACTACGAATCAGGTGGTCGTAGGTTCGAATCCTGCCCGGCGCGCCAACACCTGGAGAGGTGTCCGAGTGGTCGAAGGTGCAGCACTGGAAATGCTGTGTACGGGATAACCGTACCGTGGGTTCGAATCCCACCCTCTCCGCCAGGCCCGGGCCGGGAAACTCCCGGCCTGGGCGTGTAGAATCGGGCTGTGGCGCAGCTTGGTAGCGCGCTTCCTTGGGGTGGAAGAGGTCGCAGGTTCAAATCCTGTCAGCCCGACCAGATGGGCCGTGAGACGTGACCGGCGGATCCCGCCGCTCACGTCTCACTGTCCGGGACGCACCGCTCATGGCCTCTCGCCGGGCACGACGCGTCGCTTACAGCATACTCCGGGGTGTGGCTCAGCTTGGTAGAGCGCACGGTTCGGGACCGTGAGGTCGCAGGTTCAAATCCTGTCACCCCGACCATAAGGAAAGCAGGTGTGCGGAGGCACACCTGCTTTCCTTATGGCCCTCCGGGCTGCGCTTCCTCCGCCGCGGCCGTGCCTTGACACGGACGGTGCCGACAGCATATCATCAAATTAATCTATGCGAAGCGGGGGGAGAGGAGACCGCACATGATGCTGATGGTCGTGCTTCCGGTCTGCGCCGCACGCGCGTAGCGCACCAAGGGGGACGTGTGCCCTTTTGGACGGCAGGACGGGACCACGACCAGCAGTCAGGGCGGCAAGCCTCGCCACCGCGCCTCTCGTGCGCCGCGGTAAGAGGGCTTATCCGCGGCTTTTGCGTGTCTGTGCGGCCCCTACACCTGCCGTCCCCCGAAACCGTGATGGCCCTTCGCGGGGGATGACGGAAGGAGCGTTGCACGATGGCGATTCTGACCGTGCAGGGGCTCACCAAGTACTGGGGGGTTGACCTGCTCTTCAAGGATATCTCGTTCCTGCTGAACGAGGGCGAGAAGATGGCCCTCGTGGGCCCCAATGGGGCCGGAAAGACCACCCTGCTGCGCATCCTGCTCGGCCGCATGGAGTACGACGAGGGGCGGATCATCATGCCCGCCGGTACCCGGGTGGCTTACCTGAGCCAGGACCCCGAGTTCACCCCCGGCCGGACCGTCTTCCAGGAGGCCCGGTCGGTGTTCAGCCATCTGGCCAAGTGGGAGCGGGATCTGCGGGAGCTGGAGGCCCGGATGGGGGAGGCGGAGTCCGAGGAGGCCCTGCAGGCCGTCATGGACGAGTACACCCGGGTGACGGCGCTCTACGAGGCGGCCGGCGCCTACGACGCGCCGGCGCGCACACGGGCGGTGCTCTTCGGCCTCGGCTTCACCGAGGCGGACCTGGAGAAGCCGGTCGAGGTGCTGTCGGGCGGCCAGAAGGTCCGCCTGGGCCTCGCGAAGATCCTGCTGGCGGAGCCCGATCTGATGCTCCTGGACGAGCCCACCAACCACCTGGACCTGCAGGCGGTGGAGTGGCTGGAGGGCTACTTCCGGCAGGTGAAGTCCGCGGCCATCCTGGTCTCCCACGACCGGTACTTCCTGGACCGGGTGATCAGCCGCACGCTGGAGATCGACAGCCACACCTGCGACATGTACCACGGCAACTACTCGTACTACGTGGAGGAGAAGAAGCGGCGGCTGGAGGCCCGGCTCTCCGCGTACGAGCGGCAGCAGCGGGAGGCCGAGCGGCTGCGGACCTTCTACGAGAAGTGGCGGAGCAACGCCAACCGCAAGGGCCAGGCGATGTCCCGCAAGCGGCAGCTGGAGAAGATGGAGCTCATGGAGCGGCCGCAGGTGAAGCGGCGCACGATGAGACTGTCCTTTGATGTCGACTACGAGTCGGGGGACGACGTGCTCGTCGTGGAGGGGCTGGCCAAGTCCTTCGGCGATCGCACCCTGTTCCGGAACGCCAACCTCACCGTGCAGAAGGGCGACCGGATCGCCCTGGTGGGGCCCAACGGCTCCGGCAAGACCACCTTCCTGAAGATCATCCACGGCCTCGTGCAGCCGAGCGCCGGCTCCTACCGCTGGGGCGTCGGCGTCCAGCGGGGCTACTTCAGCCAGGACCTGGACGACCTGGACCCGAGCCGCACCTGCCTGGAGGAGATCATGGCGCTGCCGGGCTTCACCCGGTACGACGCCCACTCCCTGCTGGGACAGTTCCTTTTCTCCGGTGAGGACGCCCTGAAGCGCATCGGCGACTGCTCCGGCGGCGAGCGCAACCGGCTGATCCTGGCCAAGTTGATGGTGAGCGGCGCCAACGTCCTGCTGCTGGACGAGCCCACCAACCACCTGGATCTGGAGTCCAAGCAGGTGCTGGAAGAGGCGCTGCGGGCCTACCCGGGCACCGTGCTGTTTGTCTCCCACGACCGCTTCTTCGTGGACCGGATCGCCACCCACGTCTGGGAGTTCGGCCAGCCTGAGGGCATCGCCGTCTACGAGGGCAACTACACGGCGTACCGGGAGGAGAAGGAGCGGCAGGCGCTCCTGGCGGCGCAGGCGGCTGCGGCCGCCGGGGCGGACGGGCGGGCCGAGCTGCCGCGGTCGGGCGCAGGCCAGGACGGCGCGGGGCGCAGGCCGGCGCGCTCCCGCAAGGAAGAGCGGAAGGCGGCGGAAGCGGTTCGCCGGCTGGAGGCCGAGATCCAGCGGCTGGAGCAGCGGAAGGCCGAGCTGGAGGAGCGGATGGCCGACCCGGACATCTACCGGAGCGCCACGGGCCGGGAGGCCGTCGCGGAATACAACGCTGTCCGGGACGAGCTGGAGCGGCTCTACGTGGAGTGGGAGGAGCTCGCGGCGGAGCTGGCCGGCGGCTGACCCCTGTTCCCGCCCGTTCCGAACGTCTTCCCCGGGGTATCCTAAGGGAGCGGTCCGACGGGACCCGCGGGAAGGGGGCGTGGAACCGAGGGTGTGGATCCTGGCGCAGATTTTCACCAGTGACTGGGCGAAGGAGCTCATCCAGCACGTGCCGGTGCTGCTCATGCGGACGGTCCTGACGTTCATCCTGGTCATGATCGTCGTCCGGTGGACCGGCAAGCGCTCCATCGCCAACCTGGCCCCGTTTGACCTGGCCATGATGATCATGATCGGCGAGGTCGCCGCCATCCCCATCGGCGAGCTGGACGTCGACTTCCTGCACGGCCTGATCCCCGTGGCGCTGCTCGGCGGCCTACACGTGGCCCTCACCACCGTCAACCTCCACTGGAAGTCGTTCGAGCGGTGGACCGAGGGCTTTCCCACGCTGCTGGTGAAGGATGGCCGGGTGCTGAGGCGAAATCTTCTCAAAGAGCGGGTGTCCATGGCCGACCTCATGACCGCCCTCCGCCACAAGGAGGTGGAGGACGTGTCGGAGGTCAAGGAGGCCTGGATGGAACAGGCCGGGGGCATCAGCGTGATCTTGAAGCGGGAGGCCGGACCGGCGACGCCCCGGGACGTGGAGCTCGTGGTGGAGCGGGTGCTGGCCCGCCGGCTGCCGGGCGTGGTGCAGGAGGCCGTCGAACGGGCGGTGCGGGACGCCATCGCCGCGGCGGGGAAGCCGTCCGCCGAGGCCCATGCCCGACCCCGGCAGCCGGATGGCCGGAGGTGGTACCGTGAAGGTGATGATGTTCTTCATTGACGGACTGGGCCTGGGCGACGACGACCCGGACCGCAACCCGCTGATGACCGCGGCGATGCCGGCCTTCCGGTCCCTGTTGGGCGGAAGGCCGCTCTGGCGAGGGGCGGTGCCGTTCCGGGGGGCCGACGTGGCCGCGGTGCCCACGGACGCCTGCCTGGGCGTTCCCGGCCTGCCTCAGAGCGCGACGGGGCAGACCACCATCTTCACCGGCCGGAACGGGGCACAGGCGATCGGGCGGCATCTCAACGCCTATCCGACCCCCAGCCTGAAGGCGATCCTGAACGAGCATTCCATCTTCAAGCGGGTGGTGGAGCGGGGGCTCTCCGCCACCTTTCTGAACGCGTTCCGGCCCGAGTTCTTCGCGTGGGTGGCCGCGGGGCAGCCGCAGCACCCGGACCGGCGCTACCGGCCCTCGGCGTCCACCGTGGCCGCCCTGGCCGCCGGGCTGCAGGTCTTCCGTGACTTCGACCAGCTGCGGCGGGGGGAGGCGGTCGGCTTTGACATCGACCACCACCTCCTCCGGGAGCTGGGCTATGACCTGGATCCGGTCGACCCCGCGGAGGCCGGGCGGCGGGCGGCCCGGGTGGCCGCGCAGCACCACTTCACCCTGTATGAGCACTTCCTCACCGACAAGGCGGGCCACGCTCAGGACATGGCGGAGGCCCGGCGGGTACTGGAGCGGCTGGACGGCTTCCTGGCGGGCCTGCTGGAGGCCCTGCCGCCCGATCACCTGCTGGTGATCACGTCGGACCACGGCAACATCGAGGAGCTGTCGGTGAAGCAGCACACCACCAACCCCGTGGCGACCATTGTGCGGGGGCCCGGCGCGGCCGACGTGGCCGGGCGCATCCGCTCGCTGGAGGACATCGCCCCGGCGATCCTGGACGTGGTGGGGTAGCGTCCGGCCCCCGTCCGGCCCCGGAACAAAATCCGGTCTACCACGTCTGAACCCTGGGGGCCGGTTATTTGCCGTTTGCGAAATGAGAGGAGCTTGGACACATCATCGCCATGGATGAACGCACCCTGCGGACCCTGGAGTTCGCGAAGATCAAGGAGATGCTGGCGGAGCGGACCGCGACGTCCCTGGGGCGGGAGGTCGTCGAGTCACTTGCGCCCGCGACCGACTTCCTGGAGGTGCAGCACCGGCAGGCGGAGACCAGCGAGGCGCGGCGGCTCTACGAGGGTGGCCACGCGATCCCGCTGGGCGGGCTGCACGACCTTCGCGCGCACGTGCAGCGCGCGGTGCGCGGCGGCGTGCTGGACCCCGGCGATCTGCTGGACGTGGCGGACACCGCGGCCAGCAGCCGGCGGCTGAAGCGCTTCCTGGAGGAGCAGGAAGGGCTGCCGATTCTGACGGCGCTCTCCCGCATGCTGGGCACGTTCCACCACCTGGAGGCGGAGATCCGGCAGGCGGTGGACGAGCACGGCGAGGTGCGGGACGATGCCAGCCCGGCCCTGGCGGAGATCCGCCGCTCGATGCGCATCCTGCAGAACCGCATGAAGGAGCGGCTGGACGCCTTCGTCAGGGGATCGGCGGCCAAGTACCTCCAGGACCCGATCGTGACCATCCGCGAGGGCCGCTTCGTCGTACCGGTGAAGATCGAGTACCGGGCGCAGGTGCCGGGCATCGTCCACGACCAGTCCGCCTCCGGCTCGACGCTCTTCATCGAGCCGATGGCGATCGTCGAGATGAACAACGACCTGCGGGAGCTGGCCCTGAAGGAGCACGAGGAGGTGGAGCGCATCCTCGCCCGCCTCTCGAGCCTGGTGGCCGGCGAGGCCGATGCGCTCCTGGACACGCTGCAGGCCGTGGCCCAGATCGACTTCGCCTCGGCCAAGGGCAAGCTCTCGCTGGACCTGGACTGCACCGAACCCGAGCTGGTCCGGGAGCCCATCCTGGAGATCCACAAGGGGCGCCACCCGCTGCTGAAGGGGCGGGTCGTGCCCATCGACGTCCACATCGGGATCACCTTCGACACGCTGGTGATCACCGGCCCCAACACGGGCGGCAAGACCGTCGCCCTGAAGACCATGGGGCTGTTCGTCCTGATGGCTCAGGCGGGCCTGCACCTGCCCGCGGGCCACGGCACCCGGGTCGGCGTGTTCCAGCAGGTCTTTGTGGACATCGGCGACGAGCAGTCCATCGAGCAGTCGCTTTCCACCTTCTCCGGCCACATGACCAACATCATCCGCATCCTGGACGCGCTCGAAGGCCCTGCCCTGGTGCTGCTGGACGAGCTCGGGGCCGGGACGGACCCCACCGAGGGCGCCGCCCTCGCCATGTCCATCCTGGAGCACCTGCACAAGCGCGGGGCGAAGACGGTGGCCACCACCCACTACTCGGAGCTGAAGACCTACGCCTATACCCGCAGCCGGGTGGAGAACGCCTCGGTGGAGTTCGACGTGGAGACGCTCCGGCCCACCTTCCGGCTGCTCATCGGGGTGCCCGGTTCGTCCAACGCGTTCGAGATCTCCCGGCGGTTGGGGCTTTCGCCCCACATCGTCGACCGGGCCCGCCAGTTCCTGACCCAGGAGCAGGAGCGGGTGGAGGACCTGATCCAGGGCATCCATGCCACGAGGGCCGAGCTGGAGAAGGAGCGGGCCGAGGCCCACCGGCTCCGGGCGGAGGCCCAGCGCATGCGGGAGGAGTACGAGCGGCGCTACGGCGACGCCCAGCGCAAGGCCGCCGAGACGGTGGAGAAGGCCAGGGCCCAGGCGCAGCAGATCCTGGCCACGGCCCGCCGCGAGGCCGAGGCGGTGATCGCCGAGCTGAAGCAGGCCCTGCGGGAGCAGCGGGAGGCGGAGCGGATGCAGGCCATCCAGTCCGCCCGCAGCCGGCTCGCCCGGGCGCGGCAGGCCGTGGAGCCCACGGAGGAGGAGCAGCGGGCCCGCCGCCGGGGCGAGGTGCCCCGGGGGCTGAAGCCCGGTGACAAGGTGCGCGTCGTCTCGCTGGACACCACCGGGTACGTCCTCTCCGAGCCCGACGCCGACGGCAACGTGCTGGTGCAGGCGGGCATCCTGAAGATGACCGTCTCGCTGACCGACCTGGAGCGGGCGTCGGAGGAGCAGCCCGCGGCGGGGGCCGGGGGGCCCGCGCGGATGCGCACCCACGGGAAGGGCCTGGCGGTCTCCAAGGCGCGGGAGATGTCGCCGGAGGTCGACCTGCGGGGCCTGATGGTGGAGGAGGCCCTGGAGCGGGTCGACAAGTTCCTGGACGACGCCGTGCTGGCCGGCCTGCCGCAGGTGCGCATCATCCACGGCAAGGGCACCGGCGCCCTGCGCAAGGCAGTCACCGAGGCCCTGCGGCACGACCGCCGGGTGGAGTCGTACCGGCTGGGCGGCGTCGGCGAGGGCGGCGACGGCGTGACGGTGGCGAAGTTGAGGGAGTAACGCGAGAGCACCGCGCAAGCGGCCCCGGCCGGGAAGGGCAGCTGCCCGCCCGCCGGGGCCTTCTGGTTCACCGGTTGCAGTGATACGGGGCCGCCGCCGCGAGCAGGCCGCGGAGCCCCGGGGAATTGGGCATCAGCCGCTGCGCCTCGTCCATGTCCTTGCGCAGTGTCTGCACGCCGCAACTACCGGTACTCGCTCTCGTACCCGAAGACCTTCTCACACGCCCGCTGCACGGCATCCACCTTGTCGGCCGGGCAGAAGACGTACGTCCGCCAAAGGCCTTCGTACTGCCTCGCCATGGCGGCCACCTCGCCCGAGCGGTCCAGCTCCAGCAGCGGGCCGACCCCGTGGCGGGAGCGGACTGGTACCTGTACCTCCTTGAAGTAGCTCGCCTTGGGGCAGTAGACGATCACCTGGCCCGGCTTCAGCCGGGCTTTCTTCGCGATCTGCTCCTCCAGCTCCTCCCGGGCCGCCGACTGGCCCCCGTACCGGGCGATGAACGCATCCCGCTCCGGGCCCAGGGTGTCCCCGGAGAGCACGTACGCCCGCTTGTACAGCCGCCGCTCGATGACCCCCTCCACCAGCTGCTGGATGATCCCAGGCCCCGGCAGCCGGGCCAGCAGGTCCAGGAAGGTCTGGTCCCCCAGGCCGTAGAGCGCCTCTTCCCGAAGCCCGGTGTGCCGGGTGTGCAGCTCCACCGCCTTGGAGATCATCGCACCGGCGGCGATCTTCGCATGGTGCAGGTAGAGCCGCTCGGTCAGGACGTAGCGCATGCGCAGCAGGTGGATGATCTCCGTGCGGGCGTCGGGCCGGTCCAGCCCGTGCTTGACCATGTTGATCAGGAGCCGGCCGTCTTCCTTGATGAAGTAGGAGAGGACCCGGTCGTCGTAGTTCATCCGCAGGCCCGCGAAGAAGGAGTCCCGGCGCAGGTAGTCCAGCAGGTCGGCGTCGATGGTGGAGGAGACGATCTGGCCCATCCACGGCGCGGGCGGCCGCCCGGTCAGGATCGCCTTCACCCCGTCCAGGTAGCCCGACGCGGCCAGGACCCGGCCCAGCTCGCTCTGGATGCCCAGGAAGTGCTCCAGCCGGGGGCCGGCGTCGTGGCGCGGGAAGATCTGCCGCTCGTCCTCGAAGGTATGGCCGTAGGGGATGTGGGTTACGTCGTGCACCAGGGTCGCCAGCCGCACCAGCTGCGCGTCCTCGGGCGCGATCGTGAAGCCGTTCAGCCGGAGCGACTCCATGAGGCGGTGCGCCATGTGGAGCGCGCCCAGGCTGTGGTCGAACCGGGTGTGGACGCAGCCGGGGAAGACCAGGTGGGCCGTGCCCAGCTGCTTGATCGAGCGGAGCCGCTGCATCTCGCGGGTGTCGAGCACCCGGACTTCGACATCGGTCAGGTAGATGTCCCCGTGGACGGGGTCGCGCACTTGCATGTGATCACCCGACCGGTAGTTTCGGCCTCCGGGGCGGCGAACCCTGCACGCGCCGGCGAGGGCGACCGTCTATGCATCCACGGCCCGCCAGCCGCCGGCGGATGCCGCCTCCGCGACCTGCAGGGCCGCCACGCCCGCCGTGAGCGGCGCCAGCGGCTCGCCCTCGCCCTCCGCCGCCCGGCGAAGACGGACGAACCCCTCCCGGATCATCTCCCGGTACGTCGCCTCCCCGCCGGCCACCGCCGCCTCGACCCACGTGCGCCCGTCCGGCAGGGGACGGACCTCCACGCGAACCAGGTCCGCCGCGGCCTCCTGGAGCGCCCGGGCCGCCTCCGGCTCCACCCGGAGGACGCCGGTCAGGCGGCGCGGGATCCAGTCCTCGATCCGCAGCCAACCGGCGGTGAAGCCCAGTTCCCGCACCTGGTGCTCGTCCCGCCGACGGACGAACCCGTGGTAGAACGTCGCGGCCAGGTGCCAGGGCCGGCCGTCCAGCTCCCCGGCGTACTCTACCGCCGCCAGGGCCCGTGCCGCCGCGTCCGGATGGCGGGGATGGGGCCAGTCGGCGCCCCACGCCCGCACGGGCCGACCGCCCAGCACCCAGGCCGCCTCGTCGAAGAAGTGCACGCCGTGCTCTATCAGGACGCCGCCGCTGCGGGAGCGATCCCAGAACCAGTGGTCCGGGGGCAGTTCGCCGCCGGCCCAGTTCTCCACGTGCCACCGCTCCGGAAGCCCCAGCAGGCCGGCCCGGTACCAGCGGCGGACGCAGGCGATGAGCGGGCTGGCCCGCATGACGAAGTTCAGCGCTGCGACCACGCCCCGGCTCCGGGCCCTCAGCGCCAGCTCCCGCAACGGCTCCGCGGCCAGCGCCCCCGGCTTCTCCAGGAACAGGGCCTTTCCCGCGGCGATCGCGGCCCCGGCCACTTGCGGTTGCAGGTCGGGCGGCGTGGCCACCAGCACCGCGTCCAGGTCCGGTCGCTGCGCCAGCGCCACGGCGTCGTCCACGGCCTCGGGGGCGCCGGGCGGCAGCCCCGCCACTTCCCGGGCCGCGCGCCACGCCGCCAGCGCCGCGGCCCGGCTCGCCTCGCTGCGGGCGGCGACCGCCGCCAGCTCCACGTCCGGCAGCGGCGCCAGGGCCGTCAGGACGAACCGGCCAAACGCCCCGGCGCCCGCCAGCCCGATGCGCCAGGGGCGACGGGAGGAAATGGCCCCGTCTCCCGCCGCTCGGTTGCGCCAGGGGCTGAGGGAGGGACTGGCCCCGTCTCCCGCCGCTCGGGTGCGCCAGGGGCTGAGGGAGGGATTGGCCCCGTCTCCCGCCGCTCGGTTGCGCCAGGGGCTAAGGGAGGGGCTGGCCACGTCCCCCGCTGTTCCGGCAAGCCAGGGCCGGGCAGGGAGCGGGGCTCCCCCTTGCCCGGCCTGAACCTCGTGCCCATGGAATACCTGCATCGCGGACTCGCCCTACTCCCAACTTACGGGGCCCAGCTCCGGGAAGCGGGCCAGGGCTTCGGCCATCTCCGCCTTCACCCGCTCCAGGTCCTCGGTCGAGCGCCCCTCGCACCGGAGCACCAGCACCGGCTGGGTGTTGGACGCCCGGACCAGCCCCCAGCCGCCGGGGAAGAGGACCCGCGCGCCGTCCACCGTCAGCACCTCGTACCGGTCCCGGAAGTGCCGCACCACGCCCTCGACCACCGCGGCCTTGCGCTCCTCCGGGCAGTCCACCCGGATCTCGGGGGTGGACGGGTACCGGGGCACGTCCGCCCACAGCGCCGACAGCGGCCGGCCGCTCTCCGCCACCAGCCGGCAGAGCCGGGCCCCGGCGTAGAGGGCATCGTCGAAGCCGTAGTAGCCGTCGGCGAAGAAGAGGTGGCCCGACATCTCGCCGGCGAAGGGGCCGCCCAGCTCCCGCAGGCTCTTCTTCACGTAGGAATGGCCCGTCCGGTGGAACTGCGGCCGGCCGCCCAGCCGCTCGATCTCCTCCACCAGGGCCTGGGAGCACTTGACCTCCACCAGGGCGGTGGCGCCGGGGTAGCGGGGGAGGATCTCCCGCCAGAAGAGGATCATGAGCTGGTCGCCCCAGAGGATCTGGCCCTGGTCGTCCACGACGCCCAGCCGATCGCCGTCGCCGTCGAAGGCCAGCCCCAGGTCCGCCCCGGTCTCCCGGACCGTGCGGATCAGGTCCTGCAGGTTCTCGGGCCGCACCGGATCCGGATGATGGTTCGGGAAGGTGGGGTCCGACTCGCAGTAGAGGGGGATGACCTCACAGCCCAGCGCTTGGAAGAGCCCGGGTGCGATGGGGCCGGCGGTGCCGTTGCCGGCGTCCACCACTACTTTCAGGGGGCGGTGGAGTGCCACCCGGCCGGCGATCATCTCGCAGTAGCTGGGGATCGGGTCTCGGGTGCGCACCCGGCCCGCTCCTGCCGCGGGGCCAGTCCCGCCTCGCGGATCCATCTCCGCCTCGGGGGAGGCGTCTGCCAGGGCCCCGGCCCTGCGGCGGAGATCCTGGATCGCTTCCCCGTAAAGCGTGCCGGGGCCGAGGCAGAGCTTAAAACCGTTCTCGTCGCCGGGGTTGTGGCTGGCGGTGATCATGACCGCCGGGTCGATGCCGTAGAACTCCCGAGCCCAGTAGAGCACGGGGGTGACCACCTGCCCGATGTCCAGCACGTCCAGCCCCTCGCGGGTGATGCCCTCCGTAAGGGCCCGGGCGAGGGCGGGGGACGAGAGCCGGTTGTCCCGCCCCACCAGCACCTCGCGGAAGCCCCGCTCCCGGGCGAGCCGGGCGAAGGCCCGCCCGACCAGGCGGGCCGTCTCATCGGTGATCGTCCTGCCGTACACGCCGCGGATGTCGTACTCCCGGAAGATGACCTCCGGCAGCGGGGAAATTGTCTGGGTCATGTCCATCACCTCACAGCCGTGCTGAGCGCCGAGCGCTGCTCCAGACCGTAAGCCGCCATCAGCCATGCCAGGGTGGACTCCGCGCCCTGGTTGCGGTTCACGCCGTGGGGGTTCAGGCCGTCGTGGCAGCCGCCTGTCTCGGGGTCCAGCAGCGGCACGCCCAGCGCGTTCCTTCCCGTGAACCACCGGGCCGCGTCCAGCGCCATGCCGTGCCAGACCTTGTCCCCGGTGACCGCCCCGGCCTCCTGGCAGGCCAGCACCATCGCCGTCGCCTCCAGCGGCTGCTGGTCAAACTCGGCCCGGCGTCCGCCCCGCACGTACCAGCCGTCGTTGCCGATGGGCCAGAAGACGCCGTCGCGGAAGGTCGCCCCGGCCAGGAACTCCAGGGCCGTCAGGCCGATGCGCCGATACTCCGGGACGTCCAGGATTCGTCCCGCCCGCAGCAGGGCGTAGGGGAGGAGGGCGTTGTCGTAGGTGAGCCGGTCCTCGAACCAGGCCCAGTCTCGGGTCGCGTGTTGCTTCCAGGCATCGGTCAGCCCGTCCGCGGCCCGGATCAGGTGGGCCCGCACCTCGTCGTCGGTGGGCGCCCCGTCAGGACGGCCGTCTGCGCGCCGGTGCTCCAGCCACTCGGCCATGGCAACCGCCACGCCCGCCCGGCCCCTCAGGGTGCGAACGGAGCCGCACGGCGCGAGTCCGCGCCGGAACAGGTGGGCGGCCGTCCAGGCGACCGAGCTGCCGCCGAGCTGCGTCGCCGCGGCGGCCAGACCCCACAGGCAGCGGGCCTGGCAGTCCTCCGAGCGATCTTCGGCCAGCGGGTTGCGGTCGTAGCTGAAGGCGTTGTGGAACCAGCCGTCGGGCCGCTGGGCGTAGGCCAGGAAGGCCAGGTAGGTCTCGCTGAGCTGGGCCGTCGCCTCCCCTGCCCGGGCGGCCCAGACCGAGACCAGCAGGGCCCGGGCGTTGTCGTCGGAGGTGTACCCGGTGGTGAGATTGGGGATGGGGCCCACCGCGTGCTGGATCACCCCGGTGGGGTCGGTCAGCCGCTGCAGGTGGGAGAGCCGGGGCCTGGGCAGGGCCTTCTCCCGGGTCCCGCCGGGCCGCTGCCGGACCCGCACGCTGAGCGCGCCGCCCTGCGCCCGTGCTGCGCGCCGCTGCAGCCGGCCGACCAGGTCCAGGTACGACTGGCCGACTTCGGGCCACGTGAACCCCTTCGCCCGGTTCCGCGCGGCCGCGGACAGGCTGGTTCGCCAGCCGGCGTCGGCGGCCAGTGCGCTGAGCGCCCGCCCCATCGCCGCGGCGTCGTGGAAGGGCACCAGCAGGCCGGCTCCTTCGCCCAGCAGCTCCTGCGCGTACACGAACGGGGTGGAGATGATCGGCTTGCCCATGGCCAGCGCGTAGGTGAGCGTACCGCTGCTGATCTGCTGCGCCCCCGGGTAGGGGACCAGGTAGATGTCTGCCGCCTGCAGGAAGCCCAACAGTTCGTCTTCATCCAGATAGCGGTTGACGAACCGCACGTGCCCCTGGATCCCCAGTTCCGCCACCTGCGCCTCGAGGCCCTGCCGGTACCGCTCGCCCTCCCGCCGGAGGACCTCGGGGTGGGTGGCGCCCACCACCAGGTATAGGAGGTCCGGGCAGCCCCTGGATGCCAGGGCGACGGCCTGCAGAGCCGTCTCGATGCCCTTGCCCGGGCCGAGGAGGCCGAAGGTCATGACCACGGTCCGGCCGGACAGCCCGAGCCGGTTCTTCCATTCCGCCGGTGTTCCGGGCGGCGGCGCGGGGACGCCGTGAGGGATGTAGGCGATGCGTTCGGGATCGGCGCCGTAGACCTGCTGGATGATCTCCCCGCCCCGCCGGGCCATGACCACCGTCGCGTCGATGCGCTGCAGCAGCGCCGTCATGGCGTGCCGGTACTCCGGCTCGGGATCGCTCAGGATGGTGTGCAGGGTGGCGATGACCGGGATCTCCAGCCGGTCCAACAGGTGGTTCACCATGACACCGGCCTGGCCGCCGAAGATGCCGAACTCGTGCTGCAGCAGCACCGCGTCGTACCCGCCGTGGTTCAACAGGTGGGCCGCCCGGCGGTAGTCGATTTCCAGGTCGTCCCGGATCACGGTCACCGTCTCGGGGAGCTGCTCCGCCGGCGCGTCACGCTTGACCATCGCCGCCACGGCCACGTCCTCCGCCCCTGCGGCCAGAAGGCCCCCGCGCAGGTGCGCAGAGAACGTCGCCAGGCCGCACTGCCGGGGCGGGTACGTGCTGACGATCGCAAGCCTCGCACTCACCGCCCCTCACCTCCAGCCGGCCAGCAGCACGTTCTCGACGGTGCCGCCGCCGATCCCCGTCGCGAAGCCGATGACAGAGTGGCGCACGGTGGCGCCGGCGCCAACCCGCGCCCCGTCCCACAGCACCGAGTCGCTGATGCGGGCGCCCTTGGCCACCAGGCAGCCCGCGCCGATCACCGCCCGGGGGCCGACCTGCGCGCCGGCCTCGATCACCGCGCCGGACCCGATGTAGACCGGCGGCATGATCCGGGCGTCCGGGGAGACGTCCGCGTCGTCCGCCTGCCAGTGGGCCGGGCCGCGCACGGGGCCGGAGACCGGGATGGGGCAACGCCCCTCCAGGATGTCCCGGTGCAGTTGGAGGTAGCGGTCGCCGGTGCCGATGTCCTTCCAGTACCCGGTGCAGAGGCAGCCGTAGACTCGCACGCCGTCCCGGAGCAGGGCCGGGAAGGTCTCCCGCTCCACCGAGACGGGTCGCTCCGGCGGGATCCAAGACAGAACGCCCGGGTCGAACACGTACACACCGGCGTTGACCATCCGGCTGTCCGTCTCACCCGGGCGTGGCTTTTCCACAAATCGCGTAACACGACTGTTCTTATCCAGTTCTACAGCGCCGTAGGCGGACGGATCGGCCACCTCGACCAACCCGATGGTCACCTGGGCACGGTGCTGGCGATGGAACTCTAACAGGGCATTCAGATCAAATGTCTGTACAATATCCGCGTTCAGGATGAGTAGGGTGTCCGTGGGGTCCGGTCCGGCGGCGAACCGGATGGCACCACCGGTTCCAAGGGGCTGGGGCTCAACCGCGAACCGCAGCCGTACGCCCGGGGGCGATTCCCTGAAGTAGTCCGTGACGACCTGCCCGCCGTGGCGGAGGCTCAGGGTGATGTCGGTGACCCCGAAGGCGGCCAGCTGGTCGATGAGCCGACTCAGCCAGGGTTTGCCGAGTACAGGCACCATTGGCTTCGGCAGCTCAACCGTCAGGGGGTGCAGCCGCGTACCCAGCCCTCCGGCCAACAGGATTGCGCGAACAGCCATGAAGATCCCTCCTCGGCCCGAGATACTACTAGCACTCGTCATAGGTGAGTGCTAACGGTTCCATATTGTACCGCATTTCGGTGCGGGCAGCAACCTCCCGGGCCCACGCTGACAAGTATATGACGCTTCTGCAGGTTGCAGAACCCGCTCGTTCACGTCCGTGCGTTGTGTGACAACGGCGAGTGGGCCAAGCCGGGCTCGTATCGGGTGGGCGCCGTCCCGCGGTTCGAGGCGGAGTATACACCTGGGGTTCGGGTCGGACTGCACAATTCGCCTCGAAGGTGGCGGCGGTGGTCGGGTTCGGGGCGTCGAAAGCGGCGGTGGGGGTTGGGTTCGAGGCGAAATGTGCACGTGGGGTTCGGGTCGGACTGCACAGTTCGCTTCGAAGGTGGCGGCGGTGGTCGGGTTCGGGGCGTCGAAAGCGGCGGTGGGGGTTGGGTTCGAGGCGAACTATGCACGTGGGGTTCGGGTCGGACTGCACAGTTCGCCTGGAAGGTGACGACGAGGGCGGGTCAGAGGCGTCGAGTGCGGTTGTGGGAGCTCGGTTCGAGGCGGAATGTGCACGTGGGGTTCGGGTCGGACTGCACAGTTCGCCTGGAAGGTGACGACGAGGACGGGTCAGAGGCGTCGAGTGTGGTTGTGGGAGCTCGGTTCGAGGTGGAATGTGCACGTGGGGTTCGGGTCGGACTGCATAATCCGCCTCGAAGGTGACGACGACGGGCGGGTCAGAGGCGTCGAGTGCGGCGGTGGGAGTTGGGTTCGAGGCGGAATGTGCACGTGGGGTTCGGGTCGGACTGTACAATCCGCCTCGAAGGTGGCGACGAGGGGCGGGTCACAGGCGTCGAGTGCGGTTGTGGGAGCTCGGTTCGAGGCGGAATGTGCACGTGGGGTTCGGGTCGGACTGCACAGTTCGCCTGGAAGGTGACGACGAGGACGGGTCAGAGGCGTCGAGTGTGGTTGTGGGAGCTCGGTTCGAGGCGGAATGTGCACGTGGGGTTCGGGTCGGACTGCATAATCCGCCTCGAAGGTGACGACGAGGGGCGGGTCAGAGGCGTCGAGTGTGGTTGTGGGAGCTCGGTTCGAGGTGGAATGTGCACGTGGGGTTCGGGTCGGACTGTACAATCCGCCTCGAAGGTTGCGGCGGGGGGCGGTCTGGACGTGTCGAAGTCGGCGGCGGGGGTTGGGTTCAAGGCGTCGAACGCGGCGGTGGGAGTTGGGTTGGAGGCGGAATGTACACCTGGGTTTCGGGTTGGACTGCACAATCCACCTCGAAGTCGGCGACGGGGGTTGGGTCGGGGGCGTCAAATGCGGCGGTGGGAGTTGGGTTCGAGGCGGAATGTACACCTGGGTTTCGGGTTGGACTGCACAATCCACCTCGAAGTCGGCGGCGGGGGTTGGGTCGGGGGCGTCAAATGCGGCGGTGGGGGTTGGGTTGGAGGCGAAATGTACACCTGGGCCTCGGGTTGGGCTGCACAATCCGCCTCGAAGCTTGCGGCGGGGTTCGACTTGGGTGTGTGTCTCGTGTACAGGCCACAGGGGATTAGGGCGGGGGGGAGGAGTGGGTGCAAGAGCAAACACGAAAACGGGGAACTGGAGTGAATCCAGTTCCCCGTTGCCTAGATCGGGGTGTCCGTTGTCCACCGGAGCCCTAACCTGCGTTGCCGTTCCGGGGGTTGCACCGGATCCGTTACCAGCGTCCCCAGGGCCTCAGCGGTTGCTGCCGCCCGATCCTGCGCGCCCGTTGCCGGAGTTGGCTCCGCTACCGGGGAAGAGACTGGTGTCGGAGTTGCTCCCCCCGCCGGGGGAAATGCTCCCGCCCGAACTGGTCGGGTTGCCGGGGAAGATACTGCTGCCCGCGTTGGTTCCGGTGCCGGGGGAGATACCCCCACCCGAGTTGGTCGGGTTGCCGGGGGAGATACTGCCACCCGGGTTGGTTCCGTTGCCGGGAGAGAAGTTCCCACCCGAGTTGGTCCCGTTACCGGGGGAGATGCTCCCACCCGAGTTGGTCCCGTTACCGGGGGAGATGTTTCCGCCCGCGTTGATCCCACCGCCGGGGACGGTGCCGGAGCCGGTCCACCAGTTCATCCAGCCCCCGGCGTTGCCGGTGTCCGAATTCTGGCCGCCGCGGGGGCTGTCGGACTCCGCGGGGGTGCCCGTGTTGCCGCCGGGCGAGCCGGCCCCTCCGGAACCGCCGCCGGCCACGGGCGTGCAGTACTCGGTGGGCACTTCCTTCCACCAGTCGGCCGGCCAGTAGCGCCAGATGTTGTTGGGGTTGGTCGGGTGCTTGACCCAGGTGGTCGGCCGCTTGATGAGGGTGAGGGTCTCGGGGGTGCCCTCGCAGCCCTCCTGCCACAGCACGTACTTCTTGACCTCCCGGCCGTCGGACGTGGTCAGGAAGGGCACCTGCACGACCTGGACCTGCTGGAACCAGGTCTCGGGACGGGGCTCGTGCCCCACCAGGAACCAGTCGGTCTTGATCTGGTCCTGCGGGCACCAGTCGGAGGGCTGGTTGCCCGTCACCTCGCAGTACTGCGCCTGCACCACGCCCCGGGGCCGTTCCCAGTCGGCCGGGGACTCGTCGTAGAACTCGTCCATGATGGCCGTCCAGATCCGGGTGGGCGGCCCGGCGCCGGTCCAGTTCTTCCAGCCCTGCCCGCCGTGGGGCAGCCGACGGCGCACGCCGTCGTCGTTGTCGTACCCGGTCCAGACGCCCACCACCAGATCCGACGTGAAGCCGATGAACCAGGCGTCGTGCCAGTCCTCGGTGGTGCCGGTCTTGCCGGCGGCGGGCCAGCCGTGCCACCCCTTGGTCTCAGCGGCCGGCGTGCCCCGCTGGATCACGCCCTTCATCACGTCCACCATCAGCCAGGCGGACGCCCGGTCCACCACCTGCTCCACCTTGGGCCTGGCTTCCCAGATCACCTCGCCGTACTTGTTCTCGATGCGGGTGATCACCACCGGGTCGGTCTTCTGCCCCAGGCTGCCCAGCACGCCGTAGGCGGCGGTCATCTCCAGGGGGGTCACGCCCCGGCTGAGGCCGCCGAGGGTCAGGGCGAGGTTCTCGTCGTTGTAGACCGGATCCTCCTCACGGGAGACCAGCGGCAGGCCGAGCTTCTTGCCGTACTCGATGCCCTTGGACGGGGTCACCGCCTCCAGCGTGCGCACGGCCGCAGCGTTGCGGGACTGCTCGACCACCCACCGCATGGTTTTCAGGCCCTGGTAGTTGTACTCGTAGTTCTCGGGCCAGACGTTGGTGCCGTCCTCGTTCAGCCGGGGCGGCGAGTCATCGATGATGGTCGCCGGTCCCCAGCCCAGCAGGTCGATGGCCGGCAGGTAGGCGACGATGGGCTTGATGGTGGACCCGGGGTCCCGGCGGGCCTGGGTCGCCCGGTTGAACCCCAGCATGTGCTTGTGCTCCATGCCGCCCACCAGCGCCAGCACCTCGCCGGTGGTGTGGTCCATCACCACCACGGCCGCCTCCGGCACCTCGGTGTCCTCGCTGCCGCTGTACTCCACCGTGGCCGCCGGCATGATCTCCCACAGCTTCTCCTGGACGATCCGCTGCTTCTCGGGGTCCAGGGCGGTGTAGATGCGCAGCCCCTTCTGGTACAGGTCGTCGGGGCTGAAGGTGATCAGGTTGTACTTGGCCGCTTCCTCGGGATCGGTGAGGATCTGGATGACGTAGTCGACGTACCAGTCGCCGGTGAAGGTGACCGTCGCCGGCGTGACCTCCGCCGGCTTCAGCTCGGGCGGCTCCTTCTTGAGCCGCTCGGCCTCGGCGGCGTCCAGGTACCCCTGCTCCACCATCAGGTCGAGCACGATCTCCCGCCGCTCCAGGGCGCCCTCCCAGTTGGTGAAGGGGCTGTACTCCGACGGGCCCTTCAGGATGCCGGCCAGCAGCGCCCCCTCGGAGAGGGTGAGCTCGCTCGCGTGCTTGGAGAAGTACATCTGCGCGGCGGCCTCGATGCCGTAGGCCTGTCCGCCCCACGCGACCGTGTTCAGGTACTGCTCCAGGATCTCGGGCTTGGTGTAGCGCCGCTCCAGCTGGACGGCGATCAGCATCTCCTGGACCTTTCGCTTGATGGTCTGGTCCAGCGTGAGGAAGGCGTTGCGGGCCAGCTGCATCGTGATGGTGGACCCGCCCTCCAGCTGCGACCCGGGGACGCCCAGGATGTACTTGACGTCCGACCAGACCGCACCGGCCAGCCGGATCGGGTCGATGCCGAAGTGCTGGTAGAAGCGGCGGTCTTCCACGGCGATCACGGCGTTGCGCACGTCGACCGGGATGTCCTCCAGATCGACCAGCGTGCGGTGCTCGTCCATCGCCAGTTCGTAGACCTTGTTGCCGTAGCGGTCGTAGATCACCGACGTCAGGTCCGGGTCGAACTCGTGGAAGGTTGGCAGGTCCTGGTAGGCGTTGTACACGTATGCGCCAGCCAGCCCGGCGCCACCGATCATGACGCTCACGAAGAGCAGGAAGGCAAAGAGCAGCCAGCGGCGCCTGCGGCTGCGCTTCTTGCCGGGAGGCCGTTTCGGTGGCGAACCGTTTGGCCGTTGGGTATTCGGCAAGTGAAACACCTCCAACAAAGGGAAAGGAATTCGCCTCGTGCGGCGAGACTCCTGTTCGGCCCCGGAATTGCGCGGGGGGACAGGTTATGCTAGAATGTGGTGCAAATCGGCGAGGACGGAGAGAAGTAGGCGGCGGCGCACCCTCCAGAGAGGGGTTGGCCGGTGCGAAACCCCGGGGCCCGGCGTCGAAGTACACTCCTGAGCTGCCCGCCGAGTCCAGCGGCCGTCAGGCGCCCCGCGGCGCCTTACTGGTTAGATGGATAGACCGGGCCGGAAGTTCCCCGTTAACGGAACGCAGAGGGGGCCCTCCTCGGGGTCAACCAGGGTGGTACCGCGGCGCGCCTCTGCGCCGTCCCTGGGCAGGACAGCCGGGTCAGGGCGCTTTTTTCGGCCCTGCACGCACGGGAAGGACGGATGACGATGGCTTTCATGAGCGTCGACGAACAGATGAAGATCCTCATGCGCGGCGTGGTGGACCTGGTCTCCGAGGAGGAGCTGCGCCAGAAGCTGGAACGCTCGGTGAAGACGGGCCGGCCCCTGCGGGTCAAGCTGGGCATCGACCCCACGGGCAAGGACCTCACCCTGGGCCACACGGTGCCGCTGCGCAAGCTGCGGGACTTCGTCGAGTGCGGCCACCAGGGCGTGCTGATCATCGGCGACTACACGGCGATGGTCGGCGACCCCACCGGCCGCAACGAGGCCCGGCCGCAGCTGACCCACGCCGAGACCACCGCCAACGCCCAGCGCTATCTGGAGCAGGCCGCGCGGGTGCTGGACGTCAGCAAGCTGGAGATCCGCCGCAACAGCGAGTGGCTGGCGCCCATGAGCTTCAGCGACGTCATCCGGCTGGCCGCCAAGTCCACGGTCGCCCGTATGCTTGAACGGGAAGACTTCAAGAAACGTTACGAGGAAGGCCGGCCCATTTTCATCCATGAGTTCTTCTACCCGCTGATGCAGGGGACCGACTCGGTGGCGGTTCAGGCCGACGTGGAGCTGGGCGGCACCGACCAGAAGTTCAACCTGCTTGCCGGGCGTGACCTGCAGCGCGATGCCGGGCAGGAGCCGCAGGTCTGCCTGATGACGCCCATCGTGGAGGGGCTGGACGGCGTCCAGAAGATGTCCAAGTCGCTGGGCAACTACATCGGCCTGGATCACACGCCGGACGAAATGTTCGGCCGGACAATGTCGATCCCGGACTCCTTGATCATCACCTATTTTACATACTTCACCGACGTGCCGCAGGAGGAGATCGAGCGGATCGAGGCCGCCATGGCCGCCGGCGAGAACCCGATGACGTTCAAGAAGCAGCTGGGCCGGGCCATCATCACCACCTACGGCGGCACCGAGGAGGAGGCCCGCCTGGCCGAGGAGCGCTGGGTCGCTCAGTTCTCCCGGGGTGAGGTGCCCGAGGACATCCCCGACGTGGTCCTCCCCGCGGCGGAGCTGCCGATGCAGGCGGCCCGGGTGCTGTTCACCGCCGGGCTGGCGCCCTCGCTCAGCGAGGCCCGACGGCTGATCGAGCAGGGCGGGTTTACCGTGGACGGCGAGAAGGTCACGGACCCGCGGGCCGAGCTTGCGCTCCGGCCGGGCCAGGTGCTGAAGGCCGGCAAGCGCAAGTACGGCCGGGTGGTGCTGAAATAAGGGAATGGGCCGGGGCAGGAAAGCCCCGGCCCATTCATCTCTGCACACAATCATCCACCCTCCCACGTGTCTCAACGAAGGAAAGGGCCGGAGAGTTGCGCGGGCGGCCTGAATGGGACCGCCGTCAGCCGGCACAGGCATGTTCCGCCGCCGGCCGGGCATAGGCTGGCTATGTCCCGGGGGCGTTGGCCGGGACGGGGAGGGGGAAGGCGATGCGCCGCTTCAGCCGTTCACGGCCGCTCAGGGGCATGGGCCGCGGCCCGGTGCGCCTCCGGTTCCGGCGCGGGCCGCGTCTGCGGCTCCGGGGTGGCCTCCGGGCCTGGCTCGGGCGCCTGAGCCTCCGGCTGCGCGTCCGCCGGATCTGGCTGCGCAACCTGATCCTGGCGGCGGCGGTGCTCTACCTTCTTATCCGCATCGGCGACCTGCTGCTCATGCAGCCGCTGAAGGCCGTGGCCGAGGTGGAGGCCCGGCGCCTCGGCGCCGCCGCGGTCAACCGGGTGGTGGCGGCCCAGGTGAGCAAGTCGCTGGCCGGTGCGCAGGTGGTGGAGTACGTGCGGGACGAGAGCGGCCGCATTGCCGCCTATCACGTCAACACCCCCCTGGTCAACCGGGTGGCCAGCGAGGCCGCCGTAGCGGTCCAGGAGGAGCTGAAGCGGCTGGCCGAGACGCCCGTGCGGCTGCCGCTGGGCGCCCTGACCGGCTCCGCCCTGCTCTCCAACCTGGGTCCCCGGCTGTCGGTGCAACTGGTGCCGGTGGGCTCGGTCTCCATCACCGTGCAGCAGGAGTTCAAGGGGGAGGGCATCAACCAGACCCGGCACCGGGTCTGGCTGGAGGCGGCAGCGACCATGCGGATCATCCTGCCCCTGACCACCCAGGAGGTCCCCCTGGTGCAGGAGCTGCCGCTGGCCGATACCGTGATCGTCGGCCCCGTGCCCAACGCCCTCTACGGCGGCAGCCTCGGCGGCGTCACCCTGCCAGCCGGCAGGTAAAGAACTTGTCGTCTCGTTCTTTCCTGAATTGTGCGTTGACGCAAAGGCGTGTCTGCCGCTATACTCACAGCCGGGAATCCGGAGTCCCGCCAGTTTCGTGAAAGGAGGTCGTCGAGATGCTGCGCATCGTCACCCTGCCCCTGTCGGGCGTGGTCCTGCTTCTCTCTCGGCATGCTCACATCTCGCGGCCTGTCGCCGGCGGGTTCGGCTAGCATCGTTGCGCTGAAGCTGTCTGGTGGCCACAGGCCCGCGAGCGGCTGCCTGTGGCCTTTCTTCATTCTTCATTTTCTTCGAAGGTGGAGGACCACGGGCGGGCCGCGCCCGTGGTCCTTCTTTCGGTGTGCCCGGCATGGGCGCTGACTTGGCGGTGAGAGTCCGCTGCGGGCGAGGCAGCACGAGCCCGCTAGCCAAAGGCAAGGGTGTCCGTCGCGAGGCGGAATCTGGAGGAAGCCGGAGGCAAAGCCACGACCCGAGGAACACGAACCTCATACGAGGCTGTGCCGCCTGGGTGAGCTGGCGAACCACAGCAAAACCCGAGGCTGCCAAAGGGCGGTGCGGTAGATGGGGCGGGTGCGGGGCGAAGGTCAGCGTCCTTACCCGGGGAGGTCTACCGGAAAACGCCAGCAACGCTGGTAACCCGGGCCGAGAGGCCCGGCTGAACCGGCAGAAGTCAGCAAAGGCCATAGTACCGGCAGGGGGACGCCCCGAGCGGGAAGGGTCGAACGTCAGGAGAGGGGTGAACCCGTTGCGTTCGAGCAGCCTGCGACAAACGCAGAAGACCCCGCACGGGGCCTGCTCGCCGGAAGTAGCGGTGAAGCCGCAAGGGACGGCGAGAGGGCGGAGTGGGCAGCCGGCACAAGACGGAACGTCACCCCGCGGGGAGCACAGCAACCTGATGGAGCAGGTGGTGGCCAGGGAGAACATGCTGGCCGCCCTGAAACGGGTGGAGCGGAACGGAGGCGCTCCCGGCGTGGACGGTGTCCCCACCGAACGGCTGCGGGACCAGATTCGCGTGGAGTGGAGCCGCATCCGTGAGGAACTGCTCCAGGGGACCTACAGACCGCAGCCAGTCCGCCGGGTCGAAATCCCGAAACCGGGCGGCGGCAAGCGGATGCTGGGGATTCCCACCGTGATGGACCGCCTGATCCAACAGGCACTCCTGCAAGTACTGACGCCGATCTTTGACCCGACATTCTCCGAATCCAGCTACGGCTTTCGGCCGGGGCGGCGGGGTCATGATGCGGTCAGGAAGGCACGTCAGTACGTGGAGGAAGGGTACGACTGGGTCGTGGACATGGACCTGGAGAAGTTCTTCGACCGGGTCAACCACGACGTGCTGATGGCCCGCGTGGCGCGGCGGGTAACGGATAAGCGTGTGCTGCGGCTGATCCGGCGGTACTTACAGGCCGGGGTCATGCTGAACGGGGTAGTCGTGGCGACGGAGGAAGGGACGCCGCAGGGCGGTCCGCTGAGTCCGCTGCTGGCGAACATCCTGCTGGATGACCTCGACAAGGAGCTGGAGCGCCGCGGGCACCACTTTGTCCGGTACGCCGATGACTGCAACATCTACGTCCGCAGCAAGCGGGCGGGAGAACGGGTCTACAGGAGCGTGCGCCACTTCCTGCAGGAGCGGTTACGGCTGAAGGTCAACGAGGAGAAGAGCGCAGTGGACCGGCCGTGGAAGCGGCAGTTCCTCGGGTTTAGCTTCTACAAGCACCGGGGAGTGCGCATCCGGCTGGCCCCGAAGAGCCTGAAACGCGTGAAGGACAAGCTCCGCACGCTGACGGACCGCAACCGCAGCCAGAGCATGGAGGACCGAATCCGGTGCCTGAATGCCTACTTGCGGGGCTGGGTTGGGTACTATGCGCTCTCCGATGCCAGGTCAGCCTTTGAAAGACTCGAAGGATGGCTGAAGCGTCGGCTGCGAGCATGCGTATGGAGGCAGTGGAAGCGTGTACGCACGCGCTTTCGGGAGTTACGCGCCCTCGGTTTGCCCGAATGGGTAGTCTACCAACTCGCCAACAGCCGCAAAGGCCCGTGGCGGATGGCAGGTGGCCCACTAAACAGCGCCCTGGGCGACGCCTACTGGCGTGCCCAGGGGCTGATAAGCCTGACCGAATGCTATGAAGCGACTCGTCAATCTTGGCGAACCGCCGGATGCGGACCCGCATGTCCGGTGGTGTGAGAGGACGGGGGCTAGCCGCCCCCTCCTACTCGATTGTCCGCTGAACGAGATCATCACGCGCGTTGAGGTGAATCTGGCGATGCACTGCCATCCGGATACGGCCTACAGGATCGCCGAGATGCGGTCCCTCGAGTACAACCCACACCTGGCCGTCCACCGCCACGCCATCGAGGAGATGCTGCGGGCCCGGCGGGCCGAGGCGGCCCTGCGCCGCCGGTTCTTCCTGCGGTTCTGGCTGCGCAGCATCCTGTTCCGCCTGGCCCCGGGGCTGGCCCGCCGCCTCGCCCTCTAGTCCGGTCTGGAGGTTTGCCCCGGCGGGTGGTAGACTGGTCTGGGACGAGGCCGGCGGGACCCGCCGGCAGACGGTCGGACGCGAAGGGGTTTTGCACATGACTCACGCCTGCTTCACACCGGCGGAACGGGAGCGGCTGGATCGGGCCTCGGTGCTGCTCATCGGTTGTGGCGGCCTCGGATCGGCGGTGGCCTACGCCCTGGCCGCCGCGGGGGTCGGCCGCATCGGCCTCTGCGACATGGACAGGGTCGACCTGTCCAACCTGCAGCGGCAGGTGCTCCACCACACGGCTGACGTGGGCCGGCCCAAGGTCGAGAGCGCCCGGGAGAAGATCCTGGGGCTTCGGCCAGGGATCCAGGTCGACCTGCACCCGGTGGCCCTGACCAGCGAGAACGCCCTGGACCTGTTCCGGCAGTACGACCTGATCGTGGACGGCTCCGACAACTTCGCGACCCGCTACCTGGTCAACGACGCCTGCGTGCTCACCGGGCGGCCGCAGGTGCACGGCTCCATCTTCCGGTTCGACGGCCAGGTGACCACCTTCGTGCCGGGGGAGGGCCCCTGTTACCGCTGCGTCTACCCGACGCCGCCGCCCCCCGGCGCGGTGCCTTCCTGCGCCGAGGCCGGGGTCATCGGCGTGCTGCCCGGCTTCATCGGCAGCCTGATGGCGATGGAAGCCCTGAAGCTGATCACGGGGCGGGGAAGCCCCCTGATCGGCAGGCTGCTGATCTTCAGCGCGCTGGACATGGGCGTATCGGAGGTGCAGATCCGCCGCAACCCCGAATGCCCGGTATGCGGCGAGCACCCGACCATCCACGAGCTCATGGACTACGAACAGTTCTGCGGGGGGGTGGGCCGATGACCCTGACGGAGCAGGAGATCCTCCGGTACAGCCGGCACATCATCCTCCCGGAAGTGGGCGGGCGGGGCCAGCAGCGCATCAAGTCGGCCTCGGTTCTGGTGGCCGGACTGGGCGCGGCCGGGTCCGCCGCCGCCCTGTACCTGGCTGCGGCCGGCGTGGGCCGCCTGACGCTCTGGGACCCGGCCCCGCTCGCCGAGGCCGACCTCGCCCGGGCGATCGCCCATGACCGGGCACACCTGGGCCTCAGCCGGGCCGCCTCCGCCCGGGGGAAAGTCACGGCCATCAACCCCGACGCCGACGTTCTCGCCTCGGCCGAGCCGGACGCCCTGCCCGGCCTCGTGAACGGGCACCAGGTCGTGCTGGCCACCGCCGGAGACTGGGAGGCGGTACAGGCGGCCGCCCTGCGGACGGGGGCCGCGGCGGTCTTCGCCGGGGTCCGCGGCGCCGCCGGGGCCGTCTTCGCCCACCGCCCGGGCGAGCCGTGCCTGGGGTGCGTTCCGCCGGAGGCCCGGGAGGCGGCGGGGCTGCAGCCCGAGGAGGGTGGCGGATGCGCCGTCGCGGCGGCCGCCGGGGTCGTCGGCATCGCCGCAGCCACGGAGGCGCTGAAGCTGATCCTGGGCATCGGCGCCCCGTTGACTGGCCGGCTTTGGGCTTACGATGGATGGGCAGCCGGGTCCCGGGAGGTTCCGGTCACGCGGCGGGCGGACTGCGCGCTCTGCGGGAGGGCCTAGCTCAAGTTTCGCGTGAATAACCCGGACTTCGTGCAATGGAAACCCATTGAAAAAGCATCAGTCAGAACCAATGATACATGGTGGGAGTGTGGCCGCTCCCAATCCACCATGTGGAGGTTCGACTGATGCAGTCTCATGGTACGACACCCAACATCGCTGCGCAAGCCATCAAGTCCACCACCCGACATGGTTTTCTCGTCGCTCTTGGCTGGGTAGCTCAAAGGCTCAACCTGGTTGAGATCCTGAATCGGCACCTGCGCATCAAGCAGAAGACCTACGCCCACACGCCGGTTGACAAGGTGGTCGAGGCGTTGGTTGCCATTCTCGGCAACTGTCGCTACATGAAGGATCTCAACTTCGACCCTGAGCCGCTGGTTGCCGATCCTGCCGTAGCTCAAGCCTGGGGGCAGGAACGCTTTGCTCACTTTTCCACCGTCTGTGCGACCTTCAGCAAGCTGACGGAGGAGAACGTTCAGCAGCTTTCCGACGCACTCGCTGAGATCCAGGCCCCGCTGCTTCAGCAGGAGGTGGCTGCCGTAGCAGGTCCAGACCGCTCCGGAATGGTCATCGTCGACATTGACCTCACCGGCCAGAAGGTTCGGGGCGAGACCAGGCAGTACACCGGTACCGACTTCGGCTACATCCAGGGGAAGTTGGCCCGAGGCTATCAGATCGCAGCGGCCTTCCTCAGCGGGAAGCAGCAGCGCTTTGCCATCGACGGCCTTCTCAAGTCCGGCAAGGCCAACAGCCGTTCCGGCGCCTGCCTGCTCGAACTGATTCCCAGGATCGAAGCCCGGATTGGTCGTCCCCTGCGGCGAGTCGAATGGGTCGAGGCATGCCTGGCTCAGCAGAAGGCTCGGGTCAGGCAGCTGTATCAGCAACTGCAGACGGTATCAGGCAAGGGCAGCGCCCGCCGGAAGCAGAAGCTGCAGCGTGAGTTCCAGGAGGAGGTTCAGCACCTCCGTGAAGTGAACCAGCGACTCCGGCAGTACCGGCAGGAGAATCGGACGAACCTGGCTCCCCTCCGTATTCTGCTGCGAGCTGACAGCGCCTTTGGCACGCCGGAAGTGATCCAGCGCCTGCTGGAACTGGGGTATGAGTTCACCATCAAGTCCTACTCCGGGAGCAACGTCGCCTACAAGCACCTCTTCGACGCTGTACCGGCAGAGAACTGGGTTGAAGTCGAGAAGAACCGGTTTGCCTCCGAAGCCGTTACCGTACCTGGCCCCACTTTGCTCGCACCGTATCCGGTGCGACTGGTCGCCATGCGCCGCTGGGACGCCGATGGCCGGGAGGTCCGCAGCGTCATCCTGACTACGCTCCAGCCTGAGGAGCTCACCACGACAGAGGTCGTCAAGCTCTACCATGGACGGCAGACCATCGAAGCCGGGTTCCAGGAGTGGAAGGGCACGTTCCACTTTGGTACTCCTCGGCTGCGGAAGTATGAGGCCAACGCCGCCTTCACGCAGCTGGTCTTGTTCGCCTTCAACCTGGTGCGCTGGGCTTGGCGGTTTCTGAGCACGAACTCGCCCAAACTGGCCGAGGCGGGGAGTCGACTCTTGGTACGAGTAGCGGCCCGGTGCCGAGCAACCATTCGGTGCCTCGGCGACACGCTGCGGTTGGTGTTCAGCCGGGGTACACTCCCCTGGCTGGAGCTCAGATTACCCTGAACTTGGCCGCTTCTTACCCATGCACCTTTTCAACACCACCGATGTCGAGTTATTCGCGTGAAACTTGAACTAGTCAGCACTCAGTGCCAGGAAGTCGGTACCGCTAACACTTTGGTTGCTGGTGTACAGCTTGGCCATGGACGCCTGACTGAAATACCGCCGCGGGGCTGCCGTCCACTCATCCTGCTGTTCGATCAGGACGGCGCCGGCCAGGCGGATGAAGGCCTCCCGATTGGGGAAGATGCCGACCACATCCGTCCGACGGCCGATCTCCCGGTTCAACCGTTCCAGCGGGTTGGTGGAGTGCAGCTGTCGCCAGTGCTCAGTCGGAAAGGCCATGTAGGCAAGGATGTCGTCTTCGGCTTCTTCGAGCAGCTGAGCAGCACGGGGAAACTGCGGTCGCAGATTGTCCGCGACAACGGCCAGTTGACGCCGCGCCGCTTGCTGGTCAGGCTGTGCGAAGATCGTCCTGACTGCGGCTGCGACCATGGATTGCCAATGCTTGGGCACGTAACCGAGCAGGTTGCGCATGAAGTGCACCCGGGACCGCTGCCAACTGGCGCCGCTGAGTACGGTCCGGATGGCCTCCTGCAGACCCACGTGGCTGTCACTGATGGCCAGAAGGACGCCCTTGAGACCGCGTGTAACCAGTTGGCGCAGAAATGCCGTCCAGAAGGCCCCGTCTTCGCTGGGCCCGACGTCCAGTCCCAGGACCTCCCGGTCGCCGTCCTCCCGTACCCCCACAGCCACGACCAGTGCCATCGTGCAGACCCTGCCGTTCTCCCGTACCTTGACGTACTTCGCATCCAGCCAGACGTAAGGGTAACGGCTCTCCAACGGTCGATTCCGGAAAGCCTGAACCACCTCATCCAACTCAGCGCATAGCCGCGAGACCTGGCTCTTGCTCACACCTGTCATGCCCAAGGCTTGTACCAGGTCATCTACCTTGCGCGTACTCACCCCGTTCACGTAGGCCTCCAGAACCACCGCCACGAGAGCCTTTTCGGCCCGCCGGCGAGGTTCCAGGAAACTGGGCATGTAAGATCCCTTTCGCAGCTTGGGGATCTGCAAGTCAATCGTCCCAACCCGCGTATCCCACTGCCGCTCACGATAGCCGTTACGGTAAGTGCTGCGCTCGGCCGATCGCTCGTATCGGTCCGCGCCGATCCGTTGGGACACCTCCAGCTCCATGAGGCCCTGGGCGAGGACTCGCAGCCCTTCCCGAAGGAAGTCGAAGTCATCCACACCGGTCTTGCGCAGAAGCTCCTCCAATGCGATCCTAAAGGTGGTCACCTGCGGGTTCCTCCCTTGCGATGTCATACAGCAAAGTGTCCACCCGCGAGAGCGCCTCAACCAGCACTTCGCGGAAACACTCTACTACCTGCTGCCAAACACCACTTTCAAGTTCCTCAAAGGAAAATGGAGAGTGTGAGCGGGGATCCCCAATATCGGCAAGATAAAATTCCCCACCCCTAGAACATATAGGGCATCTCAACCTGGCCAGTTGGAGGTGCCTGTACATGTTAAGGAGTGGGGAAACTTTGGAAATCAGGCAGATGTATGCGGGCGGTTTGTCCATCTCTGAGATCGCCCGCCGCACCGGAAGGGACCGCAAGACCATCCGTAAGTGGCTGCGCACAAACACCATGCCCAAGCCGGCGAAGCGTAAGCGCTCCAGCATGTTAGACCAGCACGAGGCGTTCACTCTGGAGCAGATGCAGAAGGGTGTCACAAGCGCATCAAAGATGCTCTATCTACTGCAGCAGCGGGGCTTCAAAGGCAAGATTCGAATTGTCCGGGCATTCATGGCGCCTTATCGGCCCATGGCCAAGGCTGCGGCTACCGTGCGGTTCGAAACACCGCCGGGAAAGCAGGCACAGGTGGACTGGGCCGACTTTGGGTACATCGAGGTAGACGGTCGCCGGCTCAAGCTCTACTGCTTCATCATGGTTCTCGCCTATTCCCGAGCCATGTACCTGGAATTCGTCACTGCGACTGACATGAAGACGTTCATGCGCTGCCACATCAACGCCTTCAAGTTCTTCGGCGGTGTACCCCACGAGATCCTGTATGACAACGTGAAAACGGTGGTCAAAGATCGTGACGACGACAACCGGCCGGTCTTCAACGAGCGCTTTCTGGACTTCAGCAGCTACTACGGGTTCCGCCCCCGGCTCTGCCTGCCTTACCATGCCTGGACCAAGGGAAAGGTCGAGAGGCCAGTCCGGTACATCCGGCAGAACTTCTGGCAGGGTATCCAGTTCTGCTCCCTGGAAGACCTGAACCGCCAGGCGGCTCTCTGGCGGGATACGGTGGCGAATGTCCGCATTCATGCCACCACCCGGGTTCAGCCTGTGGTTCGACTCGCCGAGGAAGACCTCATCCCGCTGACGAACCGTGTGGATTTCGACACGAGCGAGTACAGCAGCAGGCGTGTCTCCCGAGAGGTGGCGATCTCTTACAAGGGCAATCGCTACTCGGTACCCTGGCAGCTGGTTGGGAAGGACGTGGTGGTCCGCCTGTTGCCGAGCGGTCAAGAGATTCAGGTCTTGTGGCAGGGCCAGATCGTGGCGCAGCATGAGCTGGCCGAGGGTAAGGGCAAGTTCGTCGTAGATCCTGCTCACTTCCAGGGACTCAACCGCACCAAGACCGCCCGACCCGTGCTGGTGCTGCGGAAGCCCCCTGGGCATGATGAGGTCGAACAACGCGACCTGGCTTACTACGATGCCTTTGCGGGGGTGGACTGAGATGCTGGAGCTTGAACAAGTGCGGCAGCAGCTCGAAAGCCTTGGCCTCTCACAGGCTGCCACCGTTTTGGACCGGTGCCTGGAAGTAGGCACTCGGGAGAACCTGCCTGCGCTCACAGTGGTCCGCCACATCTTGGAGGAAGAGCTCGCCGCCCGACATGAGCGCTATCTGAAGGCCCGAACGCGACTGGCCCATCTGCCCTTCCACAAGACCCTTGCCGATTTCGACTTCACCGCACAGCCCAGTCTCGACGAGCGACAAGTTCGTGATCTCGCTACGCTCCGGTTCCTCAGTAACGGCGAAAACGTGATCTTCTTGGGCCCTCCAGGCGTCGGCAAGACCCACCTGGCGGTGGCGCTGGCCCTGAAGGCCATCTCACAGGCGCCTACTTCATCGCCGCACACGACCTAGTAAACGACCTGCGGCGGGCGCATGCGGAGAACCGGCTGGAACGGCGCCTGCGGGTGTACCTCTCGCCTCGGCTCCTGCTGATCGACGAAATGGGCTACATTCCCTTCGAACCGATGGAAGCGCAGGTCTTCTTTCAGCTGATATCCAAGCGGTACGACCGCGGTTCTCCTATCATCGTGACATCGAACAAGAGCTACGGCGACTGGGGGAGTATCTTCGGCGACCCCATCATCGCCGCCGTCATCCTCGATCGCCTGCTCCACCGCTCCGTTACGGTCAACATCCGTGGCGAGAGTTACCGGCTGCGTGAAAAACGCCGAGCCGGCATCCTGCCCCCGAAACGGGAGGTGACGCCGGCCAAGTGACGGTCCCGGGGTGGGGATTTTTAGACCGCCGTTGACAGAGAGGAGGGTTGATGGCCGCTATAGGGTGGGCGAGCCAGCCTTGTCGGATGGATTACACGGCCCGAGGGAGCAGGCGAGAACTTGGCCCGGTACCGAACCAAGTGGAGCGAGAGCGCGCTCAATGGATTGTTTCCTTTTTACAGAGCATAGGAACTATAATGTCGCTTCGGCCGTTATAATTCGGTGGAGGTGTGTTCTATACCCATGAAAGGCATTGCCAAGATAACAATGTCGGCTGTCTTACTTCTTGGGCTTGCTCTCCTCACTGCCTGCAACAGCGTGCCTAGTGATTCTGTTCCGCATACCTTCAGCCTTGATGTGACCTTTGAGACCTTTCCACAGTCCACAGAAACCATCATAGATCAGGTTGATAATGTGAAGCTGCATGTTAGGTCCCACCAAAGTTATACGGAATTTTGGTCCGAATCAGACTCTGTTCTTCTGGTGGAGGGGAGAGGGTGGTCTCCGGTACTGGCAGCAGACGGATCGGTAATTTTCGTTGATAGCGAAGATCTATCTTTAAAGAAACTACTAATCAATGGAGACGAGCAGCAGTTGCTTCCTCCCGGGAGTGCAGCTGGATTTCTCCGCATCAGCTCTGACCGTAAGTACCTCGGATATGCGATACCGATTAACCTTTCGCCCGACTCCAATTGGGCAGGTCTCTACGGTGCAGGAATCATGGATCTGGAGACTGGTAAGGTTCTTGTATCCAGGACGAAGGAAAACTTCTTCACATCACCGATTGGGTGGTATGGCGATCAACTGATAGTTCATGAGTGGGACGCAACGCAAACGCAGGATAGCTTGGATCTATATGCGCTCAGCCTTGATGGCGAACTAACTAAATTCGCACTGGGTTTGCCGCAGGCTAATAGCTATCCTGAGATTTCACCCGATCATCAGTGGCTGGTGTATGAGGATCAGGACGGCAACACGATCCTCGTGAATCTCGAACAAGTATCGTTTGGCATTATCTCTAACGTGGTATTACCGCAGTGGACATCAGAAGGATTAACGGGATTGGTTGATGGCCAACGGTTCCTAATTCGGTTTACCATCGAGTGACGGGCGGTCAACAGCGCGGTTTTAAGCGCTGTTGACATATTTTAGGGGGGGACTTATCAGGAATATTGGTGAGATAATATTGACTATGACGGCGTATGGATCTATTATGATAGTTAAAAGACTGGAGGTGATATGATGCCCCGGAGAGTGATTTGGAGTGCTCTGGGAGTGGCCATGGCTGTGTTCATGGTCAACTTTGCAAGTCTAGCAGGAGCTGACAGTGGTCCAACGAGCTTTGAACTATCTGCGATATTTGAGAGGTTACCTGACTCAACTGAACCTGTAGTGTTGGATAGAACAGACAAAGTAACTTTGCTTGCCAAGCTAGATTCTAACTCCCCACAGTTTTGGATTGAGCTTCCTGATGGGGGCCGCAAAAGCCAGTATGGGTGGTCTCCGGTACTGGCAGCAGACGGATCGGTAATTTTCGTTGATAGCGAAGATCTATCTTTAAAGAAACTACTAATCAATGGAGACGAGCAGCAGTTGCTTCCTCCCGGGAGTGCAGCTGGATTTCTCCGCATCAGCTCTGACCGTAAGTACCTCGGATATGCGATACCGATTAACCTTTCGCCCGGCTCCAATTGGGTAGGTCTCTACGGTGCAGGAATCATGGATCTGGAGACTGGTAAGGTTCTTGTATCCAGGACGAAGGAAAACTTCTTCACATCACCGATTGGGTGGTATGGCGATCAACTGATAGTTCATGAGTGGGACGCAACGCAAACGCAGGATAGCTTGGATCTATATGCGCTCAGCCTTGATGGCGAACTAACTAAATTCGCACTGGGTTTGCCGCAGGCTAATAGCTATCCTGAGATTTCACCCGATCATCAGTGGCTGGTGTATGCGGACACACACGGAGATGCAATTCTTCTCCGTCTAGCCGATGGTTCTTTTGGCACCGTACCCAATGTGGAATTTCCGTCCTGGACACAGAACGGATTGACAGGGCTGGTTGATGGCCGGCGAGTTCTCATCAAGATCACAAGCCAGCCATAATAGAGGGAGGTCTTGCCAAGTGGTCCGCATGGTTAAGTTAATTGCCGCCCTAGCCCTCATAGTGGGGATTGGATTCCATGCAAACAACTTCGTGGAGGCGGCGAGTTGGTACTTCTTTGTCCACCCAACAAGTGAAACAAGCCCAAATTACTATTATGATCTCGATCGCAGGGTAAACTATATGCGGGACTGGACCGGGTGGTCCTGCTCAAACTGCACCGATGTATGGGGACACACGTATGATCAACATATGGGAACTGACTATCCGCTGGCGAATGGAAGGCCCATTCGTTCGGCACAGCAAGGGACAGTAACCGAAGTTGTTAATTATCAGTATAATCAGTGCGGTGTTAACACAGGCCCTGTTTTTGGTACATACGTTAAGATACGGCATCCGGCACATGGTTCTTCAGGGAAGGTGTACTATACGACCTATGCTCATATGACATATCAGAGCCCTGCCGTAACTGTGGGTCAAAACGTTGGCATCTACCAGTATCTTGGAGCTGTCGGGCAAACCGGGAATGCGTGCGGCTATCACCTTCATTGGGCGGTTGAGGAAACTAACCTTGGCAACTACGTCGATCCCTTTGATAAAGGGTTGGTATGCGGTTTCTATGGTTCCGCCCCTTGTTCAGTAGAGCCATCGCAGTTGGATGAGGACGTTGAATTGGATAATTAGAGCAGTCCGTTGATCATCATGAAGGGGGGCCACCTTTTACGCAGGCTGGCGTCACCGCCACCTGTCTAAGCACAGAAAACGCCCGCTCCCGGCATTCCGGGGGGCGGGCTTTTTGCTGGCCGGCGACCGGGGCGCTGACCCTGGGCGAAGATAAACAGTAACGCACAAAGGTATTAATCAAAAGCCCCACTCCCTGAAAACCCAGACCAGGGGAGAGGCTTTTGCTAATGTTTGTCCAGAATGAACCTTTAGCAAATTGACCTGACGTTATGGCCGGTTGTAAAATCCCCCACTAGCTCAAGTTTCGCGTGAATAACCCGGATTTCGTGCAATGGAAACCCATTGAAAAAGCATCAGTCAGAACCAATGATACATGGTGGGAGTGTGGCCGCTCCCAATCCACCATGTGGAGGTTCGACTGATGCAGTCTCATGGTACGACACCCAACATCGCTGCGCAAGCCATCAAGTCCACCACCCGACATGGTTTTCTCGTCGCTCTTGGCTGGGTAGCTCAAAGGCTCAACCTGGTTGAGATCCTGAATCGGCACCTGCGCATCAAGCAGAAGACCTACGCCCACACGCCGGTTGACAAGGTGGTCGAGGCGTTGGTTGCCATTCTCGGCAACTGTCGCTACATGAAGGATCTCAACTTCGACCCTGAGCCGCTGGTTGCCGATCCTGCCGTAGCTCAAGCCTGGGGGCAGGAACGCTTTGCTCACTTTTCCACCGTCTGTGCGACCTTCAGCAAGCTGACGGAGGAGAACGTTCAGCAGCTTTCCGACGCACTCGCTGAGATCCAGTCCCCGCTGCTTCAGCAGGAGGTGGCTGCCGTGGCCGGCCCAGACCGCACCGGAAGGGTTATCGTCGACATTGACCTCACAGGCCAGAAGGTTCGGGGAGAGACCAAGCAGTACACCGGTACCGACTTCGGCTACATCCAGGGGAAGTTGGCCCGAGGCTATCAGATTGCAGCCGCCTTCCTCAGCGGAAAGCAGCAACGCTTTGCCATCGACGGCCTTCTCAAGTCCGGCAAGGCCAACAGCCGTTCCGGCGACTGCCTGCTTGAACTGATCCCCAGGATCGAAGCCCGGATTGGTCGTCCCCTACGGCGTGTGGAATGGGTCGAAGCATGCCTGGCTCAGCAGAAGGCTCGGGTCAGGGAGTTGCATCACCAACTGCAGACGGTGTCGGGCAAGGGCAGCGCCAGGCGGAAGCAGAAGCTGCAGTCTGAGTTCCAGGAGGCCGTCCAGCACCTGCGTGAAGTGAACCAGCGACTCCGGCAGTACCGGCAGGAGAATCGGACGAACCCGGCTCCCCTCCGCATTCTGCTGCGGGCGGACAGCGCCTTTGGCACGCCGGAAGTGATCCAGCGGCTGCTGGAACTGGGGTATGAGTTCACCATCAAGTCCTACTCTGGGAGCAACATCGCCTACAAGCGCCGCTTCGACGCTGTACCGGCAGAGGAGTGGGTTGAAGTGGAGAAGAAACGGTTTGCCTCCGAAGCCGTTACCGTGCCTGGCCCCACCTTGCTCGCACCGTATCCGGTGCGGTTGGTCGCCATGCGCCGCTGGGACGCCGACGGACGGGAAGTCCGCAGCGTGATCCTGACCACACTCCAGCCGGAGGAGTTCACAACGACAGAGGTCGTCAAGCTCTACCATGGACGGCAGACCATCGAAGCCGGGTTCCAGGAGTGGAAGGGAACGTTCCACTTTGGCACTCCTCGGCTGCGGAAGTATGAGGCCAACGCCGCCTTCACGCAGCTGGTCTTGTTCGCCTTCAACCTGGTGCGCTGGGCTTGGCGGTTTCTGAGCACGAACTCGCCCAAACTGGCCGAGGCGGGGAGTCGACTCTTGGTACGAGTAGCGGCCCGGTGCCGAGCAACCATTCGGTGCCTCGGCGACACGCTGCGGTTGGTGTTCAGCCGGGGTACTCCCCTGGCTGGAGCTGAGATTACCCTGAACCGGGCCACTCCCTACCCATACGCCCTTTTAACACCACGAATGTCGAGTTGTTCGCGTGAAACTTGAGCTAGGCGGCGTGGCTTAGGCGAAGCGGGGGACGGTCTACGCCGTCCCCTGTTTTGCATTTTTCGTGCGATCGGGTGACTTTGTGCTGGACACCTGCGCCAGCCGTGCTATAATGGGGACGTAATCCACATATCTCCGATAAGATAACAAGGAAATGGGGAGGATTCTCGATGGCCCGGATCTACGACAGCATCGCCGACACGATCGGACGGACGCCCCTGGTCCGGCTGAACCGGGTGACCGAGGGGGCGGTGGCGACCGTGCTCGCCAAGGTGGAGGCCTTCAACCCGGCGTCGTCGGTGAAGGACCGCATCGGCTACGCGATGATCAAGGACGCGGAGGAGAAGGGCATCCTGAAGCCCGGCATGACCATCGTCGAACCCACCAGCGGCAACACGGGCATCGCCCTGGCCTTCGTGGCGGCGGCGAAGGGGTATCGCTGCATCCTCACGATGCCGGACACGATGTCGCTGGAGCGGCGGAAGCTGCTCAAGGCCTTCGGCGCGGAGCTGGTGCTGACGCCGGGCGCGGAGGGCATGAAGGGGGCCATCGCCAAGGCCAAGGAGATCCTCGAGAACACGCCCGGGGCCTGGATGCCCCAGCAGTTCGAGAATCCGGCCAATCCTGAGATCCACCGGAAGACCACGGCCGAGGAGATCTGGCAGGACACCGACGGCCAGGTGGACATCGTCGTCGGCGGCGTGGGCACCGGCGGCACCCTCACGGGCGTCGGCGAGGTCATCAAGGCCCGCAAGCCCGACTTCAAGGTGGTGGCGGTCGAGCCGGCCGAGTCGCCGGTCATCTCGGGCGGCAAGCCCGGCCCGCACAAGATCCAGGGCATCGGCGCCGGGTTCATCCCGAAGAACCTGAACACCGAGGTGGTGGACGAGGTGATCACGGTGGCCAGCGAGGACGCCATCGCGACTGCCCGCCGCATGGCCCGGGAAGAGGGGCTCCTCGTCGGCATCTCCTCCGGCGCCGCGGCCTTTGCCGCGCTGCAGGTGGCCCGCCGGCCGGAGAATGCCGGCAAGACCATTGTGGTGGTGCTGCCCGACACCGGCGAACGCTACCTCTCCAGCGCCCTGTGGGCCGACATCCAGGTGTGACCGCACCGCTGCAGGGCGCTGGCCGGACACCGGCGCAGCTCTGCAGCCAGACCCGACGGGGCTTCCCTCAACCGGGGGGGTTGACGGGAAGCCCCGCTCTTGTTATTTTCTTGGCTGTGAGTATTTGCCATGGCGGAAGGGAGGGCGAAGCCGATGCTGACGATCTGCAACGCCGGCGGCTTTGCCCGCGCCTTCGTCCGGAGCTTCAAGGGAAGCTGCTGAGCCCGGGCCCGGGGGGTATTGTGCCCTTTTCGGGGTCGGGCTCGGCCGGATGCGCCTTTCCCGTCGTGCGCGGCGAGGCGTCACCGGCGAGTCCGGTGATGCCTCTTTTCGCGCGCAGTCTAAGGGAAGGAGAAGCATCATGCGGAGGAACCTGCACCGTTACTACGTATACACTGTGCTTTCTAGCCTTGCGTTCACCTGGACCACCTGGTTCGTGTTCGTGGACTCCCGGGGCGGCAACGCGGGGTGGGCGGAGTCCGCATTTCACCTGGCCATCCTGCTGGGCGAGGTGCCAACCGGCGTCGTGGCTGATCTGCTGGGCCGGCGGCGCTCGATGTTGATCGGGCTCGTGCTCGGCGCCGCATCGTTCTTCGGTTACGGGCTCATCCGCGATACGCTCACGGCGTGCCTGATGCTGGGCATCACGGGCCTCAGCCTGACGTTCATCTCCGGTGCCGACGCGGCGCTGCTCTACGAGACGGCGGCCGCACTGGGCGGCGAGGACTTCGCCCGCCGGGCGACGGCCCGGGCCTCGGCCCTGCAGATGATGGCCTCGCCGCGGCGCCGGTCGTGGCCGGCTGGCTGGCTGAGCGCCACCCCGCAGCCCCGTTCTTCGCCCACGGCGCCGTCAACCTCCTGGCCGCCGTCGTGGTCTGGCGGATGCAGGAGCCACCCGCTCCGGCCGCGCCGGCGGGGCGCCCTGAGGGGCCCTGGGCGCACACCCTCGCGGCCCTGGCTTTCCTGCGCCGGCACCCGGGCGTCCTGGGGATGATCGCCTTCGCTTGGGTGTACGAGGCCGCCGCGTCCATGGTCAGCCAGTTCGGCCAGGTCTACCTGCCGGCGCTGGGGCTGAGCATGCTCGGCGCCGGGGTGGTCTTCAGCGCGAGCCGGCTGCTCGGCGCGGCCGGCGGATGGGTTGCCGCGCGGCTCCAGGGGGGCGGGGCTGACCGGTGGCTGCGGTGGGGGCCCCTGGGCCAGGCCGCGCTCATCCTACTCGCCGGCCTTGCCCGGACCGCCGGCGGCGGCGTCGCCCTGGCGGTGAACGAGGGCGTCGACGGCCTGGTCTACCCGCTGCTCAGCGCCCGGATCAACCAGGCCGTTCCCTCCGCGCAGCGGGCGACCATCCTGTCCTTCCAGAGCCTGGGCTCCAGCCTCCTCATCGCGCTCGCCTTTCCCGCGGCTGCGGCGCTGCCATCCGTGTTCACTGTCTACGCCATCGTGGGCGGTGCTCTGGCGGCCGCGGCCCTGGGATGGGCCCTGCCGCGTCAGCGCGCGGCGGTCCCGGCGCCGGAGGGCCGGTAGGCCCCCCGGGCCGCCGGCCACAGGACCAGCCAGGCTACCGGGATCGCCACGAGGCTGATCACGCCGGCCTCGGGGCCGAAGTCTCCGCCGGTCCACCACGCCGGGCCGTTCACCGCGGTGGCGACCAGGGCGAAGGGAGCGGGCGTCCCGGAGTTGGGCAGTCCCAGCACGCCCGCTTCCATCACGTTCCAGGCCCAGTGGAGGCCCACGGCCGGCCAGAGGCTGCCGGTCGCCTGCACGATCCAGGCGTACACCAGGCCGTGCGCCGCGATCCCGACCGTCGACAGGATCCCGGCGCCGGGACTGAGCAGATGAGCCGCGCCGAACAGCAGACTGGTGGCCGCCGCCGCCGGCCAGCGCCCCAGCCACGCCGTCCACCGGCGGAGCAGGTATCCCCGGTGGAAGAGCTCCTCGCCCACGGCCACGAAGAACTGGGTGAGGGCGTAGTGCCAGAACGCGGGACCGGGCCCGGCGTTCCACCGTGCGGCGTAGACGGTGGTGAGCAGCCCGGCGGGGTAGAGGGCGCCCTGCGCGGCGACGCCGGCGGCGATGCCCGCCAGGCCGTGGGCGAGCGGGAGCGGCGCGAGGGGCAACCCGTAATCCGGGCGGGGCTCGCCGTCCAGGAACCGGGAGCAGAGCCAGGTGGACCCGAGCGCCGCCAGGGTCATGGCGACGTAGATGGTCAGGACGTTCAGCCGGCCCAGCGCCTCATCGGGGGAGAGTCCGGCGAGCACCAGGCATCCGGTCCATAGGGCCAGGCCCGACGCCGTGAGCACAAGTGTGAGCGGCAAGGAGAAGAAGCCGCTGAGCCCCGGGTGGAGTCGTCGGCGCGGCCGCCGCCCCGACCGAGGCAGAGGGCCGTTGCGCATCCGAATTCCTCCTTTAGCGCGAATATCTAACCCGATATGACGCCCCGCCGCCAGGCCCCTCCTTCGCGGCCCTGCACCCGTCAGCCCGGGCGGCATAGGGTGGGGGTGGAACCCCGCCCATAGGAGGCCGACCGAGCCTATGGCTGAAAAGAGATGGAGCCCGGAGGAGATCGCCGCCGCGGCCCGGTCCCTGGAGGGGCAGGGGCCTGTCGCGGCGCTCCGCTGGGCCTACGAACAGTTTGCACCGGAGGAGATCGCCTTCGCGTGCTCCTTCGGGGCCGAGGACGTGGCCCTGGCCCACATGATCAGCCGGGTGGCGCCCGGCGCCCAGGTCTTCTACCTGGACACCGACTTTCTGTTCCCCGAGACCTACCGGACCATCGAGGCGGTCCGGGCCGCCTATCCCCTGCGGATCCGGCGGGTGTCCCCCGCGCTCACGCCCCGGGAGCAGGCGGAGCGGTACGGCGACGAACTGTGGAGCCGCGACCCCGATCTCTGCTGCAGCCTGCGGAAGGTGGAGCCTCTCCGGGAGGTGCTCCGGGGGCTGAAGGCGTGGATCACCGGCATCCGCCGGGCGCAGTCGCCCACCCGGGCCGGGGCGCAGGTGGTGGAGTGGGACAGGAAGTTCGGCCTGGTGAAGGTCAACCCCCTGGTGGACTGGAAGGACGCGGACGTCTGGAAGTACATCCTCGAGCACAACGTGCCGTACAACCCGCTGCACGACCGGGGCTACCCCTCCATCGGCTGCACGCATTGCACCCGTCCGGTCAGGCCGGGGGAGGATCCCCGGGCCGGCCGCTGGTCCGGCTTCGCCAAGACCGAGTGCGGGCTGCACCAGTGAGGGGGGAGCGGACGTGGCGACGCAGATAGCCCCCCACGGCGGCCGGCTGGTGGACCGGTGGTTGCGGGGCCCGGCGCGGGAGGAGGCGCTGGAGCGGGCGCGGCGGCTGCCGCGCGTGCGGCTGGACGCCCGGGAGGCGGCGGACCTGGAGATGATCGGCGACGGGGCCCTCTCGCCCCTGACCGGCTTCATGGGCCAGGCCGACTACCGTTCGGTGGTGGCGGAGATGCGGCTGGCGAGCGGCCTTCTCTGGGCCCTGCCGGTGACCCTCGCCGTGAGCCGCGCCGAGGCGGAGTCCATCCGGGAGGGGGAGGAGATCGCCCTGGAGGATCCCGGCGGGCGGCTGATGGCGGTGATGCGGGTGGCGGAGCGGTTCGCTTACGACCGGGGGGCCGAGGCGGCCCGCTGCTACGGCACTACGGATCCGGCCCACCCGGGGGTGCGGCGGCTGCTGCGCCAGGGCGAGGTCTACCTGGGCGGCGAAGTCTGGCTGCTGGACCGCCCGCCCGCCCCGTTTGCCGAGTACCGCCTCACCCCCGCCGAGACCCGGGCGGAGTTCGCCCGCCGGGGATGGCGTACCGTGGTGGGCTTCCAAACCCGTAACCCGGTTCACCGGGCGCATGAGTACATCCAGAAGTGCGCGCTGGAGATCTGCGACGGGCTGTTGCTGCACCCGCTGGTGGGCGAGACCAAGGACGACGACCTGCCGGCGGCGGTGCGGATGCGGGCCTACGAGGCCATCCTGGAGGGGTACTTCCCCCGGGAGCGGATCCTGCTGGCGGTCTTTCCGGCAGCCATGCGCTACGCAGGGCCCAGGGAGGCGGTGTGGCATGCCCTCTGCCGCAAGAACTATGGCTGCACCCACTTCATCGTCGGCCGGGACCACGCCGGGGTCGGGAGCTTCTACGGCCCGTATGACGCGCAGCGCATTTTCGATCACCTCGACCCGGCCGAGCTGGGCATCACGCCGCTGTTCTTCGACCACACCTTCTGGTGCCGGACCTGCGGCGCGATGGCCTCGCCCAAGACCTGTCCGCACGGCCCCGAGGCGCGGGTGGCGCTCTCCGGCACGCGCGTGCGGGAGATGCTCTACCGGGGCGAGGCGCCGCCGCCCGAGTTCACGCGGCCCGAGGTCGCGCGGGTGCTGATGGAGGGACTTCAGGCCGCCGCCCGACCACAATCAGTGGAAACTTAGATCTTTTTGACCATCGCACGATGCCTCTCCAGGTGTTAGGCTGAGGCTGAACACCGCGGGAGGAGGGGGTGTCCGAGTGGCCGTCTTCGTCTGTACCCAGTGCGGCGCGGAACGGGAGGGGCGCTGCAAGCCCCAGAAGTGCGCGTGCGGCGCCAAGGGCACGTTCGTGAAGAAGGAAGAGGCGAAGAAGGAACAGTAGATGTCGACCTGCGACGAGGGCCTGCTGCGATCCGGCAGGCCTTCGTTGCTGGGACGCTTGTGAAAGATATAACTTGTCATTTCAGTGCGAGATGGCAGGAGTATCGGTGGAGGAAGCTAATCTTAACAAGCGGTCCTACGAACATTCGACTTGTATTGGGGGCACATCATGGCACACATTCGCTTTAACAATGTCGTAAAACGTTTTGGCGATGTGACAGTCATCCCCGGCTTCTCCGCCACCGTCGCCGACGGTGAGTTCCTCACCCTGCTCGGGCCGTCCGGATGCGGCAAGACCACGATGCTGCGCATCCTCGCCGGGTTCGAGAAGGTCACCGACGGCGAGGTGTGGCTGGGCGACACTCTCGTCAGCAGCCCCTCGGTCCACGTTCCGCCCGAGAAGCGGAACATCGGCATGGTGTTTCAGTCCTACGCCGTCTGGCCGCACATGAACGTTTTCGACAACGTCGCCTACCCGCTGCGGATCCGCGGGGTCCCCCGCCAGGAGATGCGTGAGCGGGTGCTGCGCGCGCTCGAAATCGTGCACCTGCAGGGGCTGGAGAACCGCATGCCCAGCCAGCTCTCCGGCGGCCAGCAGCAGCGGGTCGCCCTCGCCCGGGCGATCGTGGCGGAGCCCAAGATGCTGCTCCTGGATGAGCCCCTGTCCAACCTTGATGCCAAGCTCCGGGAGGCCATGCGGTTCGAGCTGAAGGAGATTCAGCGCCGCCTGGGCATCACGGTGGTCTACGTCACCCACGACCAGGCGGAGGCCATGGCGATGTCCGACCGGATCATCGTCATGAACAAGGGCGTCATCGAGCAGGTGGCGCCGCCCGCCGAGATCTACGACCGGCCAAAGAGCCGCTTCGTGGCCGACTTCGTGGGCCTGGTCAACTTCCTGGAGGCCACGGTCGAGTCCGCCGACGGTACGATCCGGATCGGCGACGACCTGGTGCTGAAGGTGCAGCTGCCGGAAGGCAGCCACCAGCGGGTCCTGGCCGCCGTCCGGCCCGAGCACGTCCGCATCAGCCGCGAGGGCAGCGGCGTTGGCACGGTGAAGGGCACCGTGAAGCGCCGCTACTACCTGGGCGACCAGATCGACTACTTCGTCGAGACCAGCGGCGGCGAGGTCCGGGTGACCGGCAATCCGCTGGAGGACCAGTTCAACGAGGGTGACACGGTTGTGCTCCACATCGGGCATGCATTCGCATTCCCGCTTTAGATCCATTGCTGAACAACATGAGGGGGTTCTGACATGAAACGGATCGCGGTTATGCTCTCGCTCATTCTGGCTCTGTCGGTCTTCCTCTCCGGTTGCGGCGGCAGCAGCTCCGGCTCCAACACCGGCGGCAGCGGTTCCCCTGCGGGTTCCACGTCGGGCTCCACGCCGGGCTCCGGGTCGTCCTCGGGCGGTTCCGGCCCGTCCGGCTCGCTGATGATCTACACCTCGATCTACCCCGACATCATCAACCTGGTCTCGCCTGAGCTGGAGAAGGCCTTCCCGAACCTGAAGGTCGAGTGGTTCCAGGGCGGCACCGAGCAGGTGACGGCCAAGCTGGCCGCCGAGATCGAGGCCGGCAAGATCGGCGCCGATCTGCTGATGGTCGCTGACCCGTCCTACTACGTCTACCTGAAGGACCAGGACCTGCTCCTCCCGTACAAGTCCGAGAACTTCGACGCGGTCGCGGTGGACAAGGACACCGAGGATTACGCCTACACCGGCGTGCGCATCTCCAACGTGGTCATCGGGTACAACACCAACCTGGTGAAGCCCGAGGACGCGCCCAAGACCTTCCGCGAGCTGACCGATCCCAAGTGGAAGGACCAGGTGGTCATCGTCGACCCGACGCTCTCGGGCACCGCGCTGGTCTCCACCTACGCCCTGTCGGAGAAGTACGGCTGGGAGTACTTCGAGCAGCTGCGTGACAACGGCGCCGTGATCGGCGGCGGCAACTCCTCCGTCGAGACGAAGCTCGTCACCGGCGAGTTCGCCGTGGCGGTCATCCTCGAGGAGAACCTGCTGAAGGTGAAGGACCGCGGCGAGCCCGTCGAGGTCGTCTACCCCGAGGACGGCGTGATCATCGTCCCGTCGCCCATCGGCATCCTGAAGACCACCCAGAACGCCGAGGCCGCCAAGGCGGTCGTCGACTGGTGGCTCTCCACCGAGGGCCAGAAGGCCATCGTGACGGGCTGGATGCACTCGGTGCGCACCGACGTCCAGTCGCCCAAGGGCGCCAAGCCGCTGGCCGAGTTCGCACCGGGCGCCATCAAGGTCGACTGGAAGGACCTGGCGTCCCGCAGCGGTGAGGTCAAGGACAAGTTCGTCGAGATCATGGGGAAGTGAGCATGCGATTCCGCGTTGAATCGAAGAGCGTGGCCATCGCCCTGGCGGTGGCCGTGCTCCTTCTCTTCGGCATTTTCCCCATCGTTCTGCTGGTCATCAACAGCTTCATCGTCGACGGCCACTTCAGCCTGGGCAACTTCCGCGAGGTCTACGCCAACAAGTCGAATCTGACGGCCGTGTGGAACACCATCAAGGCGTCGGGGCTCACCATGCTTTTCGGCACGGTGTTGTCGTTCCCGCTGGCCTGGCTGGTCGGCCGCACCGATCTGCCGTTCAAGACCGTGTTCCGCACGCTGATCATCACCCCGTACATGGTCCCGCCCTTCGTCGGGGCCATCGCCTGGGGGTACCTCGCGAACCCGCGCATCGGCTACCTGAACCAGTGGATCCGGGCGCTCATCCCGGGCATCGAGCAGGGGCCGCTCAACATCTACACGATGGGCGGCATGATCTGGGTCCTGGTGCTGTTCTACTTCCCGTTCTCCTTCCTGTCGATCAGCCGGGCCCTGGAGAAGATGGACCCGTCGCTGGAGGAGGCGGCCCGCATCTCCGGCGCCGGCCCGATGCGGGTGCTGAAGGACATCACCATCCCGCTTACGGCCCCGGCCATCGCCGCCGGCGCGCTGCTGGTGTTCGTCGCCGTGGCCTCCGCCTTCGGCATCCCGTCGCTGATCGGCGGCCAGGCCCGGATCCAGGTGGTGACCACCCGCATCATCAGCTACGTGTACGTGGGCACGCCTGAGGCCATGCACGAGGCGACGGCCCTCGCGGTGGTGCTGCTGATCCTCTCGGTGATCGCGCTCTGGTTCTCCAACTGGTACCTGGCCAAGCGGGAGTACTTCACCCTGGGCGGGAAGTCCACCCGGCCCACCATGGTGGAACTGGGCCGCTGGAAGTGGCCGATGGTCGTGCTCTTCGCCATCGCCTGCTTCGTGTTCGCCATCCTGCCCGTCATGGCGCTGGTGATGACCAGCCTGGTCAAGACCATGGGCCGGGGGTTCGCCTTCGACAACCTCACGCTGGACGTGTGGCGGTCGGTGCTGAAGGACAAGGTCACCTGGCGGACGCTGCGGACCTCGCTCTTCTCCTCGGTGCTCGCGGCGACCGGCGGCACGGTGGTCGGCCTGCTCATCGCCTACCTGAAGGTGAAGACCCGGGTCCGGTTCCGGACCATCCCGGACTTCCTGGCCACCTTCTGCAACGCGACGCCGGGCATCGTGCTCGCCCTCGGCCTGATCATCGCCTTCTCGGGCAAGTACGGGCTGAACCTGTACGGCACGTTCTGGATGCTGGTGGTCGCCTACTTCGTGCGTCACCTGTCCTACGCCGTGCGGCAGGCGGCCGCCGCGCTGGAGCAGGTGCACCCCTCCCTGGAGGAGGCGGCGCTCTCCAGCGGCGCCGGGTGGGGCCGGGTGTTCCGGGACGTGACGATCCCGCTGATCGGCCCGTCTCTGGTGGGCGGCTGGTTCCTGGTGTTCATGCCCTCCTTCTACGAGCTGACGATGTCCGTGCTGCTGTACAGCAGCAAGGCGACGCCGGTGGGCTACCACCTGTACCACCTCAGCTCGTTCGCCTCGCCCCAGTCCGCGGCCGTGCTGTCGGTGCTGATCCTCATCCTGGTGCTGATCGGCAACCTGCTGATGCGCTGGGCCAGCCGGGGCAAGGTCAGCCTCTAACTCTACGGGGCACCCGCGAGGGTGCCCCGTTTCGTACACGGAAGCAGGGGATCGGAGGCCGGACGCGGTACTACCCATAGGGATGAGCAAAGGGGAGGGGGGCCGAAGGAGATGCTGAGCAGGGAGCAGGTGTGGGCGCTGGCGCGATCGGTTGAGGAGTACGGGATCGCGGTCCGGCGGCGGCTGCACCGGAATCCGGAGCTTTCGTTCGCGGAGCATGACACACACCAGTACCTGGCGGAGGAACTGCAGGGCCTGGGCTGCTCGTTCCGGTCGCACCTCGCCGGGGGCACGGGGCTGCACGTGGTCCTCGGGGGAACGCGCCCGGGACCCGTGGTGGCCCTGCGGGCGGACATCGACGCGCTGCCCATTCAGGAGGAAACCGGGCTGCCTTTCGCCTCGGAGCGGCCGGGGGTCATGCACGCCTGCGGGCACGACGTGCACACGGCGATCCTGCTGGCCACCGCCCGGGCGCTGAAGTCGGTGGAGCAGGACCTGCCCGGTACGGTGGTGCTCCTCTTCCAGCCGGGGGAGGAGAAGAACCCCGGGGGCGCCTCGCTGATGATCCGCGACGGGGTGCTGGACCAGCCGAAGGTGGACGCCATCTTCGGTCTGCACGTCGATCCTTACCTGGAGGCCGGCCGCATGGCCTTCGCGTCCGGGCCGGTCATGGCGGCGCCGGACGAGCTGCGGGTGACCGTGACGGGCCGCGGCGGGCACGGCGCCTGGCCCCATCAGACGGTGGACCCCGTTGTCACGGCTGCGCAGATCATCACCCTGCTGCAGCAGGTCGTGGCCCGGAACGTGGACCCGTTCCAGCCGGCAGTGCTTACCGTCGGCATGATCCACGGCGGCACCGCCCACAACATCATTCCGGATGAGGTCGAGTTCATCGGCACCGTGCGCACGATGGACGAGGGGCTGCGGCGCCGGATGCCCGAGCGGATCGAGGCCGTCATCCGGGGGGTGTGCGAGGCCGCCGGCGCGTCCTACCGCATGGAGTACGAGCGGGGCTATCCGGTGCTGGTCAACCACCCGGAGGCGACGGAGACCGGCCGCCGGGCCGCGGCCGCCGTGCTGGGGGAGGACCGGGTGGGGCGGATGGAGCCGTCGATGGGCGGCGAGGACTTTGCCTACTACCTGGAGCGGGTGCCGGGGACGTTCGCCCGGCTCGGGGCCCGGTCGCCCGGGGACGCCGCCCCCCACGGACTGCATACCTCCCGGCTGATGATCGACGAATCGTGCATTGCGGTGGGTGTCGCGTATTATATACAGGTAGTGCAGCAGTTCCTGATGGGAGAGCGATAGACCGGTGGCGGAGGCCACCGCGGGCGCGCAAGGGGGATGGAGCATGACCCAGCAGCACAGAACGCGTTCCCTGGCCGAGCGGGCCGCCGGCGAGCGGGAGTACATGGCTCGGTCCGGCATCCGAACCTTGATCAACAGCCTGTCCGGCGGCGTGGACTCGTCCACGGTGGCGGCGATCAGCAAGCAGGCGGCGCCGGACGGGGCGCTTGGCCTGATCCTGCCCTGCTCCACCCCGGAGGAGATGAAAGGCGAGCGGCTGCAGGACGTGCGGGATGCGGAGCGGGTGGCCGCGCACCTGGGCATCCCGGCGGTGACGATCGACCTGAGCGACCTGTGGCAGCAGGCGGCTGCGCTCTTTTCAGCGGCGGCCCGGGAACTGGCGGAGAAGGCCGGCGTCCCGCTGGAGGAGGAGCGTCTGCAGTGGGCCATCCACAACATGAAGCCGACCCTGCGCATCATGACGGCCGGCTTCTTCGCCGACACCTTCCGGGGCCTGATGATGGGCACCGGCAACGGGGTCGAGTACTTCCTCGGCTACTTCTCCCTCCGCGGCGACGGCATCTCCGACCGGCAGCCGATCCGCGACTGCACCAAGGAGGAGGTGCGGGCGATGGCGGCCTCCGCCGGGCTGCCCGAGGACCTGGTCCACCGGGTGCCCACCGCCGGCCTGTGGCCGGGCCAGACGGACGAGGGGGAGCTGGGGTTCAGCTACGCCGACGCCGACCGCTTCCTGGTCTGGATCCTGAACCGGCACGTCGCGGAGCCGTGCCTCACCACCACCCTGACGGTGCGGGAGGAGTCGGTGGAGGCGATTCTCGCTGACCCCGGCCTGCCGGTGGCGGCGGAGGTCGCCCGGCGGATCATCGACCAGAACCGGCGGACGGCGTTCAAGCGGCGGGCCGGCGACCTGGAGGCCATGCTGGCGGCCCGCGGCCTGGCGCCGGGCGCGACCGGCGGCCGGCAAGAGTGAAGGAGGCGGATTCGTGCTCTGGTGGAGGCGGAACCGGCGGGAGGGGAGGCCGCTGGCCGCGCCGCAGCGCCGGATTCTCATCCCGGAAAACATCTATCGCCGCATGATCAACCACTGCTACGAGGAACGGCCGCTGGAGGCGTGCGGGTTGCTGGTGGGCGCGGCCGGCCAGGTGATGGCCGGCTACGCCACCGACAACCAGGCGCGCAGCCCCGTGCTCTACCGCGTGGATGACTACCAGCTGCTGGCCGCGGCCGAGGAGGCGGAACGGAGGGGACGGGAGATCACGGCGATCTACCACTCCCACGTCAGCAGCGACCCCGTCCCATCGCAGACCGACATCAGGCAGGCCACGTGGCCCGAGGCCTATTACATCATCATCTCGCTCAAAGGGCGTCGCCCCCGGGCGCGGGCCTGGCGCATCGTCGACGGGCAGGTGTCCGAGCACCGGATCGTCATCGCGCGGCATTACGATGGCGAGTGGTACGACCTGCGGCGCGCCGTGCAGTCCGCGGGCGGCTGAGCCGGTCAGGCCGTACGGCAGGGGGGGACCGGATGTGAGCGCACAGCGCAGGCTGGTCATCGGGCGGCGCCTGCTGCAGCAGGTGCTGGAGCACTGCCTGGAGGAGAAGCCCCTGGAGGCCTGCGGCATTCTGGCCGGGAAGCAGGGCGTGGTCACCTCTGCCTTCGCGACGGACAACGCCCGGCGGAGCACGGTCCTCTACGAGGTGGACCCGGAGCACCAGGGGGAGGCGCTGCGCCGGATTGCAGAGCGGGGCGAGGAGCTCCTGGGCATCTACCATTCCCACCCGAAGGCGCCGGCGGTGCCCTCGCAGAGCGACATCGCGCAGGCCGTTCATTACCCGGACGCGATCCGGCTCATCGTCTCGCTGGACGGGCCGACGGAGGTGGGGGCGTTTCGAATCGCGGACGGGCGGGTGGAGGAGGTGCCGCTGCAGGTCCTGGAGAGGCTCGGCGGCGATTTCTGCGATCTGCGCGGCTGGCGCGGCTGATCTTCATACGGCGAGGGCCGGAGCGTCTCCGGCCCTTTCGTCGTGTCAGAGCCGCGGGGTCTCGCCAGCCGGGAAGGGATCGGGCCCGGGCTTCGTTATATACGTGAAACCGCTTCGGGGGGGTGATGTCGTGGAGTCTGCAGGCGCAGCCGGCGGGTTGGGCATGGTTGGGACCGGTGATCCGCTGCGCGCCGCGGAGACCGGCGGCGGGGAGACGGAGGCCCGCCCGGCGGAGGCCGCGGTGGAGGCGTGGATCCAGCAGCACGGCGAGGCGGTCCTTCGCCTGGCCTACGCCAGCCTGCTGAACCGGGCCCAGGCGGAGGACGTGTTCCAGGAGGTGTTCATCCGGGCCTACCGCCACGCCGACCGGCTGCGGGACCCCGACCGGGTGCGGCCCTGGCTCCTCCAGGTCACGATGAACGCCTGCCGGGACCTCAGGCGCTCGTGGTGGTGGCGGCGCACCCGGGAAGGGTCCGGGCTGGAAGGGCTGGCGGAGGCGGGGGAGGGTCCTGCCGCAGATCCCGCCGCGGCGGCGGTCCGGGCCGACGTGAGCCAGGCGGTCGCCAGGGCCGTCCGTGCGCTGCCCGACGGCTTCCGGGAGACGGTCGTGCTCCACTACTTCGAGGGGCTGGACGCGGCCGAGATCGCCCGCATCACCGGGGTGCGGGTGGGCACGGTGCACAGCCGGCTGCACCGGGCCCGACAGCTTCTTCGCCGGCAGTTGGAAGCATGGGGGGTTGAGCCGTGAGCGAGACGAAGTGGTCGGACGCGCAGGTTGAGCAGTACCTCCGTTCTCTGACGTACGCCGACGCCTTGCCCGATGCCCCGGCGCTTTCGCCCGAACTGGCCGGACGCGCCCTGGCCGCCCCGCAGCGGCGGCGGGCAGGCGCCAGGTGGAAGGTCGGCGTGGCCGCCGCCGCGGTCGCGGGCCTGCTGCTGGTGGGCAGCAACTCGTCCATGGTGGCCGACGCGGTGGAGAGGATCCTGGGCGTTGGCATCCGGAACATGACGCAGCAGGAGTACGCGCAGCGGGTATCCGGCGACTGGCCGGCGGACATGCCCATGCCGGAGTACTACTCGCCGGAGGAGACGGCGCAGCTCGCGACCTTCCCGTTGCGCAGCCCGGCCTGGGTCCCGGAAGGGTTTACGCTTCTGAACGGGCCGGCGGGCGCCTTTGAGTGGCTGCACACCGAGGACGGACAGTGGGAGCTGCTGGAGGATCCCGAGCACTTCTACGTGACCGAGGCGTACCAGTCGGCGGACGGGCGGCGCATCCACATCCGCCAGTCGCTGTTCGGTGAGGCGCAGTGGATCTCCTGGCCGCCGGGCACGGAGCAGCTGGAGGTGGCGGGACACCCGGCCTTCCTGCGGGAGGACGTCGAGCCCGTCCACGTGGAGCCGCCGGAAGGGGTGGAGCCCACGGATGACTGGACGCCGGACAGCCTGAACCTGCTGTACCTCTGGGTGGAAGAGCCGGACGGCCGGATTACCGAAATCACGCTGGACGGCGACGTGGACCCGGAGGTGCTCATCCAGGTCGCCGAGTCGCTGTTCGCGGGCGACGGGTCGGCGAACTGACGGAGCGCACGCAGAAGACCCCCACCGGTTGCGGTGGGGGTCTTCCTTTGCCGGGGCTACTCGCCCACCAGCGCCAGCAGCGCCGCGCGGGTCGCGGCCACGTCGCCGGTGTGGCGGATTCCGTGGATGCCCAGGCTGCGGGCCGCGGCGACGAACTCAGGCACGTCGTCCACGAAGGCGACCTGCTCCGCCGGGAGCCCGAGCCGTTCCAGCGCCAGCCGGAAGATCGCCGGCTCCGGCTTGCGGCAGCCCACCTCACAGGACATCAGCACCGGGTCGAAGGGGGCCAGCACGCCCATGCGCCGCATGATGGCCACGTGGGAGGCCTGCGTGTTGGACAGGATCGCCGTCTTCAGGCCCCGGTCCCGCAGTTCGGCGGCCAGGGCCAGCATCTCCGGGTTCACCCGGAAGTGCGCCTCCCAGGCGTCATCAAAGGCGTCGAGGGGCACCCGCCTGCCGGAGAGCCGCTCCCACAGATCGTCCTCCGCAAGCTCGCCCCGCTGGAGGGCCGGCAGCGCCTCCTCATAGGCCGCCGGCAGCGCGTCGCCGAGCCCCAGCCGCCGGGCCACCTCCCGCCGGTACCCCTGCTCGCCCAGCGTGAAGATGACGCCGCCCAGGTCAAAGATGACCGCCTTGATCGCCACGTGAACGACCTCCTGTGTGGCGGCGCGGTTGCGCGCCGCAGAATCGGGCCCCCGCTGTCAGAGCTACATCAGCAGGCCGCTGTCCTTGCCCGCCAGCTTGTTGAACAGCCAGAGCGAGACCACCGTCGCCAGGGTCAGGATCGTGCTGAGTGCGGCGGCCAGGCCGAAGTTGTCGGAGATGACCTGCGAGTAGATGGCCACCGGCATGGTGATCGTGCCCGCATGGTAGAGGATGATGGTGCTGGAGAGCTCGTTGATGGTGGTCACCCACGAGAGCACCGCGCCTGCGAGCACGCCCTTGAAGACCAGCGGCGCCGTCACCCGGAAGAACGAGGCCACCGGCCCCACGCCCAGGTTAATGGAAGCTTCCTCCAGCGAGGGGTCGAGGGAGGTCAGCACCGACGAGGCGGAGCGGACGGTGTAGCTGATCTTGCGGATCACGTAGGAGAGGATGAGGATGGTCGCCGTGCCGGTGAGGACCAGCGGCGGCCGGTTGAAGGCGGTGACCAGCGCGATGCCGATGACCGTGCCCGGCAGCACGTAGGGGACCAGGAGCATGACGTCCAGCGCCGCCGTGGCCGCGCTGCGCCGCCGGGTGATCACGTAGGCCATCAGCAGGCCGGCAATCACCATGATGACGATGGCCACGGTGGAGAGCCGGAACGTATTGGCCACCGCCCCGGGCACCCGGTCGAAGATGGTGATGTAGTTGTCCAGTCCGAACTCGCTCAGGAAGATCGGCCCCTTGGTCTTGCGGAACGAGGAGACGACCACGACCACCTGGGGCAGGATCGCCACCAGCACCACCAGGTAGCAGAAGGCGGTGGCGAGGATCTTCCGGCCCAGCGGCAGGTCGACCACCTCAGGCGGCCGCAGGCTGCTCATGGAGAAGCTCCTGCGCGTGACCCACCGCTGCAGGAAGAGGGCCACGGCCGAGATGACCACCAGCCCCATCGACAGGGCGCCGGCCATGCCGGGGTTGCCGCCGATCTCGTTCATGTACTCGGAGTAGGCGGCGATGGGCAGGAGCTGGAAGCCCTCGCCGATGAGCTGCGGCGTGCCGAAGTCGGCCAGCGCGGACATGAACGCCATCAGGGCGCCGGCGGAGATCGCCGGCAGCACCAGGGGCAGGGTGACGGTGCGGAAGCGGGTCCAGCCGTTCACGCCCAGGTTCGCGGCGGCCTCTTCCAGCGACCGGTCGATGGACTGCAGGGCCGCGGACGTGAACAGGTAGACGTAGGGGAAGAAGTGGAGGGAGAACACCAGGATGATCCCCCGGGGGCCGTAGATGGTGGGGAGCGTGATCCCGATGGCCTCCATGGCCCGGGTGATGATGCCCGCCCGCCCCAGGAGCACGATCCAGGAATACGTGCCGATGAAGGGCGGCGAGAGCAGCGACAGGATGATCAGGGTGCGGATGAGGGGCTTCCCCGGCAGCCGGTACCGGGTCAGCAGGAAGGCCATGGGGACGCCGATGGCCGTGGCGATGATCGTGGAGACCGTGCAGACCCAGAGGCTGTTGGTCAGGGCCAGCCGGTAGTATCGCTTGCTCAGGAAGGTGACGTAGTTCTTCAGGGTGAAGCCGCCGTCCTTGGCGACGAAGGACTTGATCAGCAGCTGGCCCACCGGGTAGACCAGCACCACCGCCAGGACGAGCAGCGAGACTGCGGTCACCCAGTGCCAGAACGTCCACTTCCGCCAGAACCGCGCGCCCGCCATCACGGCAACACCTCGCCCTGTGCGCCGAAGACCGCCGCCGCGGCGCGCCGGAAGCCGAAGGTGGCCTGCTCGCCGACCCGGGGCGGGTCGATCTCGTTGGGGAGTCGGACCTCGATGCGTTCGCCGGCGGGGGTCCGCACGAACACCGTGGTGGCGCTGCCCACGAACAGCGCTTCCTCCACGAAGCCGGTGAAGGTGACCTCGCCTCCGCCCAGGGCGATCTTCTCCGGCCGGACGGCCACCGTGCAGTCGCCGTCGGGGGCGGCCACCTCCCGCACCACGGCGCCCAGTGCCCTGACCTGGCCGCCTTCCACCCGACCCCGCAGCAGGTTGGTCGTGCCGATGAAGCCGGCGACGAAGACCGTCTGCGGGTGGAAGTAGATCTCCCTCGGCGTGCCCACCTGCTCCACACGGCCCTGGTTCATCACGGCGATGCGGTCGGAGATGGCCAGGGCCTCCTCCTGATCGTGGGTGACGTAGATGGTGGTGATGCCGTACTGCCGCTGCAGCCGCCGGATCTCGGTCCGCATCTCGATGCGCAGCTTGGCGTCCAGGTTGGATAGCGGCTCGTCCATCAGCAGCAGCTGCGGCTGGATCACCAGGGCCCGGGCCAGGGCCACCCGCTGCTGCTGACCGCCGGAGAGCTGGGCCGGCATGCGGTCCCGGAGATCGGCCATCCTCACCATCTCCAGGGCTTCCATCACCCGCCGCTTCAGCTCCTCGCCCCCGACGCGGCGGGCCCTGAGGCCGTAGGCCACGTTGTCGAAGACGGTCATGTGCGGGAACACCGCGTAGTTCTGGAACACCATGCCGGTGTTGCGCTTGTGGGGCTGAACGTCGTTCACGAGCTGGTCGCCGAACCGCACGTTGCCCTCGTCCTGACGGTAGAAGCCCGCCAGCACCCGCAGGAGCGTCGTCTTGCCGCAGCCGCTCGGCCCCAGCAGCGTGAACAGCTCCCCGGACTCCACCGTGAGGGAGACCCCGTTCACCGCCGTGTGGCCCTCAAAGCGCTTGACAACTCCTTCGATGGTGACCTTCGACATTCATCCGACCTCCACGTTGACAAGTTCGCATCCCAATGAGGACAGTGGGGTGCTCCCGTCAAGGGAGCACCCCATCAGGGCCGCCGGCTACTGGACCACGATGTCCTTCCACTGGTCGAGGACGGCCTCGCGCTGGTTCGCCGCCCAGTCCATGTCGTAGTCCAGGAACTTGATCTTCGACACGTCCTCCAGGCCCTCCGGCGGGGCGACGTCCGTGCGCACCGGACGCCGGTTCAGCTCCTTGGCCACGTACTCCTGCATCTGCTGCGAGACCATGAAGTCGATGAACGCCTTGGCGTTCTCCGGGTGCTTCGCAGCCTTGATGATCGCGACGGCATCAGGCACGTTGGAGGTGCCCTCTGCGGGGTAGACGATCCCCACGGGGCCGCCCGCCGCGACGTACTTGAACGCCGCCTCCTCGTGGGTCAGGGACACGGCGTACTCGCCGTCATTCGTGCCCTTCGGGCCCTGGGAGGACGAGGCCAGGATCTTGGCGTTGGCCGCGATCTGCTTCATGACCTCCCAGCCCTTGCCGTCGTCCCGGCCCATCGCGTGCAGGATCGTCACCACGGTGGTGTAGGCGGAGCCGGACTTGGCCGCGTCAGGCATGGCGATCTTGCCCGCCCACTTGGGGTCGGTCAGGTCGGCGAAGCTCTTGGGCGCCTCGTCGGCCGTCAGCAGGTTGGTGTTGTACATGATCACGATGGGCAGGGCGGTGAAGCCCGTCCAGCTGTTGTCCTTGGCCACGGTGCCCGGCGCCAGCTTGTCGATCTCCTTGGGCACGTAGGGCTGCAGGAGGTCCTTGTTGGCCTCGTGGGTCTCCGCGCCGCCGCCGAAGATCACGTCGCCCAGCGGGTTGTTGGCCTCCGCCCGCATCCGCTGGAAGAGCTCGCCCGTGGCCGCGTAGACCGGGGTCACCTTGATGCCGGTGGCCTCTTCGAAAGCCTTGAACAGCGGTTCGTGGATGTCGGCCTGGTGCGAGGTGTAGACCACGATCTCCTTGGGCTCCGCCGACCCCTGCGGCTCCTGCTGCTGTTGCTGCTGCCCGCCGCCCGACGGGGGCTGGTTGCTGGGAGGCTGCTGGGAGCCGCCACAGGCGCTGAGGACCAGGGCGCACAGGGAGAGGAGCGCTACGGCCGCCCGCTGACGTAGGTTCATGGGACTACCTCCTGTCTTGCGCACGGATTCAGGATCAACTGAAATGCAAACTAGCCGCGCCAATACGCACCGCAATTATTATACCTATCCCCGCGAGGCTTGGGGAGGCGGGACATGATTTCCAGACAGCAAGTTAGTCTTCGCTTCCGACCTCCGGCTCATCAGCCGGCGGCTCCGGGTGGAGGATCAGCCGGTCGACCACCTCGGCCACCGCCTCCTCGTCCGGCACCCAGACCCAGCCCCGGCGGTGTCCGGGGTCGTCCCAGCCCGGCAGCGTCTCCATCCGGGTCCTGTCCAGGTCCACCCGCAGCGCGGCGATGGCCAGGGAGAAGGCGGTACGGACGTCGATGTCGGTGTCGACGTACGCCAGGCCCGTGCGGATGGCCGAGGGCAGCCGGGTCAGCGACTGGGTCTCCCGGGCCTTCCGGGCCAGCGCCACCAGGAACTGCTTGGTGCGCTCGGTCCGGCCGATGTCGCCGGTGACGCCGCGGTAACGGACGAACTCCAGCGCCCGCTGCCCGTCCAGGTGCTGCGGCTCTTCCGACGCCTCGAAGTGGATGTGGAGCGGCGGGTCCGCGTACGGGTCCTCGTAATGCATGTCCTGGTCGATGACGAGGTCCACGCCGCCCAAGAGGTCCACGACCTTCTGGAAGCCCTCGAAGTCCACCCGCACCCAGTGGTCGATGTCCACCCCCAGGAGCCGCTCCACCGTCTCGACCGTGACCTCCGGCCCGCGCTCGCCGCCGTAGGCGTGGGCGTGGGCCAGCTTGTCCGGCGTCACGCACCACTCGCTGAGGGGCGCGCAGTCGATCTCCACCAGGGTGTCCCTGGGCAGCGACAGCAGGGTGAGCATCCCCTTGCGGGGCTCCAGGTGCGCCAGGACCACCACGTCGGTGCGGGTCCTGCCCTCGTCCAGCCCCATCAGCAGCACGTTCACCGGGCCCGTGCCGAACCAGGCCGTGGCCGCGAAGCCCCCGAGGAGCAACAGCAGGACGGCCAGGACGATGGACAGCGTGCGGCGTCTGGTTGCCATATTCGGGTCCCCTCTCCGCCAGCGCGTTAGTTGAGGTATGGTTCTACGACTCCCTGAGAATAGCATGCCTCCTGGCTCGCTTCAACCGGAAATCCGGGCCCGGGCAGGACAAGCCTGTTCGGACCCCGAACAAGACAACGGTAAGCGAACGTGCAACTGAGGTGGTGGGCCCTTGCGGATTCTCGGCATCGACCCCGGCACGGCAAGGATGGGCTACGGCATCGTGGAGGACGCGGGCGCAGGGCGGGAGCGGGCGGTGGAGTACGGCTGCCTGGAGACCCCGCCCGACATGCGGCCGGAGCTCAGGCTGCAGGCGCTCTACCGCGGCCTCGCCGACCTCATGGCCCGGCACCGGCCCGACGCCCTGGCGGTGGAGGAGCTCTTCTTCGGGCGGAACGTGACCACGGCCATCCACGTGGGCCAGGCGCGGGGCGTGGTGCTGCTGGCCGCGGCGGACAGCGGCGTGCCGGTCCGGGAGTTCACGCCGATGCAGGTGAAGATGGCCGTCACCGGCTACGGCCGCGCCAACAAGGCGCAGGTGCAGCGCATGGTCCAGGCCCTGCTGGGGCTGCCGGAGATCCCGAAGCCGGACGACGCGGCCGACGCCCTGGCCGTCGCCCTGGCGGGCCTGCACAGCGAGCGGCTCACCGCCCGGTTGGGAGGTCTGTCGTAGCATGATTGCACATCTGCGCGGCGAGCTGGTAACCGCCGGCGCCGACTGGGTCGTCATTGATGTGGCGGGGGTGGGCTACCGCTGCCTCGTCCCCGCCTCCACGCGGTCGCGCCTGCCGGCCCAGGGCGCCGCGGTGCAGCTGTACACCTACCTGCAGGTGCGGGAGGACGCCCTGACCCTGTACGGCTTTCTGACCCAGGCCGAGTACGACCTTTTCGAGTTGCTGCTGCGGGTGGACGGCGTCGGGCCCAAGGTGGCCCTCGCGGTGCTCTCCACCACGGATCCCGCAGCGTTCCGGCGGGCGGTGGCGTTCGAGGACCTCGACGCCATCTGCCGGGTGCCCGGCATCGGCCGGAAGACGGCCCAACGGCTGGTGCTGGAGCTGAAGGACAAGATCGGCGCCGTGCCCGCCGGGGGCGGGGGGGTTCCTGACGGCCTGCCCGTCGCGGTGGCTCCGGCCGGCGACGCCTGGGCCGAGGCGTCCGAGGCGCTCATCGCGCTGGGGTACAGCCGCGGCGAGGCGGCTGCGGCCCTGGCCCGGGTGCGGGCCGAGGCCGGCGAGGCGCCGTCGGTGGAGACCCTGGTCCGCCTGGCTCTGAAGCAACTCTACCGGGGGTAATGCGGCATGAGTGAGGAACGGTTCGTCTCCGGCCACCGCAGGCCGGAGGACGCGCGCATCGAGGAAACCCTCCGTCCGCAGCGGCTGGCGGACTACCCCGGCCAGGAGCGGGTGAAGGAGCAGCTCTCCATCTATATCGCGGCGGCGAAGAAACGGGGCGAGCCGTTGGATCACGTGCTGCTGTACGGGCCGCCCGGGCTGGGCAAGACGACCCTGGCCCACATCATCGCGCACGAGATGGGCGTGAACCTGCGCATCACGTCCGGCCCGGCGATCTCGCATCAGGGCGACCTGGCCGCGATCCTGACCCAGCTCTCCGAAGGGGATGTGCTCTTCGTCGACGAGATCCACCGGCTCAACCGGCTGGTGGAGGAGACGCTTTACCCGGCCATGGAGGACTTCGCCCTCGACATCATCCTGGGCAAGGGGCCGGCGGCGCGCACCCTGCGGCTCGACCTGCCCCGGTTCACCCTGATCGGCGCCACCACCCGTTACGGCGCCCTCACCTCGCCGCTGCGGGACCGGTTCGGCGTGGTGCTGCAGCTGCAGTTTTACAGCGAGGAGGAGCTGACCCGGATTCTGATGCGGGCGGCCCGCATCCTGAACGTGCCGCTCGATCCGGGCGGGGCCCGGGAGATCGCCCGCCGCTCCAGGGGGACGCCCCGGGTGGCGAACCGGCTCCTGAGACGGCTCCGGGACTACGCCCAGGTCCGGGCGGACGGCGTCATCACCCGCGACGTGGCTGACGCCGGCCTGCGGATGATGGGAGTCGACGCCATGGGGCTGGACACGGTGGATCACAAGGTGCTGCTGACGATCATCCACCACTACGGCGGAGGCCCCGTGGGCCTGGACACCATCGCCGCGGCCACCAGCGAGGAGCCGGAGACGATCGAGGACGTGTACGAGCCCTACCTCATGCAGATCGGCTTCCTGCAGCGCACCCCGCGGGGGAGGGTGGCGACCCGGGCCGCCTACGAGTATCTGAACATCCCCTACACCGATCACCCCGACGAGCCCGAGGGCCCGGTCCAGCCCCGGCTGTTCTGACCTACCGGCGCACGTGGGTTCCACTGGGTTCCCGTTGCGGTTGCCCCCTGAAACGGCGCAGCGCCGGCGAATCACTCTGACAGACGAGAGGTGACGGATTTGCTGCTGACCTTCCTGCTGAGCCTCTCGGACGGCACGGGTGAGCGGGGCCCCTCTCCCGCGGAACGGCTGCTAGGGCCGGCCAGGGCCGGCGACAAGGCCGCACGCGAAGAGCTGATCCGCGCCTACACACCGCTCGTCCTGCGGGTGGGCAGCCAGGTCACAGGCCGCTATCTCAGGGTCGGGCGGGACGAGGAGGTCTCGGTGGGTCTGATCGCCCTCAACGAAGCGATCGACAAGTTCGACCCGGAGCGGGGCAACGCGTTCATCCCCTTTGCGGAGATGGTGATCCGGCGGCGGCTGGTGGACTTTTACCGCCGGAACGCGGGCCGGGTGGAGGTTCCGCTCAGCGAGTTCACAACCGAAGATGACGCCGGCAACCCCCTGCAGGGGCTGGAGATGCAGGAGGCCATCGCCGCCCATCAGCGCCAGGTGGAGGCCGAGGAACGGAGGCAGGAGATCGCCCGTTACGCCCGCCGGCTGGCGGAGTTCGGCATCCGGTTCAGCGACCTCGTCGAGGCGTCGCCCAAGCACGTCGACGCCCGGGAACGGGCGATCGCCATTGCCCGCATGGTGGCCGAGGACCCGGCGCTCGCCGGGCACCTGCTCAGCCGCCGGGAGCTCCCCCTGAAGCAGCTGGAGCGGCGGGTGGAGGTCAGCCGCAAGACGCTGGAGCGACAGCGCAAGTACATCATCGCCGTCGCGCTGCTGCTCCTGGAGGACTTCGTCTACCTGCGAGGCTACATCGCGGTATAGATGCACGAGGAGGCATCGCATATGCAGAAGGGCATTCTGCTGGAGGTGGAGGGGAAGACCGGGATCGTGCTCACCCCCACGGGCGAGTTCCGGCGCGTTCCCCTGCCTGCCGGAGACCCGGCGGTGGGCGATGAGATCCTCGTGCCCGCGCTGGATGCCGGGACCGGGCTGCGGCGATGGGCCCGGATATGGGCGGCGGCAGCCGCCGCGGTGCTGCTGGCGGTTCTGGCGCCGGTCGGGTACTGGCACTGGAGCCTGGCCCAGCCGGCCGCGCTGGTCATGATCGACATCAACCCGAGCATCCAGCTGACCGTGAACGGCCGCCGGCACGTGGTGGAGGCCGAGGGCCTGAACGCGGACGGCCAGGAGGTGCTGGATCAGATTGAGTGGCGCCGGCGGCCGGTCGAGGCGGTAACCCGGGCCATCGCGGCGCAGGCCATCCGGCTCGGGAAGCTGAACCCCGCCGCCGACGACAGCGCCGTCGTGGTGGCGGTGGCGCCGCTTGCCGGGACGGGCCGGTCCGCCGGGCTGACCCAGTCCATCGTGGAGCAGTCGCGCAGCGCCCTGCAGTTCGTGGTGGTTCAGGAGGCTGAGAGTCAGGGCGCCGCCCCGCTGGCCGGCGTCGCCGTCGTGCAGGCCACCCCCGACGAGGTGGAGGAGGCCCGCCGACAGGACCTGACGGTGCCCAGGCTGATCATCCTGGAGGAGGTGCAGGCCGACCATCCGGAGGTGACGGCGGACGCGATCCGCGACGTGCCGCCCGGCCAGTTCCTGAAGTCGCTGGGCATCGACCCCGGCGAGGTGTTCAGCCGGGCCGAGCAGCGGCGGGCGCCGGCGCAGCCGGCCGCCACGCCGGCCGCGGCCGGGGACAGGGGCGTCCACGGGCGGGCTGACGACGGTCGGGAGGAGCGGCACAGCAACAGCTGGTGGAACCTCTGGACCGGCAACTCCGGCAAGGACAGCTCAGGCAAGGGTGACCGGGGGAAGGATAAGCCGGGCAAGGACAGCCCAGGCAAGGGGAATCCGGGCGCGGCCAACCCCGGCAAGAGCAACCCGGTCAAGGACGGCCCGGGCGCGGCCAACCCCGGCAAGAGCAACCCGGTCAAGGACGGCCCGGGCAAGGACAACCCGGGCAAGAGCAACCCAGGGAAGGATGGCCCGGGCAAGGACAACCCTGGCAAGAGCAACCCAGGCAAGGACGGCCCGGGCGCGGCCAACCCCGGCAAGAGCAACCCAGGGAAGGATGGCCCAGGCAAGGACAACCCGGGCAAGAGCAACCCAGGGAAGGATGGCCCGGGCAAGGCCAACCCCGGCAAGAGCAACCCAGGGAAGGATGGCCCAGGCAAGGACAACCCGGGCAAGAGCAACCCAGGGAAGGATGGCCCGGGCAAGGACAACTCCGGCAAGAGCAACCCAGGGAAGGATGGCCCGGGCGCGGCCAACCCCGGCAAGAGCAACCCAGGGAAGGATGGCCCGGGCAAGGACAGCCCGGGCAATGGCGGCGCGCCCCAGGGTGACTCCAAGGGCAGCCGCCTCGATGACGGCCGGCCCGGTAACGCCGGCAAGGCGAACGCTGGCAAGGATGGCTCCGACAAGGGCGGCCCCGGCAAGAACGGCTCCGCCAACGGCCGTTCGGCGCGGGATGACGACGGAGGCGACCGGCCGGTCCAACCGGGGCAACCCCGACCGGGGCAACCCGGCCCGGCAGCGGAACCGGCCGGGGCAGGGAAGCCAGGGCCGGCAATGCCCATCCGGGCAGAAGCGCACCGGTCCGGGGGACGATGACCGGCCCGACCGGGGGGCCGGAACGGGCGCTCTGGCGCGGGACGAATGCGTGAGGGGGTCGGGCAGCCGACCCCCTTTCTGCGCCCGCAGGGAGGAGAACATCTTTGATGGAGCGAACGATTGAGTCATAGATTTTCCCAACCTGAGGTAAAGGCGGTGGCCCCGTTGCGAGCCCGTTTCACCCTTGCCACGGCGTTGCTCACGGCGCTCCTGCTGGTTCTGGTGACTCCCGTGCCGGGCGCGTGGTCGCGCATCGCCCTGGCTGAGACGGGGGACGAGGCCGTCCCGGCGCCGCCGGCGGACTTCCCGGTGCGGGTCGGCCTGGCGTGGGGCCAGACGGCGGCGGAGATCGGCAGCACAGGCGGCCTCTGGATCGTCGCCGACGGCGGGGTCCTGGGGGAGGTGCCGGCCGGCGCCTCCGTGCGCGCCGTCCTCACCGGCGGCGGCCTGTTCGTGGAGCCCCTGCAGTCGTGGTTCGCCGGCCCTGTCCGGCTGGTGCCCTTCCCCGGCGGGTATATTAGCTTCCAGGGAAGGGCCTACCGCGGCGAGATCCAGCTGGTGGTCACGGCCAAGGGGCAGCTGTCCGTGGTGAACGTCGTCAACCTGGAGGACTACCTCCTCTCCGTCGTCCCGGCGGAGATGGATCACCGCTGGCCGGAGGAGGCGCTCAAGGCCCAGGCGGTGGCCTCCCGCTCTTACGCCGTCGCCAACCTGGGGCGGTGGGCCGAGGACGGCTTCGACCTGCGCGCCACCGTCGACGACCAGGCTTACCTGGGCATCGCCCAGGAGAAGCCCGGCGCCACCGCGGCGGTCCTGGCCACGGCCGGCGAGGTGATCACCTACCAGGGGCGCGTCGTTGCGGCCTACTACCACTCCTCTTCGGGCGGCCACACCGAGAACAACGAGGATATCTGGACCGGGGGGTCGCCGCAGGGGTACCTGCGCGGGGTACCCGACTACGATGCCCTGCCGGAGAACCGGTACACTGCCTGGTCCAGCACCTTCACGGTGGACGAGTTCAGCCAGCGGCTGGAGGCCGCCGGCTTCGGCGTGGGCCGGGTGACGGCGGTCACGCCGGGCCGTCCCGCGGCCAGTGGGAGGCCGGCTACCTGGGAGGTGGTCGGCACGGAGGGCTCCCGGACCCTGACCATGCAACAGATGCGCAGCGCCCTCGGACTGCCCGCGCCGCCCCGGCAGATCGCGCTGGCGGGGGCCGAGGGCCCCGTGTCCGTGGCGGACCCGGACGCCGATCCGGCGGTCGAGCCCGAGCCGGCGCCAGCGCCCGCACCGGCAACGGAATCTGAACCTCAGCCCGCACCGGATCCGGCGCCGGAGCAGGGGCCGAAGGCCGCTCCGGTGGCCGTGCTGGGGGCGGACGGCCTCGTCCGGGCCCGGCCGGTCGTCGGCAGCTACGCCCTGGGCGCGGGCGGCGTGGCGCAGCCGCTGGAGGGCCTCGCGGCGGTGGCCTCGGCCCACGGATATGTCGTCGTGGGCGCGGTGCCCCGGCCCGGCGCGACGGTGCCGTCGCGGGGCGACGCCCGCCCGCGGGAGCCCGAGCAGGGTGGCGCACCGACGCCGGCTCCGGCGCCCCAGCCCGAGCCCCAGCCCGAGCCCCAGCCCGAGCCACAGCCCGAGCCCCAGCCCGAGCCGCTGCCTGAGCCCCGACCGGCGCCGAAGGCCGAACCCGAGGCGATCGTGGTCAGCGGCAGCGGTCACGGCCATGGGGTCGGCATGTCCCAGTGGGGCGCGCACGGCATGGCCCTGCTGGGGAAGAGCTACATCGAGATCCTGACCCACTACTATACCGGCACGAAGGTGGAGACCCGCTGAAGTGCGACTCTCGGACTTTGACTACGACCTTCCCAAGGAACTGATTGCCCAGAAGCCGGTGGAGCCGCGCGACGCCTCCCGGCTGATGGTGGTGCACAGGGCAAGCGGTGCCATCGAGCACCGCTGCTTCCGCGACCTGCCCGAGTACCTGCGCCCCGGGGACGGGCTGGTGATCAACGAAACCCGGGTCATGCCCGCCCGGCTCCTCGGCTCTCGCGAGCAGACCGGCGGCGCGATGGAGGTGCTC